>CAJXVA010000030.1 GCA_913061055.1 uncultured Pseudomonadota bacterium
GCCCATTGGTTTGGTCGGCACGGGTGCCTCGTCGTCCCGTGCGCAGCACTCGACCCCGGAACGAAAGCGGGCATCGGCCCGCTGACGGCAGCCCTTCAAGCGGTCGACCGACACATCGGCGGACCCCGGAGACGAGAAAGCCCGCGTGTCGCGGCACGCATGCTGGCCACCGTCTTCGCGAGCATCACGATCGTCGTGGACGGCGCCTGGTGGGCGGACCTCTCCGCGCAATCCGGCACCGCGCGCAGCCTGCTTCCCCTGGGTCGCGTCCTCACCATGCACACGGACCATCCCGACCCCGCATGGGCTCGAACGCTGACGCAGACGTTTGACCCGTGGCTCGCCTACCGGTTGGGCATGAGTCCGCGCGGCGCTGGTCTCGATCACGCCATCCGCGGCGTGGGTCCCGGGGGACAAGCTCGATGGCCTCGCGCCACCGCGACAACGGGACGCCCCTCGGGTTCGCGCGGCCTGGCCGGACGCGCACTCGAAGCGCTGTGGCGACCCCAAGCGCCTCGCACTCGACTCGGACCGGCTGTCCCCGGGGAGCTCGGACGCGTCTGGTCCTCGTGGCCGCGCTTGGGAGGCCGCCCCTGAACGCGATGCTGCGACGCACGCTCTACGGTGTAGCCGCGGGCGTGGTGCTCTACGTCGGGGCGATGATCTACTTCGATCTCGGCCCAGTGCAGGAGACACTCGAAGGCTATCCGTGGTGGGTCTTCGGCGCCGCACTGGCGGCTTCGGCCACCAACTATCTGCTGCGCTTTGCGAAGTGGGAGCTCGCGCTGGGCTGGCTGGACGTCCGCAAGGATGCGCCAGACCTCACCCGTGGCCGCTCGCTGATGATCTACCTCGCCGGCCTGAGCATGTCGGTGACGCCGGGCAAGGTTGGCGAGGTGCTGCGCTCGGTGCTCCTCAAGTCGAGCGATGGCGTGGCGTTCAGCCGGACCGCCCCGATCGTCGTGGCCGACCGGCTCACCGATCTGATCGCGTTGGTCCTGTTGAGCCTCCTGGGCGTGGCGCAGTTTCCCCAGTACCTGCCGATCGTCGGCGTCACGATCGCGCTGGTGATCACAGGCGTCGTCATCCTGGGCTCCCCGACCCTGCTGCGGCGGTGCCTCGAGTTGGGCCGGAAGCTTCCGGTGGTCGGGCGCTTCGTCGACAAAGCCGAGGGCCTGGTGGAGTCAACCACCACCCTGCTGCGCCTGCGCTACCTGTTCGTGCTCAGTGTGCTGAGCGTGCTCGGGTGGGGGCTCGAGTGTGTCGGGTACTGGCTCATCGTCGATGGATTCACGGACGTGGATGCGAGCTTGGCGACCTGCACGTTTCTTTGGTCCGCGGGCACGCTCGTTGGAGCACTCAGCTTTCTCCCCGGAGGACTCGGAGCGACCGAGGGCAGCCTGGTGGTCGCAACGAAGGAACTCATCCGCGGCGTGACGCAGCCGGTGGCGCTCGCCGCCACGCTGCTCGGGCGGATCGCCACGCTGTGGTTTGGCGAGATTGTGGGGGGCATCGCCCTGGCGCTGTTCTTGCGAGACCCCGCTCTACGCGCGCGGGCTTCGGCCGCCGCTGCGGAGCAGGACGAGGGTTAGGGGTCTACAGGAGCTCACCGTTCAGCTCTTCGCGCATCGAGGGTGCGTATCCGACGAGGGCTGCGAGGGCGGAGGTGAGTTTGGAGAAGACGCTGACGGAGGATTTCTTTGGGGTGCTCATGGCTTCTGGTGTGGAAGTACCCAGACGCCGCCGATCGATTGCATTTTCCCGAGAAAAAACCGTCGACCGCACATCCAAGAGCCCTCGCACCCCAACGGGCGACCGCCGTGCACGGACCCCGGATTTGCGGCACTCTGCCAGCGCAGCATGGAGTACACGATTCGCGACACCTTCGACGTGAGCGCCGACCGCTTCTGGGAGGCCTTCTTCAGCGAGGCGTACAACGCCGGGCTCTGGCCCGCGATCGACGTCGACTACAAGGAGCTCAAGCTCGAGCGCAACGGCGAAGGCAAAGACCTTCGCATCATCCGGGAGCAGGAGCTGACGCCCCACCGGCAAGCGCCCAAAGTCGTCCAAAAGATGGTCAAAGGCACCGTCACCTACGTGGAGAAGAACGACTTCTCCGCCGCGAGTGGCAGCATGAAGATCGTGACCATCCCCAACTTCGCCGCGGACCGGGTCGACAACCACGGCGTGTTCCGGGTCGAGGAGTTGGGGGCCGACAAGTGCGCCCGCGTCTGGGAGGGCGTGTGTAAAGTGAAGATTCCGCTCGTCGGTGGACAGGTCGAGAAGTACCTGGTCTCCGAGATCCAAGAGAGTTATCGCAAGGCCACCGAGTACACGCGGAAGTTCTTGGCCGAAAACGCCTAGCAATACCGCGCATCTTGGAGTCCGACGCCACGGTTTCCCGCCGGTCCGTGTCCACACGGGCCCAAGGAGCCGTGGCGTTCTCACGTGCTCGGCCCGCCCCGTGCGGTCTTTGCACGAATGTTCGGCGCTCAGTCCGTTAGTCTCCGGGCCGGTCCTCCGACTCGAAGCCGCATCTCTCCTCTCTTCGGACACACGAAGCGTTCGTCCCTGCCCCCGCTTCGCCCCTGCCCATGCCCGCGCGCGCCCTCCTCCCCGATCGTTCCGACGAACCCACGTGGCTCAGGCCCGCCGGCTGCAATTCGGTTCTCAAATACACCGGGGACCCTGCGCTGCAGCGCGAGATCCGGGATGAGGCCGCGGCATACTTCGAGCGCACCGGGATCGCGCGCGACGGCGGCGTCCGCATGCTGGTCAAGAGTCTCATCATCGTGGCGTGGGTCGTCACGACCTATCTGCTGATGCTCTTCGTCGCGACGCAGACGTGGCAGTTCATCTTGCTCGCGTTCTCGATGGGCTTGGCTCTGGCAGGCGTCGGCTTTTCGATCCAACACGACGGTGGCCACGGGGCGTACTCCGCCCACCCATGGGTCAGCCGTGCCGCTGCGCTCGCGCTCGACGCGATCGGTGGCAGCTCGTACATGTGGCACTACAAGCACAACGTCCTGCACCACACGTATCCGAACGTGGAGCAGGTCGACGACGACATCAGTCAGGCGCCGTGGCTGCGACTGTCGAGCACCGACCCGTACTTCCCCATCCACCGCTACCAGTTCGTGTACTCGTGGCTGCTGTACATCTTCATGACGCCGAAGTGGCTGTTCGTGGACGACTTCAAGCGGCTGTTCACGCAGCGCGCTGGACCCCGGCGCGTCCCGCCGCCCACCCGCCGCGGTATCGCGACGCTCGTGTTGGGCAAGATCTTCGCCTACAGCTGGATGCTCGTGATCCCGCTGTCGATCCACGGCGCTTCGTGGAGCATGTTCGGGCTCTACGTGCTGATCGCGTGGGTGTGGGGCGTGGCGATGGCCATCACGTTCCAGCTCGCGCACTGCAACGACACCGCCGAGTTCGGCAACTGGCCCGGCGAGGGCAAGCCCATGGAGATGGGCTGGGCCGAGCAGCAGATCGCCACCACGGTCAACTTCTCGCAGGGCAATCCGGTCCTGACTTGGTACCTCGGCGGCCTCAACTACCAGATCGAGCACCACCTATTCCCGAAGGTTTGCCACATCCACTACCCGGGACTCAGCGCCGTGGTGAAGGATGTGTGCGAGCGACGGGGCGTGACCTACCGAGTCCAGCCAACGATGTGGTCCGCGCTGCGCTCACACATCGGGCACCTCAAGCGCATGGGCGCGGCTGCGTAGTTCTCTAAGGGAACCTCTCGGTTTCCCTCGCTGCGGGAGCGGAGCTCCCTTCGCTCACGTTGAGCGATTCGCGAAGCGATTCACGGAAGTGCCGAGTGAATCCGTAGGATTCGCGGAGCACCTTCCAAGTTCGGGCTCCGCCCTCGCCGAGGTGGGAGATGCGGAGTCGTCTCGCGGGTTCAGACGTCGTTTTTTGGAGCGTCTTCTTCGGTGCTCGCTGCCGCGGGAAGCGGTGCCTCGACCTCGCCGATGACCCGACGGAGTAGGCCTTCGACGAGCAGAGCCCGCTCGCCAGCGTCATAGCGACCGTCGCGGTAGCGGGCCTGGATGTCCTCGAACTTGTCTTTCGCGTCGTGCAGAAACTTCTTGTAGGTGGGCACCCGGGCCATCACCTCGCGCTGATTCGACCAAAAGAACGAGATCAGCGTGGCCGCGGTGAAACCGGTGAGAATCATGCCCAGCGGACCCCCAAGCAGGTACTTCAGCCCCATCCGCAAGGCGAACGCTCCGGCCGCCCCCATCGCGAGTTCCTTGATGCCGCTCTTGCGCAAGCGACCCCAGGCCATCTGAAGGACCTCCCCGGACGCGATCACCAGGGCGACGAACTCGGCTCGCTTGGCGCCGGTCTCGTAGACATCCTTGATGACCTGCTGCATGAACGCGTCGAACGTCTCGTAGACGTCGGCGGGATAGGCCATGTCGCTATCGGCCGTGGAGCTTTGCGCCATTGAGCCGATCATAGCACCGCGACCGGGCCTGTTTGACAGACTGCAGGGCCGATTCCACACTGGCTCGAGGATGGCGTTACGGCGGTTTCGGTCCTCGGTGCTCTTAGGCCTCGCGCTCGTCGGTCCGGGGGGGTGCGAGCAAAAACCCGTTTCGACTCCGCCGACGGATGCCACACCACACAGTGCGGGCCCCGCACAGCCCGAGCCCCTCGGCGATACATCGGCGGCCTACGGGGGTCACGACGAGGCGGGCAGCCTCCAGTCGGCCGAACCCCGGACTCGGCCCGAGCCCGTCGCCGTCGAGTCCCGCGACGCCGCCGTGGAAGCGGTCACCCACGGCAACCCCGAGGGCGGACGCGACTTCCTCGCCGGGTTTGTGACCGACCACCCGGACGACACCGATGCTCTGCATGCCCTCGCGCGGGCGCACCTGTTGCTCGGCAACACCGCGGCCGCGCGGGACGCCCTGCGGACGCAGATCGGCAAAGACGTCACCGCCACTCGTTTGAGCGCAGAGTCGCTGGTACGCGAAGGCAAGCTCAAGGAAGCCGCGGCGATGCTTCGCGACGCGGCAAAAAAGAACCCCAACTCGATGGCCCTGCGCGGCGACCTGGTCACCATCGAGGTTGCCCGGGGCAAACGCGACGACGCTGGCACCAAGTCGTTGATGAACGGGCTGTACGACGACTACGAAGCCGACCGCGCCAAGACACAGGGGGACCTCTTCGCGGTGGCTCAGGCCGCGCTGGGCCGCGGGACCAAAGGCGCCCTCAAGGATGCCAACATGGTGTTCGGGGAAGCCGAGGAGCTCGCCGGTGCCAATGCCCCTGCAGGCTGGGACCTCGAAGCGATCGTTCTGCGTCGCGCCGACATGTTCAGGGAGAAGTACGCGGCCCAGGACGCGCTGCAGACCTACGCCCTCCTTCTCGAGGGCCGCGACGCATGGCACCCCGATGCCCTGGCCGGCTCCGCACGGGTCCACGTCGACAACCTCGCCTTTGCCGTCGCCACACGCCTCGCCCAGGAGGCCCTGCAAGTCGATCCCGCGCATCCGGACGCCCACGCCGTGCTCGCTCGCATCGCGCTCATCGAGGGCCGCCGCGACGAAGCCCGCTCTCGCATCGAAGAGCACGTCTTGGCCCGCAACCCCAGTCACACCAGCGGTCTTGCGGTCATGGCCGCGTTGGCGATCGTCCACGATGACGACGCCGGCTACACCCGCTGGCGCGACGCCGCGTTGGCCGTCAACCCCCACAACGGCCTGTACTACAAGGAATTGGCCGACGTCCTGGGGTTCCTGCACCTGTATCCCGAGATCGACGTCATCCTCGTCGACGGTCTCACCCGCGCGCCCAAGGACCCCGCCGTCGTGGCAGCGCGAGCGCTCAACCTGCTCCGGCTCGGCAAGGAGACCCTCGCTCGCGAACTGCTCGAACAGGCGTGGGCGAAAGACCCGTTCAACGAGCGGACCCGCAACACACTCGACCTGTACGACGAGCGCATCGACAAGCTCTACGGCGAGCGCAAGGTCGGCGATCTGGTCCTGCGGCTACCCAACGACGACCGCGACCTCATCGAGCCGGTCCTCGTCGAGTCCACCCGAAGCTCTCGCGATGCTCTGGATGCTGCCTATCACACCAAAGCGGGCGAGCTCCGGCTCGAGTTTTTCTCCGACCCCAGCGACTTCTCCATTCGCACCGTCGGTGTTCCAAGCCTCGGTGCCGTCGCGGTTTGTTTTGGCCCGGTCATCACGTTCATCGGGCCCTACGCCGGGCGGTTCAACATCGACAACGTGATCCGTCACGAGCTCGGGCACGTGTACGCGATTCGGCTGAGCAAGGGCCGGGTCCCGCGCTGGTTCACCGAGGGCCTCAGCGAGTGGGAGTCCGAGCAAGCTGATCCTGCGTTTGCCCGAGAGAGCGCACAGCTTCTCGTCGCGGCTCGCGGCGCCGGCAAGCTGCGCCGGCTCAGTGAGCTCGAACTCGCGTTCATTCGCGCGGAGAGCCCCCAGATGATGGAGGTCGCCTACGCCACCGCCGCGTACGCGATCCGCTACCTGGGGAGCACCTATGGCCGCGACAAGCTCATCGCGATGCTCAAGGGTTACGCCGCGGGCAAGCACACCGAGGCGCTCATGAAGGCGCACCTTGGCAAGCCGTTGTCCCAAGTCGAAGACGAGTTCGAGGCTTGGTTCTTCGCCGAGCTGGACAGTGTGTTCTCCGGCTGGCAGCCCTCCCCCGACCCGTCCAAAGGTGACGAGCGCGATGCGCTGTTTCAGCAGGCTCTCGCGAGTGCGGAAAAAGGGGACCGCGACGCCGCCCGTGCAGCGCTCGAAGAGTTGATCGGTCGCGACGGCGACGGGTTTGCGCCGCGCATGATGCTGGTTCGACTCGCGGACCCGAGCGCCCCGAGCACCGCCACCCGAGCGCACCTCGAGGCGGCGCGCGCCTTCAATCGCGAATCGGTCGAGCCGCTTGTGATGCTCGCCAACCTCGCCCGCAAAGAAGACCGACCCGACGACGAGAAACGGCACCTCACGGCAGCACTCGCCATCGACGGTGACGGGTTCGAACCCGCCGGGCGTCTTCTGATGCTCGGCGTCGTCACAGCGGACCACACCGCCACCAAGCTTGCGTTGCGCCGAGCTCGGGCAATCGCACCGCTGCATCCCATCGCGCTGGCGGGACAAGCTCTTGCGCTCAAGACCAAGGGCAACACCAAGCGCGCCAAGGTTCTGGCTCAGGCTGCCGCAAAGCGGCTCGAGGGTGCGGAAGGCCCCGCGGATACGTTCGTCGCTGTCGCGCTCGCGTCAGCGGACACCGGAGATGCGGCCACAGCCAAGGTCATGGCCAAGCGGGCGCTCGAGATCGGCGGGCTCCCCAAGGCTGCGAAGACCCGCATCGAGACGCTGGCCCAATAGTGGCCAGCGAGGGCTGCTAGGGCGTCTGCAGTCCTGGCCCGTCGCCTTCGCAGCGGATTTCGTAGTCCGCGTTGATGTGGCAGTCGCCACCATTGGGATCCCCAAACAACGCGTCGCATCCGCTGAGGGAGACCACACCGGCCACGAAGGCCAAGACCGCACAGATTTGTTTACGCTTCATCGTCATCATTGCTCCTGCCCTTATCGGACAGGCGCAACGATGGGTTGGTTTCGCGAAGCGTAGTTTCTCCTGGCCCGAGGTTGGGCCAGGTCACCGGATCTGGCGCTCAGCCGCAGTCGCCGAAGATCGGCTCGTTGACGTCCGAGTCCGGTGCCGCGCACGCGCTGTCGTACACGCAGGACTGCGTGCCCTGAGTGAAGACCGTGCCGCAGCCGCCTTCCCCGTAGGGCTTGCTGGGATCACAGCGCTCACAGGCGTTGAGCGTGGAGTTGCAGACATACTCTTCGTCGCAGAAGAAGCCGCGGCAGAACTGGTCCTTGACGTCCTGAGCGTCGAGGTCGCTGAACGAGTTGAGGTTGATCGACGGAACCGGTGCCGTCGGGTCGTCGCAAACGCCGTCGATGACCTCGAGGCCGGCTGCACACCCGTCTTCGGGAGGACAGCCCCGCACACCGGGCACCGGGGGGTCGCTCGCCGTCGGGCAGGCGTAGTCACTGAAACCGCGCGAGTCGACCAGCGCTCGGAACTCTCCATCCTGGTCGTAGCCCATCGGATCGCAGCTGACGTCCCGGAACTGCGCGACACAAACCTGCTCGACCTGCGTGGTGTCGATGTCGGCATCGGGGTCCGAGATGCAGACGGCCTCGTACCGGCTGTCCTCGGGCGTCTCACAGTCGTCGACGTTGCCGCAGCGCTGCACGTCGTCGCGTGGGTTGAGGATCAAGCTACAGGCCACGCTCGAGCTGAGCGCGGCGGTGGCGAGGATCAACGAAACAGTGCGGAAGCGCGATGCGAGTGCCATGAGAGCGGTCTTTCCCGTGTAGGTGTGCGTGGTCAACGCGGGGGCCGACTTTACGGACGGTGACCCGGGAGCGCAAGCCTGCTCTCCGGTCACCGTGCGAACGCCGCAGCCCCTAGGACGCAGCCGGAAGCTCGATTCGAAACGTCGTGCCGCCGGGGCCCGTCTCCTCGACGCGGACAGAACCCCCGTGGTCGACGACGATCTCCTGAACGATCGGTAGACCGAGGCCGGTCCCCTGCGCTTTGCGCGTGTAGAACGCCTCGAAGATGCGCTCCAGCGCGTCCTCAGGCAGGTCGATGCCCGGCCCATTGTCGCGAACAACGACAACAACCCGCCCACCCTTACATCGCATCTGCACCTCAACCCGAGGCGGTGCGGCTTCCTCGCGATCGGGCTCGACCACCGCCTCCAGTGCATTGCGGATCAGGTTCATGAACACCTGACGCAACTGGTTGCCGTCCCCGCTGATCCAAACATCGTCCGGCGGGAATGCGGACTCCAGCGTGACCCCAGCGAGCTCCACCTCGGGACGCAGGAAGGTCAGCAGACTGCGGAGCTCCTCGCTCAGATCGAGTCGTGCCAGCTCGGGCTTCGGGCGCCTTGCAAACCGAAGGTAGTCCTCGGTGATCGTGTTGAGCCGATCGACCTCCTTTGTGATCGACCCGAGCAGACTCCGTGCCTCGGGACTCGCGGCTTCGATCTCATCCTCGAGCAACTCGACGTTCAGCGCCACGCTCGACAGCGGGTTGCGGATCTCGTGGGTGATCTGGGCGGCAAGCTGCCCGGCAGCGGCCAAACGCTCACCGCGCAGCAGCCTCCGTTCGCGTTCCTCGAGCGCAGCGGCCATCTGGTTGAACTCTGCCGCGAGCTGACTGACCTCATCGCTGCGCTGCCCCCCATCGATCTCTACGCGCTGGGACCAATCGCCGCGGGCCAGGTCTCGAACCTTCTGCGTCAGCTGCCGCAGCGGTCGAAGCGTCAGAAACAGGCCAGCGGTCGCCAGAGCACCCAGCACCGCGACGGCCCCCACCAGCAGCACCGTGCGTCGCTCGGTCCGCTCTCCAGCTTCGGCCACCTCGGCATCGAGCTCCTGCACGGCCGTCTCGGACTGCACAGCCAGCGTCTTGAACAACTGGTCGATCTGGTTCTGGGTGTGGATGTCGACCAGCACCTCGGTCGGTGTGGCCAGCTCATCGTTGACCACGAGTTCCTGCAGCTGGTCGAGCGAATGCTGAATCTCCTGCAACGCATGGAGCTGCCCCTCGCCAAATGCAGACGGTTCCAGCAGCGTCGTGTCGACCGGCTCGCGCGCAGCGACAACACTCGTGCTGCGCGCACGAAGCGCGATGGACACGTTGGACAGGAACGCGTCGTCGAGGGTGTCCACGGCCTGGGTTTGGTGCGTCCGGACCTGCTCGCGCACACGGACGGCCTGAACGTGCGCGGCCGCCAGCCGCTGGTTGAACACCACGTAGACCTCGGTCTGGCGGTCGAAGCTGGCCTGAAGCGACCGCAGCTGAGCGATCATCACGACCGCAGAAGCAGCGGCCGCCAGGAGCATGATCAGGACAAGAACCGAGATGCGTGCGGCCAACGAGTTGCGCAGCTGAACACGCGCGGAGGGTTCTTCGGTCGCGGCTTCGTCGGAGCTTGCTTCCACGCGTGAGCACGATAGACCGCGCGCCGAATTGGCGCAAAACGCGAGCCCCTTTTCTCTCGCAGCGCACCATGCAACTGTTGGTTGGGCCTCGGCCCCGCCTCATCATGAACTCGCGCCCGCTCTTCGCTTCCCTCCTGTGCGCCAGCCTTGCTTCGTTTGCCCCCGTGGCGGCGCATGCCCAGCTGCCCCCCGCAGGAGTCAGCGCAGTGATGGCCTCCATGGCCAGCATGGACGCCGAGCCGGCGGTCACCAGCGTGCTGGGGCTGCGCAGCGAGGACACGAAAGCCGGCGAGCGACTCACCACGTCCCTGCGCTCGGCGTTCGCGGAGCGGGAGATGTCCGGCGGCCAGGAACTCACGCTCGAAGAAGTCATCCTCACGCTCGACTGCTCGAGCGAGGAAGACACCGCATGCATGACCGAAGCAGGCGGAGCCCTCGAAGCACAAAAGCTCGTCTACGGCAGCCTGAAAAAGTCGGGCGGAAGCTACGTCGTCGAGATCAGCGTGCTCGACGTGACCACCGGACAAG
This sequence comes from uncultured Pseudomonadota bacterium, assembly GCA_913061055.1. Taxonomy (GTDB): domain Bacteria; phylum Myxococcota_A; class Polyangia; order Nannocystales; family Nannocystaceae; genus CAJXVA01. The sequence continues at coordinate 10,551 of CAJXVA010000030.1, forward strand.
TCGAGGCCCAAGGCACCCTCCCCTTCGATGCCGAGGCTCTCGCGGCGGGCAACGTCGACGCGACCGCGACCGAGGTCGTCAACAGCCTGTATCCGCAGGCCGACAGCGCCGTCGTTGCAGCGACGCCCGCCGAGAACCTCCAGACTGAGAACGACGCTCCGTTGGAGGACGAGGCGACCGACGATCGGTACATCTGGGGGCCCTACAAACCCCGCCCGACGTGGAAGAAGGTTGGGCTCGGCGTCAGCGCGGGGGTGGTGGTGCTCGGTACGGCCGCGAGTATCGCTGGCTGGTGGTACTACAAGCAGAAGCACGAAGATAAGGTCATCGCCGCGATCGCGCGTGACAACGACGCGGCTCCTGGCGTGGAGTCCATCGCCTACTGCCGCGACATCCTGAAGCAGGATCCCAAAGCGGTCGACGACCAGGAAGGATCCTTCGCGTGCCAGTCGTTCGTCGGCGGACGGAACGTGAACATTGCTGGAGCCGCGGTTGCGGTCGTGGGCGGCATCTCCACCATCGTGTTCACCACCCTGATGTTCGTTCACAGGAACAAGGACTCCGACTCGACCTCTGCGCAGTCGCAGCGCTTCCGTCTGTCGGGTGGCCCGATGCGTGGTGGCGCCATGATCGGCGGCCAAGGCCGCTTCTAAGCCACGCGGTCTCGCCGGCGGGACCGCCTCAAAGAGACGCTCACTGATTGCCGGGGGCCGGCTTGGCGGTCTCAGCGGGCGCGGGCTTCAGCTCCGGTGCCTTGTGGCCGACCGGGACCGACGGCTTCGCCTCATCGTCCCCACCCTCAAACTCGATGTCGCGGGTGTCGATGAAGTCCAACGACACCCCGATCGTGACCCGAAGGTAGTGGTCCTTCTTGGGGGAGTGCTTGTTCGGAGGATCGGTGGGCACCGCCTTCACCATCCGCCACAGCGGCTCATCGTCGTAGGTCTGACGCTTGAGCGCCTCGACCACCAGCGCGGGCTCGTGCTCATAGGGAGAGCGAAGGATGAAGCTGCAGCGAACGGTGCGGCACTGCGTCCCGCTCACAACGACTCGGGGGTCCTCGGGAGCCCCTTTGAAGGCTTCTTTGCGGGCAACGACCACCGCCTTATTGACGGTGGACTGCATCCGCCGCCCCCATTTGCCCTTGATCGTCTCACTATCGTAGCGCTCGTCCTTCCAGCGCTCCCACGCAGCATCCATCTGCTCCGGCGTCCGCTCCGCGGCCTGAGCCTTCGAACGACGGCCGGCCCGCTTGGGCTTGGACTTGTCCTTCTTGGGCATGACGACCTTCTCGTCCGGCACGTTGACTGCGAAGTGCACCCCAACTGCGCCGAGGACCAATACGGGTGCGAGTACGGCCCGCGCAATGCGAAGGCCTCGCGTGGGGAGAACGGAGGCCGTGGGACCGTCCGCGCGCGACGTCGCGGCTTCGACCGGACCTCCGGGGTCCTTCGACGCACTGGACATGTCTGTCTCAGCGACCTCGGCCGACTCGCGCGCAGAGGAGGAGGAGGAGGATTCTGCGTCACTCATCGAGAGATCCGTTGGGCGGCGTTTGTTGAACCCCAGCGGGAGCGGGCGGAGTGGGCAACGAGACCTTCCACGCGCCGTCCTCGAACACGAGCTGGACCTGATGTTCGGTGCCATCGGCCCCGATGAGTTTGACGCTCGCCGCGTCTCCGGCTTCGGACAGAAGCTCGGCTTTGGCAACCGCAAAGCGTCCATCGACATCGACGACCTGCAGCATCTCGGAGGGACTGACGCTTCGGCGGCCACCGATCTGATCGCTCGCCCGCTCCGCCGAGTGCTCGACGTAGGCCAGCGTTTTTTGGTCGACCGTCTCGAGCAGCGCCTCGGTGTCCCGCGACCGGACCGCGGCTGCAAACTGCTTGGCCGCGGCGACCGGGGCAGGCTCTTCGTTGCAGGCCGTGACCGAGGCTGCAATCCACAGGCCCACAATCACAGACATCGCGCTCGCGGCCCATCTCGAGGGGCCTCGAGACCAGCGTCTCGTGGCCGCGAAAGGAGTACGGTCAGCTCGCATCGGTCTGGCTCTTGTGCATTCCGAGCCGCTTGAGCAGCTCACGGAGGTAGTAACGGGTGATGCCCGCCTCGGCCGAGGCGCGGCTGAGGTTGCCATCGGTCTTCTCGAGCAGCTTGCCGAAGTAGGCGCGTTCGAACGAGTCGACCATGTGCTGCTTGGCTTCCTTGAACGGCGTGTCGAACAACGCAGGATCGATGCCGCCGGTGGACGGTGCCGCATCGGCAGGCGCCGGACTGACGGATTGCTCGCGACGACCGATGTGGAGGTCACTGGGCTCGATGACGCTGTCGCGGCAGAGGTGTGCCGCACGCTGGATGATGTTCTTCAGCTGACGGACGTTGCCCGGAAACTGCTCGGCTGCGAGCGCCTCTCGGGCGGCGTCGTTGAGACGCGGTTTGGTGACCGGCCTGGGGTAGCTGCGAACGAAGTCCTCGAGGAACTTCTCGGCCAACATCACGACATCGTCCCCACGCTTGCGCAACGGAGGCAGCTCCACGCCCATGACCGACAGACGGAAGTACAAGTCCTCGCGGAACTGGCCTTGGCCGACCATCATCCGCAGATCGCGGTGCGTGGCGGCGACGACCCGAACATCGACCTGCCGGACCTGGCTCTCACCGATGCGCTGAACTTCGCGTCGGTCGAGAACTCGCAGCAGCTTGGGCTGAAGGTCCAACGGAAGCTCCCCAATCTCATCGAGGAACAGCGTGCCTCCGTCGGCTTCTTCAAAACAGCCGGCGCGATCGCTGACCGCTCCGGTGAAGGAGCCCTTCTTGTGACCGAGAATCGCAGCCTCGGCGAGTTCGCGTGGCAGCGACCCGCAATCGAGAACAACGAACGGATGTTTCTCGCGATGGGATTCGTCGTGCAGCGCTCGGGCGACCAGCTCCTTGCCGCTGCCCGTTTCGCCGTGGATCAGCACGCTCATCTCGGTGGGCGCGACCCGCTCGAGGACCGCGAACACTTCGCGCATCGCGGGGCTCTTGCCATCCAAGGCACCGAAGTGGTCCTCGCCCGAGATCGGGATCTGAACCTCGTCGGCCGAGAGCAGCTCGACCTCGGTCTTGCCGACCTTGAGCATCGAGCCTGGCTCGATCCATGCCTCGCGGACCCGGACCGACCCGATGAAGGTCCCGTTGGTGCTGTCGAGGTCGTGCACGTGCACGCCGTCCTCGCCGATGATGAGCTCTGCGTGAGTCCCGCTGACCGAGGTGTCGGACAGCGCAAGGTCGTTGACCGCGCTGCGCCCGATCGTGATTCGAGAGCGTGCAACGGTGAGCTGCGCCCCTTTGTCAGGACCGTCCGTCACACGCAGCATCACCCGGCGGAGCTGCTTGTGCGTGTGCTCAGCCGCGAAGAACGTGGTGGTCATGCCCGTTTCGCTGGGCTCGCGTTTGGTCACCAAGATGGAGTTCCTGTTCGTGGCCGACGGCTCAGTTCAGCAGCTTCGAGTCCGGCCCCACGACCTTTAGATGGCGCTTTTTGGCCTTCACGGGCCCCCGGAGCTTGCCCGAATCCCGCAACCGACGCCAGGGCTGCGTGACTGCCGCCGCCGCGACCGCCACCGCAACCAGGAGCGGGACGATGGTCGGCCAAGGGCTTCCACGAAGCAGCGGGATGACGAGCGAGAGCCCCACGAGGAGCAAAGCGAACCCCTTGACGCTCAGCGGCAGCGACGCCAGAAGGCGGAGCTGACGGTTCGCGAACACAAACCCGAACGCCGTGATCGCGGCCAGATCCATCGGCACACTGCCACCGACCTCGATGCCGGCCGCCGTTGTACTCAAGGCGCCGACCAAGACCGCCGCGACGTAGCCCGCAACGCCCGCGCTGAGAACCAGGGTGACGTACTTCTTGGTACCCCAGAAGGCTTCGAGCTGGCTCCCAATGAACCATTGCGCGAACCCTGTGCCCAACAAGCCGATCAGCTCGTTGTTCGGAAACATGAAGTTGGCCGTGATCGGAGTCCACAACTCCCGGCCGGACAGCACATCCCCGGGCAACAGCACCAACTGGTGCGCCACCGGTTGGTCGCCGAGCATCGCGGAGAGCACCGCCGCGACCAGGAAGATCGCAAACGAACCCCGGCCAAACTTGGGCAACGAGGCAAACGGATTATTGGACATCAGTCGACCTCGGCCGGGCGTTCTTCCTCAGCCTGCTACGGCGCGCCACCTGCACAGCTTAGCAGGCGATGCGCCGGCCGGGCACCGCGCAGCACGATTGGGGCGAAGATCGGGGGGTCACGGTGGCCAGCGCAGCGCGTTTTTTGGCGGTCCCGCGCGCGATCGGCAGGCTCGCTCCATGGGCATCGAGCGTCGCCGTCACCGCATCTTCGTCACGCGCCACACCGAGTACCACCTGCGTCGCGATGAGTGCGTCGGGGTCCGGGACCGCAAGAGCGGTCGCTGGTACCGCGACCATGCCGCCCTGAGGCTCCACACGGTCATGGTCCCGGTGCATGGCAACGATGCGACCTGGATCGGCGAGCGACTCAAGTTCTTCGGCAACCACACCGACGTGGTCACCAGCCCGGTTGTCGAAGTTGGACGACCGCCGAAGACGTCGCTCGACCACTACATCAGCCTCGCGACGTCGGGCGCAATCGCCAACTAGCCGGCCTTCTTGGCGTCGGCCTTGCCCTCTGCGGGCTTCGCCTCGGCCTTGTCGTCGGCCTTGCCCTCGGCGGGCTTTGCCTCCGCCTTGCCCTCGGCGGGCTTCGCCTCGCCACCTTCGGCCGCCTTGTCAGCCTCGCCGCCTTCGGCCTTCGCTTCTTCGCCGCCTTCGGCCTTCGCCTCTTCGCCGCCTTCGGCTTTCGCTTCTTCGCCGCCCTCGGCTTTCGCCTCTTCGCCGGCCACAGCCGCGCTGGGAGCGTCTTCGCCGTCGTAGCAGCACAAGATGCCACCGTTACGATCGGAGGTCATGGCCCCGCATCCCTCGGTCGTTCCGCGGGAGATTCGGGTCTTGCCCTTCCAGACCGCGTCCTTGCACTTGCCCGAGAGGCAGTCGTTGCCGCAGCACACGGGCTCGGCGCCGATGCCGGCCTGCACGCAGGGCAGGTCGGTGTTCTTCGTGATGCGCGGGCACGGATCGATCTCGTCCGTCGGCGAGTGGCTGATCGCGGCGTTGAACCGTCCCGGTCCCGCGGCATCGCACTCTTTCTGGGTGGCGCGAGTCTTGAGGTCCTCGCCTTTGCCTTCGGAGCCGCACACGTGCCAGCCCGGAGCGCAAACGTCTGCCGGTGATCCGCACTCCTCGCCGTCATCTCCACAAGCCTTGCCGGTCGGCTCCTCGCGAAGCGACTTGCTCTCCTTCCACTTGCCCATGCATCCGGCGACGCGAGGGTTCTTCTCGATGTCGGCGAAGCCCTCCCGCTGACCATCGGCACAACCGGCGATCTTCGGATCGACCTTCTCGCTCTCGACGAACTTGAAGTTCTTCACCGAGCCGGGACGGTCGCCGTCGTAGTAGTCGCCTTGGTACGGCCCTGAGCCACACGTGCATCCGGACTGAACCAGGAGTGCAGCAAGAGAAGCCGTCACAAGCGCAAGCTGCGGGAGTCGTGCGAACCCGAACATGCGCAGGAGCATAGGCAAGCTCGTGCGCGGTTCAAACCCCCCTGGGCAGGTTTTTTGGGGGGCCTCTTCTCACGGCCCGCTCACAGGCGGGGCCGCGAAGATCTTGCGCGTTCAGTCGTCGTCGGGGTCGATCGAGTCGTCCGACTCGTCGTCGTCCATCTCGGCCAGCTCGGTCTCGAGACGGTCGATCCGCTCCCGCTCGTCTTTGCTGACCACAAACGCAACGCCAACGCTCGCCCAGAACAGCCCGATCATCGGCGCGGCCATCAACACCTGGGTCACCGGCTCGGGCGGCGTGAGCAGAGCCCCGGCGATGAAGAAGATGAGCGTCATCAGCTTCCAGTGACGCAGCAGGGTCTTGTGGGTGATCACCCCGGCCTTGGTCAGGAAGTAGACGCCCAGCGGGAACTCGAACATCGCGCCGAAGCCCAGAAGAAGCCTGGTCTCGTACTGAACGTAGCTCTGGTAGGTGAAGTTCGGCGTGATGGCAACCGCCGCGTCACCACCCGCTGCCGTGTCGAGCGAGTACTGAAGGAAGAAGTCCGTCGCGACCGGAACGACGAAGTAGTAGCAGAACACGCCGCCACCCAAGAACATCACCGCACTGGTCGCCACGAACGGGACGACCAAGTTGCGCTCGCTCCGATACAGGCCCGGCGCGATGAACATCCACATTTGGTAGAAGACGATCGGGCCGGCGATGAAGATCGCCACAATGACGGCGATCCGAAGGTCGGTCAGGAAGGTCTCGAGCGCGCTGAGGGCCTGAAGCTGAGCCTTCCCCTCGAGGCCCACCGAGACCCACGAGTCGTAGAACGGCACCAGCATGATGGTGCGGAGCTCGCCGACAAAGACGTAGCAGACGATAAACGCGATCACGATGCCGAACGCGGACCGAACGAGCCGCTTGCGGAGCTCGTTGAGGTGGTCGAAGAACGACATCGGCACGTCGTCCTCGGGCGTTACGGCACCGGACTCTTCTTCTTCGTCGGTCTTGTCAGCCACGCGGTTGCATTCCTGTCCGTCGGTGGCCGGCGTCAGGCCGCGCCCTGGTTGTGCGCATCATCATCGGCGCCGCCGGTGGGCTCGACGCCCTCGGTCGCCGCCGCGGTCGCAGCGGATGCGGAAGCGACAGCAGCCGCGGTGGCCGCTTTGGTCGCGGCCGCTTTCGCCGCTGTGGCCTGGGCCGTGGCGTCACTGGACAGCGCGGGAGGCTTGGGGACCGCGGGACGCTTCGACTCATGAGGAGGCGTCGCTGCGACGGGCGCGTCGTCGGATCCAGGCCCCGGCGACCCACCGTGACCATGATGATGATGATGCCCGTGACCGTCGTCGTGGTCATGAGCATGACCGTCATCGTGACCGTGACCGTCGTCATGACCATGATCGTGGCCATGATCGTGGGGGGCCCGAGCGGCCACCGGAGCATCGTCGTGACCATGGGCGTGGTCTCCGTGGTCTCCGTGAGCGGCTTCGGAGTCGTCGACGCTCGATCCTTTGGCCGGCTCCGCTTTCTCCGCATCGCGCTCGCGGGTCTGCTTCTCGAGCTTGGCTTGGTTGGCCTTGAGAAGCTTCTGCTGAGCCTTGCGCATCTCGGCGCGGGCTTTCATCAGCTCGCGCCGCGCATCGGTCTCGACCTGGCGGATCTGGCCCTTGGTTCCCTTGACCAGCTCTTGGATCTCATCGACCCCATCGGCGGTCATGATCGTGTCCTTGAACTCGTCGGCAGTGGCTCGCAGTTGCCCCCAGAACTTCGCCAAGCTGCGAAGCATCTTGGGCAGTTCGCGGGGGTTGAACAGCATGAGAGCCACAACCGCGACGACGACCATCTCCATGGGGCCGATGCCGAATACGGACACGCAGGCACAATAGCAGCGCTCGCACAGCCGAGCGAGAGCCGAGAGCGTAGGGCGCCTGCCCGATCTGCCAGGAACACGACGAAAAACGCGACACCGAACCTTTCGATGCCGCGCCGGTTGCGCCCGCCGCCCCGCAAGAGAGGGCCGAGTTGGGGGCTCAGGACATCGCTTCGCGCAACGCCTGGAGCTGTGCCCGCTGGGCGTCGGTGGCGTTCTCGAGCTGAGAGAGCCGTTCGATCGCGGTGCGAACCGAGTCCATCTGGGTCCGGTGCGCGTCGTGGAGCTGGTTGACCATCTCGCTGATCGACTCGATCGCGCGGGTGATCTGGCGACTACCGCGGGTCTGCTCCTGGGTGGAGCGTTCCACGTGCCGGGTGATGGCCTTCATCTTCTCGGCCGAGCGCATGATCTGCTCAGCACCGCGGGCCTGCTCTGCGGTGGCTGTCGCGACCTGCTGAACCGTCGTGGCGACCACGTTGATCGCGTCGGTGACCTGCTTGGAGCCCTTGGTCTGCTCGACGGTGGCGCGCGCGATCTCCCGCACCATCTGCGTGGCGCGGCGGGCCGCATCGGAGATTCGCTTGAGAGCGTCCTCCGCTTGGTGGCTGACGCGGACGCCATCATCGACGCTCTTGGAGGAGCGCTGGACCACGAGCACCGCGTTGCGACTCTCTCGCTGAACCGACTTGATGATCTCAGCGATCTCTTTCGTGGAGGTCGCGGACCGCTCGGCGAGGTCCTTGATCTCGTCGGCCACGACGGCAAAGCCCTTGCCGTGTTCGCCGGCCTGAGCCGCGATGATCGCCGCGTTGAGGGCGAGCAGGTTGGTCTGCTCGGAGACGTCGTCGATCACGCTGAGGATCTTGCCGATCTCCTCGATGCGTCCGCCGAGGCTCGAGATCACGCTGACGGCGTCGGCCGACGACAGCTTGATCATGTTGATCACCTCGATGGTCTGGTTGATCGCATCGACGCCGCCCTCGGCTGCCCAGACAACTTCCTCCGAGAGCTGCGCCGTCTCGTTGGCGTTGTTCTCGACCTGTTGAATCGAGATGTCCATCTCGTTCATGGCGGAGGAGGTTTCCTCTGCGGTGCTGGAGAGCGCCTCGATGTTCTTGGCGACCTCTTTGACCGAGAAGGTCATCTCCTCGATCGAGGTCGCCGTCTGCTGCACCGACGCCGCGAGGTTGAACATCGACTCTGCGACCTCGTCGTTGGCCGCAGCCATCTCCAGGATGGAGCTGGAGCTCTCTTCGGCGTTGGAGGCGAGCAGCTCGACGCTCTCGGAGATTCCCTTGAGGCCCTGATCGATGTTGTCCATCGCCGAGCGGGTCTCGTCGAGGTTGCCCATCGCATCGCCGAGCTGTCGCTCGAGGCCGTCGATCGCCTCGGGCGCGATGCTGGCCGCGACCTTCGGCACGGGCGCTTCGATCTCCCCGCCGGTGGCCGCCGCCGCGTCGCCGGCCTCAGCGAGTTCAGCGGTCTTGGCCGTGAGAGCCTCCGCGTTGCGCTGCGCCTCGGCCCTCGCGGCGTCGGCGGAGACCTCATGTTCTTTGGCGGATTTCTTCGCGGCGTCGAGTTCTCTGCGAAGTCGATCCAGCTCCGCCGTCTCGCCCGATGGCTGAGCTTGCAGAGCCTTGAGTTCCGCGTTGCTTTCGCGGAGCTGCTTCTCGCCTTGGGAGACTGCGCCAAGTGCCGCTTGCAGCTCGCCCGCGATCATCCACGACGCGCCTGCGGCCGCGAGCGAGGCCACCCCTGCGACCGTAGCCGCCCCCACCGCTTCGCCGCCCAGGACGAGCGCGATGTAGAAGGAAGACGCGGCAGCTGCGAGGCCCGCGAGCGCGGGCGACAGTGGAGGGATCCTGGGAGTGGGGTTCTCTGCCACGTGAACCCCGAGTGTAACGATCGCCGTCGTTTGGATCCAAGAGACTGACGCCCCGAGTCGGCGTCCCGACCCGGACCACTCGCAGGGGTAGTGACCCAGGGGCCGGAACGGTGCGGCAGCAGGTGCTGTGCGAGTGTTCACGCGAACATCCGAGGGGGTCACAGCAGTGAGAGCTGCGTCGCCTCGCCGTGCACCACAACGTCGGCCCCAAGGCTTCGCAGCCACGCGGCGCCACACGAGGTCCATTCCGGGTCCCCGGTGAGAAACACGGCCGGCTTGCCGCACCCGCGCCAAAACGCGAGCAGGCCCTCGCGGTCCATACGGCCGGGACAGCTGAGATCGACGGTCTCGATGTCTCGGTCGCCACCCTGACGCTTCATCCAAGACCGGAGATCGGTTCGCACCGGCTCGGGCGCGTCGATGAGCGCAACCGCGACAACCTCGTGACGCCGCAGGCCTGCCCCGTCCAAGGCGTCGTGCGGCCACAGCAACACCGCGGCCTCGGGATCGAGAGCCTCGATGTGCGGGCTGAAGCGGGGATGGGCCGCGATGCGAATCGTACCCGCGCATGCTTGGGCCACCTGAAGGGCCCCGACCGCCGTGTCCACGAGCAAGAGGACCTCACCGCCGAGCTGCGTGAGCAACTGGATGCCGCGCGCGCTGAACTTCTTGGGCGTGGGTTCGACCGCCCACTCCGGGCTGGCCCGCAGTAGCAACCAGTCGCAGGAAGCCGGGGTCGCGCCGGGACCCAGTGCCCATGTATAGAGGCACGACGTCCCTCCGGTGCGAGGCTGCATCAGCAGCGATGAGCCCCCCAGCGGCAGGCCCGAGGCCAGCGTCTGAAGGCTGAGCCGTCCCACGCCAAACTCGCGGCCGTGGTCGACCAGGATCGCCCGGGCGAGCGAGGTGCGCTGGGCCGGGGAGAGGTTCGCGAGCGCCAGGCCGTAGAGAAGATCGCGATGCCCCATCCAGGCGCCTGGCGAGAGCCGCTCTTGCGCGCCAAGGTGGGACAGAAAACACGTCCGGCCGGACTGCGTGTCATCGATGCTCAGCCGTGCCCGCGCGAGCATCGTCTGCACCGCCTCGGCTTCCGCAGTCAGATCCCGAGCCACGGCGATCACTTTATCGCGCGGGCCTTGTGCTTGGCGCGCGCAGCTCGAAAAAAGCTCCGCAGCTGGTCCGCGCACCTCTCTGCGAACACCCCGGAGGTGATGTCCATGCGGTGGTTGAGGCGCGGGTCGTCGCAGAGCTCGTACAGCGATCGAACCGCACCTGCCTTCGGATCGCTCGCGCCGTACACCAGCCGGGCCACGCGGGCGTTGACCAGCGTGCCCGCGCACATGGGGCATGGCTCCAGCGTCACGTACAAGGTTGCGCCGTCGACCCGCCACCGCTTCATCGTCCGGCAGGCCTCTCGAAGCGCGATGATCTCCGCGTGGCCGGTGGGGTCGGCGTCCACTTCACGACGGTTGCCGCCGCGACCGATGATCACGCCGTCGAGCACGACAACCGCACCGACCGGGACGTCGCCTGCCGCAGCCGCGGCCTCGGCGATGCGAAGCGCCTCCTCCATATAGCGCTCGTCGTCGGGCGTCACCGACCAACCCTGCCAGCGGCCAGCGCCGGCGTCGAGTCTTGCGGCTCGGTCCATCGCGAAACGACAAAGCCTCCGCGCCGCACCATCGAGTGCGGGGCCGGAGGCTTCGAGATGGCAGAGATGACCCTACTCCGCTGCGAACAGGTATTCGTCCATGCAGCTGCGGTCACCGCTTTGCACCGTCTTCGCGTAGGCGATCGCAGCGGGAAGCAGGTGCGCGACGTAGAAGTCGAGGTTGGCCAGCTTGCCCTTGAGCAGGTTGGTCTCCTTGCCGCCGTCGAGCTGACGCTTGGCGACGCGGGCCTGGTCGAGCGCTTCCATCCCGAGCAGGACGGTGCCGAAGGCCCGCAGGAACGGGACCGCGTGCACGAACGCGCCGTCGATGTCGCCACCGCCGGCGACCTTGCCAAGGTGCATGGCACAGGCGCCGAGCTGGCCGATGGCCTTGCCCAGCAGCGCGGTCTGGTTTTCGAAGCCTTCTTCGGCGCCCGCCTTGAGGTCGCCTTGGGCCTCGCCCAGCCACTCCATGAACAGCGCGCCGTTCTTGACTCGCATCTTGCGACCGAGAAGATCGAGGGCCTGGATGCCGTTGGTTCCCTCGTAGACCGCCTGAATCTTGGCGTCACGGACCAGCTGCTCCACCGGATACTCCTGGGTGTAGCCGTAGCCGCCGTAGACCTGCACCGCCGTCGACGCCATGTCCATGGCCAGGTCGGTGAGGTGGGCTTTGAGGACCGGGATGAGCAGGTCGGAGCGCCCCTCGAGGCGGTCGCGGACCTTTTCGTCGTCGGTGGTGCGGACCTGGTCGTCCATGAACGCCAGACGCATGCACGCCGAACGCGAAGTCTCGGAGACGACCTTCAGCGTCATCAACATCCGACGGACGTCGGGGTGCGCAAGGATGGTGACCCGGCCGTCCTCGCTGTCTCGCTGGCCGAGCTTCGTGCCTTGGACCCGCTCGCGCGCGTACTGCAGCGAGTAGTTGTACGACGCGGCCGAGGTCGCGGTGCCCTGGAGCGCGACGCCGATGCGCGCCTCGTTCATCATCGTGAACATCTGGGTGATGCCCTCGCGCTCCTTGCCGATCAGCCAGCCCTTGCAGGGGCCCTCCGCACCGAACGCGATCGTGCAGGTCGCCGAGCCGTTGATGCCCATCTTGTGCTCGATGCCGACGACCTTGGCGCCGTTGCGCTCGCCCAGCTCACCCGACTCGAAGTCGAAGTTGAACTTGGGCACGAGGAAAAGGCTGAGCCCCTTGGTTCCCTGGGGCGAGTCCGGGGTCCGGGCCAGCACCAGGTGCACGATGTTGCCGGCGAGGTCGTGGTCTCCGCCGCTGATGAAGATCTTTTCGCCTTCGAGGAGGTAGACGCCCTCCTCGTCGGGGCTCGGCACGGCCTTGGCGCGGTTGTCTCCGACGGAGCTTCCAGCGCCCGACTCGGTGAGGCACATCGTTCCGCCCCACTCGCCCATGAAGAGCTTGGTCGCGACGACGTTCTTGTAGCTGTCGTCCCCGTAGGCCTCGACCATGCGTGCGGCCGCCGCCGACAGGCCGGGGTACATCATGAACGCCATCGCCGCGGAGACGAAGAACTCGAGCGTGCCAACCTCGACGACCTTGGGCATGCCCACGCCGCCGAGGTCCGGGTTCGCCGACGGTGCAACCCAGCCACCCTCGGCGACCGCGGCCCAGGCTCGCTGGAAGCCCTCGGGCGTGGTGACATTTCCCTCGGCGTCGAGCTTGCAGCCTTGACGGTCCCCGACCGCGTTGATGGGGCTGAGGACGTCTTCGGCCAGCTTCTTCGCCTCGGCGAACGTCTGCTTGTACGTGTCGACGTCGATATCGGCGTATTGTTGGGTGGCGCCCAGCTTGTCTGCGACCTGCAACTGGTCGAAGAACACGAACTCCATGTCGTCGATATCAACTTTGAACGGCGTACTCATGTCTCTTCGCCAGTCTATAAGGCTTTCGAACAAGGGCCACAACACCCTCTGAGCCGCTCGTGCAGCATTGGAACGCAGGCATCGTCGTCAATCTGCTGGTTGTGGCCGTTCTGCTGGCTCTGGCGGCTGGACTGCGAAATCGCATTGCCCCCCTGCGCCGGCTGGGCATCCCGGACTGCATCATCGCAGGGACGATCGGGCTGGCCTTGGGGCCCTCCGCGCTTGGCGTCATCCCGCTGTCGATTCCCGACCTCGAGCTGCTCGTCTACCACGGGTTCGCGCTGGTCTTCATCGCGGTCGGACTTCAGCGAACGGCCGCCGGCACGAGGCCCGGCGGCGCCCGCTCGGTTGCGATCGCCATCCCCACCCTCTCCGTCATCCAGGTCACGATCGGCCTGCTGGTCGTTGCGGCCTGGGAGCTGTGGGGCGGGCTCCACCCCGGCTTCTCCCTGCTCCCGATGCTCGGGTTCTCTCAAGGACCCGGGCAGGCCCTCTCCTTGGGCGGCGCTTGGGAAGCGCACGGATTCGTCGACGGCGCCCAACTCGGCCTGACCTTTGCTGCGGCGGGGTTCGCCACCTGCATCGTGCTCGGCGTCCCGGCCGTCGCGTGGGCACGACGGGCAGGCTGGGTCTCGAGCGAGCGCAAAGCGGCACCGCCCGAAGTCGCCACCGCAACACAAACCGAGCAGGGGTCGATGGAGCCACTGAGCAGCTCGGTCGTGTCGATCGGCGTCATCTATGCCGCGGTGTTCGGCTTCATCTCCGCGCTCGTGCTCGTGCTGCCCGAGAGTCTGGTCCCCACCGCGTGGGGTTTTCACTTCGTCATCGGGGCCTTGTTCGCCCTTGCCGTCCGGCGAGGCGCCCGCGCGCTTGGACGCGAGTCCTGGTTTCACGACCGCCTGCTCGGACGGCTTGCGGTGGTCGCCGTCGACTTCACGACCACCGCGGCGTTGTGCGCGGTGCAACTCGCGGTGCTTGGCCGCTGGTTCGCACCGGTGCTGGCGATCTCCCTCATCATCGGCGTCGTCACCTTGCTCCTGTGCCTGTGGCTCGCGCGCCGGGCGTTCCCTCAAGAGCCCTTCGAACACGCCATCATGATGTTCGGCATGGCGACCGGGACCCTGCCCACCGGCCTGGCCCTGCTGCGCTCCGTCGATCCGGACCTCAGCGGCTCGGTCGCACGCAACGCCACGCTGGGAGTCTCAGGCTCGATCCCCTTCATGGCCCCCCTGCTCGTCGGCGTTGTGCCCTTTGCGGTGAGCTTGTGGCCGCAGGGCATCGGCGCGGCCATCGGCATCCCGCTCGCGATCATGCTCGCCTACGCCGCCGCCCTCGCCTTTGCCTGGCGCTCCATGACACCGGCTCGTTCACTGCGTCCCTGGTCGTCGCTTTGGCCGCCGGACCCCTGATACGCTGACGCACGTGCCGGGCCGGAGTCTCACTCGACGCTCGGTCGCGCTCGCACTTCCGATCTGGGGTGCGATCTGCGGAGCGGGCTGTGGTCCCGAGATCCCGTTCACGTGGCAGGTCGTCGATGTCCTCGACCTCGGCATGAACGTGCAGGTCACGGAGCTCGGTCCGTTGAGCGACCCGCCGGATCCCGACGGTCGCGCGTTCCAGGAAGCGATGCCGCTGGACCAGATCCGAGCGTCGGTGATGGTCGCCAACACCGAGGGTCCCGTCCCCGTCGAGGACCTGTCCTTCGCCTGGTTCGCCTGCAACGGACCAGCCTGCGACTCCAGCTTGGACACGCCGCCGTGCCCCGAGGGCGGCGTGGAATCCGACGGATGTGCGTTGGGAACGGCGGCCCAGATGACGTTCCAGTTCGCCGACTCCGATGATCCGGAACAGGGCCTGCAGACCCTGATGAGCGGCGGGCGAATCCTCGTGCGGGCGATCGGAGGCCTCACCGATGACCCGGGTCCGCAGGCATGCTTGGAGCGGCTCGAGAGCGGGGCAGACCTGGGCCGGTGCATGATCGTCGACGGCGTCGCGCAGCAGGGCTCTTTGGGCGAGCTGCTCGACCTGTACGAGAGCCGCGGAGGCGTACTTCCCGAGGATGCGCTTGTCGAGGTTCAGCGACAGATGCCTCGAAACCGCGTGCCCCTGGCGGCGCAGGTTTGGGTGCGTCGGGAGACAGCGGAGTCTGCGACGCCGTTGCTCCCCAGTGAGCCCATCGGAGCCCGCGTCGGAGAGGTGCTCGACTTCGAATGGCGACCGGAGGAGGCCGATCTCGAAGAGGTGACGGTCATCGCCTCCGACGGCACGACCCTTTCGAACGTCGACCTCTTCACGGACACGTGGTGGACCACCCAACGCGCGACGGAGTTTGACGACACCGGCCCCGGTCGGGGCGTCCGGTGGGTGGTCGGGCCCGACACCGGCACGTTCACCCTCTACACGGTCATTCGCGACGACTCCGATGCGACCGACTGGGCGGCGTTCACGGTCGAGGTCTCCCGGTGATTGCGCTGCTGGGACTCTTGCTCGCCTTCGCGGCCCCCACCGCCAACTCCGCTCCGCCCTGTGACGACGCCCCGTGCGGCTCGCTCACCATCAGGCTACGCCGGCGCGGCGATCGACAACCACTGGAGGAGGCCACGGTCATCGCGATCCCGGCTCCGGCCGGAGCGGAGGCCGGCGCTCTGGATCCGCCCCCACCGCTGCCCGAAGACGGACCCGCCTGGCAGCGAATCGTGACGACCGACGAAGACGGCACGGCCACGTTCGATGGGCTCCCCACCACCGGGGCTCGCGTCATCGTCGTCGCGACCGGATATGAGCGGGTCGAATGGGTGGTGCTCCCGACGGACAAACCACTGTCGGTGTTTGTCGAGCCGCTCGATCAAGACACGTTCCGGACGGTGGTGAAGAGCGAAAGCGGACCCACCCGCGCCCGCAGCCAGTCGCAGCTGCTCACCCGCGAGGAGATTCAGACCGTTCCCGGAGCCCAGGGAGATCCGCTGCGTGCCCTGCAAAACATGCCTGGGGTGGCCCGGAGCCCGTTCAACCTCGGGTTGCTCGTGCTGCGAGGCGCATCTCCGGCGTCGTCCCGGGTCTACATGGGCGGACACGCGCTGCCGCGAGCGTTTCATGTGTTGTCGCTGTCCAGCGTGTTCCCAGCCGAGGTGCTCGATGATCTCCGACTCGTCCCGGGGAACTTCGATGCGGCGTATGGCAACGCGACCGGCGGCATCGTCGAGATCGATCCGCGCGCCGGTCGACGCGACGGGATTCACGGATTCTCCGAGCTCGACATCGGTGCCGCCACCACGATGCTCGAGGGCCCCATCGGCAAGGGCTCGTTCATCGTCTCCGCGCAGCGTGGCTACTACGACCTCGCACTTCGAACCGCGGACAGCATCACCGAGCGCGTCACCGGGGAGCCCGGCGGCAACCTGTACCCGACCTACTACGACTACCAAGGCCTGTTGGACTACCCGATGCGCGGCGGCTCGTGGAGTGTCCGCCTGTTTGGCTCGGGCGACCGGCTTCGCACGCCACCGCCAATCCCCGGAATGCCCGACACGGGGTTCGACCTTCGCAACGGCTTTCACAGGGTGGACTTCGCGGTCCGCAAACGCGCCGGCGGATGGCGCCTGTGGTGGACACCCTCGGTGCGGTTCGAGAGCGGGTCTTTCCTCGTACGAGAGAGCACATTCCGACAGCGGCGCCGCGACGGGGTCGTCTCGATGCGCACCGAGCTGTCGCGCCGCTTCACGCCCCACTTCTCATGGCTGATGGGCACAGATCTCGAGGTCGACACCTACTCCGTGCAACGAGAGGTGCTCGAGCCCTCGCCCATCGTGTCCGACCCGGAGTCGCCGCGCTCGAGGGGGGTGGTCTCGACGATCGGCGTCTACACCACGGCGCCCATCGACCTCGGACCGGCGCACCTCGTGTTGGGTGCTCGGGGCACCGCGTTCACCGTCAAGGACGATGCGGCGTTTTCATTCGACCCGCGGCTCAACACCAGCTTCGACGTCGGGGATCGCTGGGTCCTCCACGCGAGCCTCGGCAAGTACTCGCAGCTGCGCAGTGACGACAACGACATCACGGTCGACATCGCCAACTCCATTCAGCCGGCGCTTTGGTACCCGCCGGTGCTCTCCCGGTTCGACGAGACGGTCTCCTTTGATCCCGGCGCACAGCCGCTGAGCGTCCGCCAGGCGCTCCACGCCAGCGTCGGTGCGGATTGGAAGATCACCGACGGAATCACAGCCGAGGCCACCGCGTTTGGGCGCGAGCAAGACAACGCCACGCCGCTGTTCACCGACGACAACGGCTACGTCCCCTACGCGACGCGAGAGCACACCATCGGCGTGCAGACCATGTTGCGCAAGCACCTGGGCGGCAACCTCTACGGCTGGGTCACGTACACCCTGATGTGGTCGCAGCTTCGATTCGTCGAGCAGATCCCAGGTCTCGACCTCCCCAGTCGCGCGACCGACTTCGACCAACGCCACAACTTCGGACTCGTCGCCAGCTATCTGTTGCCCAAAGGTTGGCGCCTCGGTGGCCGCTTTCGCGTCAGCTCGGGCTATCCGTACTCGCCGGTGATCGGCTCGGTCAACAGCCTCCAGACCCGCTACCCCCTGCTCGGTCCCCGCAACAGCGCCCGTCTCGGAGCGTTTCACCAGCTCGACCTCCGAGTGGACAAGCGCTGGATCCTCGATCGTGCCACCGTGACCGGCTACGTCGACGTTCAAAACGTCTACAACCGGGCCAACCCAGATTCGATCTTTTATCGCTACGATTTCCGAGAGGAGGCCAGCTTCGTCGGTCTCCCGATCTTCCCCGCAATCGGGATCCGCGTGGACTACTAGGCTCAAGGGGGCCTTTCAAAAAGGCCCCTCCCGCTGCGGCCGGCAAAGCCGCCCTCCGCTCCACCCCAAACGGTCGCCCTGTCGGGCTCGTGCTCGCTTCGCTCGCCGTATCCCGGGGCTGTGAGATGTGCTCCAGTGTCGCGGAAATCCGCGACACCAGCAGGCCCGCGATCCTCCTATACTCCCGGCCATGAGCAGCGAGGACGCGCTGGTAGTCCGCCCGTCGCAACCGCCGGATCACGACCCGGTGGCCAGGCTGATGGCGCACGCGTTCGCGGCCAACCCGGATGACTTGCCCGCGACGCTCGCGCTCGCGGGTCACGACAACTGCCGCGTCGTTTGTGACGGCCCCGATGTCGTGGGCACGGCCCTGCTGCTGCCGATGGGTCAGTACTTCGGCAACCGCCGCGTCTCGATGACGGGCGTCGCGGGGGTCGCCGTTGCGCCGCACTATCAGCGCCAAGGCTGCGCGAGCGCGCTGATGAGAAGCATCGTCGCGGAGCTCAACGAGCAAGGCGTCGCACTCTCCGCGCTGTACCCCTCCGCCTTGCCGCTGTACCGCAAGGCAGGCTACGAGTGCGCCGGAGGCCGCTTCGTCGCTCAGATCGACCCCAAGCGCCTGGGCATCGAGGAGCGCGGCGGCGTGCTGCTCCCGATGGATGCCGCCGGCGAGACCCGCGTGCGCGCGCTGTACGGCGCGCACGCTCCTTCATTTCCGGGGTTTCTGGATCGCTCCGAGTACATCTGGACCCGGCTGTTCCACCCTTGGGCAGGGCGCAGCCCGACCTGCGTCCTGGTCAGCCGCGACGACGGTCAAGTCGAGGGCTACGTTTCATACTGCAAGGCGCGCGGCACCGGGTTTCAGCACCGCATCGTGGTCCACGACATGTTCGCGACCTCGACCTGGGGCTATCGCCGACTGTGGTCCTTCCTCACCGACCTGTGCACCCACGTCGTGTCCGGCGTCGAGGTCCACACCGCCCCCCATGACCCCGCCCGGCTGGTCCTGCCCGACGCCCACTTCGGCGTCACCATGACCGATGCGTGGATGCTCCGACTCATCAACGTCGAGGCGGCATTGATGCAGCGCGGCTATCCCCCCAAGGTCGATGCCACGCTCGATCTCGACATCTACGACGACATCGTCGATGGCAACAACGGCATGTGGCGGCTCGCGGTGCGGGGCGGCCGGGGCGGTGTGCGCCGTGGAGGCGCGGGCGATCTCCGCACCGACGTCCGGGGGCTCGCAGCGCTGTACTCCGGATTCGCGAACCCCAGCGCACTCGCGGCGGCGGGGCTCATCGAGGGAACCCCCGCCGCGCTGGCCATCGCAGGCACCGTGTTCGCGGGCTCTCAGCCGTGGATGCGGGAGATGTTCTGAGCAGGCACACGCCGAGCTGCTTGCGGTGAGCCCATCGCTCTGCGATCACAGCAGCAGCATGAGCTCGAACACCGTGAACGCCCTGGCCGAAGCCGGCCAATCGATCTGGCTCGACTACATCCGGCGCAGCATGACGCGAAGCGGCGAGCTCGCGACGCGCGTGGGAACGGAGGGTCTGCGCGGTGTGACCTCCAACCCGTCGATCTTTCGCGCCTCCATGGGCGGCGGCGACGAGTACGGCGACGCGCTCACCAAGCTGGCTCGCGACGCTGACCTCGAAACCAAGACGGTCTACGAGACGCTCGCCATCGAGGACATTCGCGAGGCGTGCGACGCCATGCGTGCCGTCTACGACGCCACCGAGCATATCGATGGCTACGTCAGCTTCGAGGTCTCACCTCGGCTGTCGCGCGACACCGAGGGCACCATCGGCGAGGCCAAGCGGTTGTGGACCGCGGTCGACCGCCCCAACCTCATGATCAAGGTCCCCGGAACGGTCGAAGGGATCATCGCGATCGAGCACCTCATCAGCGAGGGCATCAACGTCAACGTCACCTTGATCTTCGCGCGCGATGCCTACGAAGACATCGCCGGGGCCTACATCCGCGGACTGCAGACCCGGCTCGCAGCCGGCAAACCGATCGCCGATGTGGCCTCGGTCGCGAGCTTCTTCGTCAGCCGAATCGACGCCGAAGTCGACAAGCGCCTGGAGGCCATCGGCAGCGACGAGGCGCTCGCGTTGCGCGGCACGATCGCGATCGCCAACGCCAAAGTCGCGTACCGCAGCTTCGAGTCTCTGTGCCGCGGCGACGAGTGGCGTGCACTCGCAAGCGCCGGCGCCCGTCCGCAGCGTCTGTTGTGGGCCAGCACCGGCACCAAGAACCCTGCCTACAGCGACGTGCTCTACATCGAGGAACTGGTCGGACCGCAGACGGTCAACACGGTTCCGCCCAAGACGCTGGCCGCGTTCCTGGACCACGGCAAGGTCGCGACCACCCTCACCGAGGATGTCGACCAGGCCCAGGCTCGACTCGACGCCCTGGAGCGCGCGGGAGTCTCCCTCACCGACGTCACCGACCTGCTGCTCGACAAGGGTCTCGTCGCGTTCGAGGACGCCATGGACGACCTGCTCGCGACCGTGGCCACGGCGCAGCGCGGCGTTCGTGGACCCCGCCTCAACCGCACCGACGCCACCCTGTCCCCAGCGATCGCGACCGCCGTCTCGCAGGTTGCCGAGGCCTGGACCAAGGGCGAGAACACCGACCGCCTGTGGAACAAGGACGCGGCCATCTGGACCGGCGGCGACGAGGCGCGCTGGCTGGGCTGGCTCGACATCATCGAGGCCCAAATCGCCGACCGCGGCCATCTCGACGCGTTTGCGAAGGATGTTCGGGGCGCGGGGTTCACCGACATCGTGCTGCTGGGCATGGGCGGATCGAGCCTGTGCCCGGACGTGCTCGCCAAGACGTTCGCAGGCCGCAGCGACGGACCCAAGCTCAGCATCGTCGACTCCACGGTGGCCGCCCAGGTCGCTCGCATCGCGGACGGACTGGACCTCTCCAAGACGCTGTTCATCGTCGCGTCCAAGTCCGGCTCCACGCTCGAGCCCACCGTCTTGATGGAGTTCTTCATGGGCCGCGCGACCGAGGCGCTGGGCGAGTCGGCCTCGAAGCACTTCGTGGCCATCACCGACCCGGGCTCCAAGCTCGAGGCGTTCGCGGCAGCCCAGGGGTTCCGCACCACGCTGTACGGCTTGCCGGAGATCGGCGGACGGTTCTCCGCGTTCTCCAACTTCGGCATGGTCCCCGCCGCGGGCATGGGCATCGACACCGAGGCGTTCTTGGGCGAGGCCAAGCTCATGCTCGATGCGTGCAGGCAGGCAGACGTCGCGACCAACCCGGGCGTGAATCTGGGGCTGATCCTCGGCGCCGCCGCGGGCCAGGGCCGCAACAAGCTCACGCTGCTCACCTCGCCGGCCATCTCGAGCTTTGGCGCTTGGCTGGAACAGCTGGTCGCCGAGTCCACGGGCAAACACGGTCAAGCCGTGATCCCCATCGACGGTGAGACGGCACGCACCCGCGGCAACGGCGACGATCGCATCTTCGTCTACCTCCGCACCGCCGCCACCGCAGACCCGGCCCAAGATCGCATCGCACAGATGTGGCGAGATGCTGGGGAGTCGGTCGTGGTGCTCGAACTCGACGACATCGATGCGTTGCCGCAGGAGCTCTTCCGCTGGCAGATTGCGACCGCGGTCGCCGGCGCGGTGATGGGCGTCGATCCGTTCGACCAGCCCGACGTCGAGGCCAGCAAGATCGAGAGCCGCAAGCTCACCACCGCCTACGAAGAGCACGGCACGCTGCCCGAGCTCGCGGTCCGCTGGGAAGGCGATGGCATCCGCATCCACGCCGATGACCGCAACGCCGAGGCGCTGGGCGGCGAGAGCCTCACCGACTGGTTGCGTGCCCATCTGGACCGACTCCATGCCGGGGACTACTTCGCGTTGCTCGCCTACGTCGACATGAACGCCGCCCACGAAGCCGAGCTGTCGGCCATGCGGAACTCGGTGCGTCGCGCGAAGTCGGTGGCGACCTGCCTCGGCTTTGGCCCGAGATTCTTGCACTCCACCGGGCAGGCCTACAAAGGCGGTCCCAACACCGGCGTCTTCATCCAGATCACCGCCGATACGGGCACCGCCCTGCCGATTCCCGGCCGCACGGTCGACTTCGGCATCGTCGCTGCGGCCCAGGCTGCCGGAGACTTCCAGGTGCTGATCGACCGAGAGCGCCGCGCGGTTCGGGTCCACCTCGGCGCCGACGTGCTCGCGGGCCTGCAACAGCTCCGGCGGGCCTTTGAGGCCGCTTTGGCCGGTTGACGTCCCTGCCCACCGGGCGAAGTGAGATCGACCTGAGATCGCGATTTCGGGTCGCTGCGGTGCCCTCGGACCCGCCGCGTGCGTTTTGCTCCGGCGGGTTTTGCACGAATTCGGGGCATCGGTGCTACACATGCCACAGCGCCTGAGGGCCCCCCTGGGGTTGGCCCCGGCCGCTTCCGCCCCCGGAAGCGCCGCGAAGGCCCGGCGCAGGAGATTCCGATGAAGGTACTCGCAGGAGACGTTGGTGGCACAAATACGCGGTTGGCCCTGTGCGAGGTCAACGACGGCAAGGTGCTGCGGCTCGTCCACACCATTGAACCCAGCGCCTCGCACGGCTCCCTCCGGGAGATCATCCAGGCGTTCGCGTCCGCACATGGCGCCGACGACGTCCGAGCGGTCTGCATTGGCCTGCCCGGGCCGGTTCGCGGCCGGCGGGCTCAGCTGACCAACCTGCCGTGGGTCGTCGACGCCGACCAGCTCGAGCGCGACCTAGGGCTGCCTTCGATCACGCTCCTCAACGACCTCGAAGCCAACGCCCACGGATTGAGCACCCTGGCGGACGCCGACTTCTCGGTCCTCCGCGAGGGATCGCCGGAGCGGGGCGGCAACGCCGGACTCGTCTCGGCCGGGACTGGGCTCGGCGAGGCCGGCATGCACTTCATGCGCGGCAAGCTCTACCCCTTCCCGACCGAAGGCGGCCACGCGGATTTTGCCCCCAGCAACGAGCTGGAATGGAACCTCCTCCAGTACCTGCAACGCACCCACGAGCACGTCAGCTGGGAGCGCGTCGTGTCGGGACCGGGCCTGGCCACCGTCTACGAGTTCTTGCTGGAGCGCGCCGGCGCCAGCGCCCCGCAGTGGTGGCAAGAAGCCCAATCCAACAAGGAGCCCGCCGAGTCCATCGCGATCTCAGCCGACGACGGCGATGAGCACGCCAACGCGGCCGTAGACCTCTTCCTTGGGCTCTACGGCGCCGAAGCCGGCAACTTCGCACTCAAGATCTTCGCCACCGGCGGCATCTACCTCGGCGGCGGTATCGCCCCCAAGCTCGCCAAACGCATGAAGGGCTCCGCCTTCCTCGACCGCTTCGACGGCAAGGGCCGCATGCGCAGCTTGGTCGAGCAGATTCCGATCAAGGTCGTGCTCAACGAGTCCGCCGCGCTGCAGGGTGCGGCGCTGTTCGGTGCCCGGCACGCCGAGCCCTGAGGCCAAGCTCCCGACCGCAGCCAGGGCCCCCTCACTGTGGTGTGGCCCACTCCCGCGGTCACCGGCCAACCCAACGAGGGGGCCGCGGGATAGAACACAGCATGGTCGTCGCCTGGCTCCCGCTCGCCCTTCTGGCCGCGTCCGCGCCGGCGCACGAATCCGAAGTGCAGAGGCACCACCGCAAGGGCGTGCACTGCATGGACGTCATCGAACGGACCGACTGTGCGATCGAGCAGTTTGAGGCGGTGTTGGACCAAGACACCCGAGAGCGGGAGTTGGTCACCGACGCCATGGTTCGCCTGCTGCGGATCTACCGCAAGGCGGGCAACACCGAAGGCCTGAGCAACGTCTTGCGTCGGTACTGGGACGTTGGGACCGCGCGGCAGTCTCGGGGACACCTGCCCTACGGCATGCGGTTCTTCTCGCCCGAGCTCGACGTGATGTTCGTCGCCGACATCGCGAAGATTCGAAACGCGCCGATCTTGAAGCGGGTCGGGGCGCAGACCGCCGAGTTCATCTTCACGTGCGATGAGCAGACCCGAACCGACATCGGCATGACCGAGCGATGGCGCCGGGCCGAGCGCATCGCCTCCACCCGCGGCGTGCCGACCCATCAGGTCTACTACGAAGCCATGGACGCTCGCCGGGCCCGACGCGAGAAGGCGCAGGCCCGGCAACGGGAGCGGGACGCGTCGCGGCGCGGCAAGGCCAAAGCGGCGAAAGCCGACAAGAGCAAGAAGAAGGACGACGAGGAGTCCACGGCGCCCATCTTCAGCGAGATGCAATGCGAGCTCGCGGAGCGCTTGGGACAGGACAGCCTGATCACGTGGAAGCGGATGTCCGGGGCCGCGAGCCATCAGAACTACCGGCGGTCCATGTTGCTCGCCGAGATCCCCGGCGTTCGGCCCCTGATCGACAAGGCGGTCCGCGACGGAGGACTCCGCGCGGTCGAGGATGACCACTGGGTGCTCACGGACACCGAGTTTGCGGGGCAAGCCGTGCACGTGGTGCGGGTCGATCTCGATCAGCTCCTGGTCGCTCGTGAGGACATGCTCGCTCCGGTCCTCGCCGCCGCCCGCAAACAAAAGCGCCGCATGAACAAGGAGCTGGAGCGCCTGGCCCAACAGGTCCCTCGGGACAGCGCGATGATCTTCGCGATGACCCAGGCCGCGGTCGTCGGGACCGGGTTCGGGGGTATGCGCGAGGGCGCCTCCACCATGTTGCAGGCGCTCCTGCCCAAGCCGAAGGGCCTCCAGGTCTCGGTCAGCACCGCAGAAGTTGCCGGAGTCTTCACCCGCGTTCCCACCAACAACGCCGTGAAGGGGCGCATGCTGGTCAATCTCGTCCAGACGGTTCTCGAGGGCCAGGCCCAGGAGGATCCCGAGGCGGCGCAGTGGCTCGAGAACCTCGATATCGCCGAAGCCGGCGACCGAAGGGCCCTGCTCGCCGCGTACCTGATGGACAGCGAGCAGATGGCCAAGATGCTCTGGGACGGCTGAAAAAAGGGGCACCACGGAACGCTGGTGAGGCGCTATGCTCTCGCCGCTCGCCGCCATGTCGTTGGATATTCGAACCCTCGCCGACCTGCTCCACGCCCGCGCCGAAGCGAGCCCCAACGACATCGCGATCCGGACCAAGGAAGGGTCCAGCTGGGTCACGCGCTCCTGGGGCGAGCTCCGAGACCGCGCCGATGTGATCGCCGCCGGCATCCTCACTGCGATCGACCTCAAGGACAACGACGTCATCGGCCTGCTCGGCAACACCAGCGAAGACTGGCTCGCCTGCGACTTCGCCGGGCTCAGCGTCGGGCTGCAGACCGTTCCCGTCTATGCCTCACTGCACTCCGAAGAGGTCGGCTACGCCCACGTCGACACCGGCATCAAGCTCATCATCATCGACAACAAGGCCCAGCTCGAGAAGATCCGCGAGATGCGGAAGGGCTTCACGTTCTTCGAAAAAGAGTACAGCGCCGACCAGCTTTCGCTCGAGCACGTGGTCGTCATCGACCCCACCGGCATCGATGCGGCGGACGACTGGGAATCCCTCGCCGACCTCGAGGCTCGCGGCAAGAAGGAACTGGATGCCCAGCGCGAGGACATGACGCGGCGCCGCAAGGAAGCCAAGCCCGACCAGACCGCCACGTACACGTACACGTCCGGCACGACCGGTCCCCCCAAGGCCGTCATCCAGACCCACGAGAACCACCTCGCCATGGCCCGGGCCGTGTCCGAAGCTGGTGTGCTCACCGACGGCATTCGCGAAGGAGGACTGTTCTTGTTCCTCCCGCTCGCCCACTCGTTCGGCCGCCTCATCCAGTTCGCGGCGCCCTACCGCAACCTCCACCTCATCATCAGCTCGGTCCCCACCCTCGGCGAGGACCTCGGCGCCACCCGCCCCGGATTCTTCCCGGGCGCGCCCCGGGTGTTCGAGAAGATGAAGGCGAAGATCGAGACCGCGGTCGCCGGCGCGCCTCCGGTCCGCCAGAAGCTGTTCGCTTGGGCGATCAACACCGGCAAAGAGACCGTGCCGTACCGCTGCAAGGGTGAGCCGGTCCCGTTCTTCCTCGGACTGCGCAACAGCGTCGCCGACAAGCTCGTGCTGTCCAAGCTCCGCGCCAAGCTTGGCTTCGACCGCGCGTTCGCCCTGCTCTCGGGTTCCGCTCCGCTCGATCCCGATGTGCACACGTTCTTCCTCGCCATGGGCCTCAACCTGCTCGAGGCCTACGGACTCACCGAGACCTGCCCCGGCCTCACCGCCAACCAGCCCGGCAAGATCAAGATCGGCACCGTCGGCCCTGCGCTGCCCGGCGTCGAGATCAAGATCGCCGAGGACGGCGAGATCCTGGCCAAGGGCCCCAACATCACCCAGGGCTACCTCAACCGCCCCGAAGCCACCGAGGCCTCGTTCAAGGACGGCTGGTTCTGCACCGGCGACCTCGGCGCTCAGGACTCCGATGGGTTCGTGAAGATCACCGGCCGCAAGAAGGAGCTGATCAAGACCTCCGGCGGCAAGTACGTCGCGCCCGCCAAGATCGAGGGCCAGCTCAAGGGTCTTCCGATTGTCCAAGAAGCGGTGGTCGTGGGCGACCGTCGCAACTACTGCGTGTGCCTGATCGCGGTCGACCCCGAGGAGCTGGGCGAGTGGGCGCAGCAAAAGGGCATCGAAGCCAAGACCGATCACCCCGAGGTCAAGCTCGCCATCGAGGCCCACGTCGCCAAGGTCAACGGCGGCTTGGCAAGCTTCGAGAGCATCAAGTACTGGCGCATCACGCCCGAGCCGCTCACCGTCGACAATGGGCTGCTCACCGCATCCCTGAAGGTGAAGCGCGGCGTCGTCGAGGATCGCTACTCGAGCATCATCGACGACATGTACTCGACCGGGAAAAAGTAGCCGAGCTACAACTCGACCGAGTCGGCGTCTTTGGCGAGCTGCTCGAGCAAGGGCTCGGGCAGCTCGCGGTCGTTCATCCAAGCCATGCCGACGATCGCGACCGCACCATCACGCTGGACGGGCAGCGCGACCGCAG
>CAJXVA010000031.1 GCA_913061055.1 uncultured Pseudomonadota bacterium
CCACCACCGATGGTGACTATCGCGTTGAACTCTCACCGGACGGAGCGCTCATCGACTTCGCACCCGAC
This sequence comes from uncultured Pseudomonadota bacterium, assembly GCA_913061055.1. Taxonomy (GTDB): domain Bacteria; phylum Myxococcota_A; class Polyangia; order Nannocystales; family Nannocystaceae; genus CAJXVA01. The sequence continues at coordinate 69 of CAJXVA010000031.1, forward strand.
GAGCCATGGGGTGTCACCGTTCGGCGCTTTCCTGCACCTGGGTCTGAACCCACGAAACTGTGGCTCGTCGAGGCCACGACGTCACATTGACCCCACTGACTCTGCCCCCACCTCCGCGTCTTCTCTAGCAGACCTCATGCGCCCGACGAGACTCGAGTTCGTCGCGCTCCGGTCCTGGCAGTGTCGGGATGCCAAGACGTCGGGACCTGCGATGGCCTCGAACGGGGACCCTGGCGAAGAGAGCAGAGCAGCTTTTCCGCGAGACTGCCGGGGACTGCGGTTCATCTTCGGCGTTGGGCCACGCCTGCAACGAGAGCGCGCCCTCATGGGGCGGGGGCAGACGGGTCCCCACACCCCGCCGACTCGCAGGAACTCACCTGTATTCGACCTTCTCGTCGTACTCCGGCCTGACACCGAGAATCTGCCCGATCGTCTCCGTAACCTGGACGGAGCGCTGTCGATTGCGCGACATGCCCAGGGTGTAGGTCCCGCCGAGATAGGCGGTCGCCGCCAGCATCATCTTGTCAGCGAGCGCGCTCGGCATCGGGTCGTCGGATGACGCTGATGCCGACCAGGCCTCGAGCTCGGCCTTGCACTCCGCGCCCAGGGCCTTGCCACGCCCGACGGCGTCCTTGCGGATGACGACCAAGCTGTACATCAGGAACTTGCCACCCTCTGTGCCCTCGTGCTCGGACGCGTCCAGACGGACTTCCCCGATGTGGTCGTAGGAGAGCTCTATGCCGTCGGCCTCCAGCGTGCGGCGCTCCGGATCGAAAGTCGCCGTCACCTTGACGAGCGAGAGCAGATAGAAGCCCGCCAACAGAAACGAGAAAACAGCCATGCCTGCGAACAGCAGCCCGAACAGCCATGAGCCCATCACGAAGTAGGCGAGCGACGCGAATCCGGTGGCACCGACCAAGATCACCGCCGCGACGAAGACCATCCACTCGTTGCCACTCGCCCGTACGAGCATCTTGGAACCGCGTTGCACGAGGCGCACGTCTTGAGTCTAGCGTTCGAAATCGCGTCCCGCCCTGATGGCAGCGTCCGAGGGACACCCCCCAGGGCCTTTTCTCGGGAGAGGTCTCGTGACCTACGTGGTGGCCAGGATCAAGTTGCTCCCGGGCCCAAACAACCAACGCGAATGGACGAGCCAAGGGCGTGTCGCGGAGATTCTTGTGGTCGCGGATTGAGCGATGCGTCGGTCAAGCGCGTGAAGTAATTCATGCTCACGTTTCCGAGCGGCTCGGCACTCGCAGCGACCTCGGATGGGAAAGGCGCGACGCTCTTGAGCCTTTCCCATCACAGGGCATCGGTCTCGATGGCGTTCCAGCGCACGCGCTGCCTGCACACTGAGACTGCGGGGCGGCCACGATGCAGCGCCAGCGTCCCCAACCCGCACCCAAAGAGCCATCCAAACGCCCCACCCGCCCCAACCAGCTACGCTCCGACTCGTTGGACAACCCATGAACTCCGCCTTCAGGATTGGTGCTGCGTTGACCCTGCTGCTCGCATGCGGACCACCGGAGGTGGCAGGCGAAGCTGAGGACACCGACACGAGCAGCTCCGGCGGCACGACGGCGATTCCCCTGCCCGAGGCCACGGGCGAGAGCTCCGAGTCCGGCGAAGCACCCCCTCCCCCGTCGGGCGAAGGCTGCACGCAAACCGACTGGGGCACCTGGCAACAAGAAGCCAGCCTTCCCGGCGACGCCCTCAGCGCCCGACTTCACTCCGACCCTCTCGAAGTTGTCGTCCTCGGCGCGGGAACTTCAGACGATCCGCTCGCGCCGGTCTACGCATGGCTCGGCCCCGGCCAGCCTTGGGAAGCACGACAACCTGCGCCGCTCTCCACCGCCGTGTCCGCGAGCGCGAGACTCACCGACGGCCGGCTGCTGCTTCTGGGCGACGACGAACCCCGCTCGGTCCTCCGCTCGGTCGGCGACACCTGGGAGCACCTCGGGACCCTCACACTGGAGCCCGGGCGCATCGTGTTGGGCCAAACCTCAGTCGGGAGCCTCGTCGTCTATCACCCGTCTTCGGGCGAGCTTTCCGTCTCGGTCGACGACGGCGAGAGCTGGACCGCCCTGCCTGCTGCACCCCGTCCTTCTCATTCACAGGATCACTTCCGGATGGACCCCTTCGGCCCCGTCGCGGTTCTCGTCTCCGGGCCCGGCGTGGTCTTCGGGTACGAGGTCGCGCTCGGGGAGTCGATCCCGACCGGGTATCCACGCTTGCCCTACGCCACGGCTTCGGCTCCGTGGCCTGACGACCGACGCTTTGCCATCGATCTCGGCCTGGCCAGAGACGCTGACCAGAGCGAGATTGCCCAGGTGTCGCCCCGCGCCGCGCTCTATGACAAGGAGGGGGACGGGCAATCGCTGAACGGTCCGTGCTCCCCACCTGTGGTGACGGAGTACATGGGGCTCGAGTACCAACTACTCACCGTCGGGGAGGGTCGTGTCGCATTGTGGGGTGGCGCCGCATCGGACTTCACGGGCAAGCAACTGTCGATCTACGACGAAGACATCGGCTGGGCCAAGGCGCCCATGCCCGGAGACTCGACCCACGCCCGCCTCACCATGCTGAGTGACGGCTCGATTCTCGCGGTCGGCGTGGACAGCCCCGAGCAGGTCTGGCGCTGGGCACCGGACTGAGGCTGGCGATGAGCGGTCAGTCGCTCCCGGCAGTCGTGCCCCGTGTGTACGAGCGTCGTCCGTGCTTCTGACCGCGGACCTCCAGCCCGACCACGCCCTCCTACGCCACGAAGAATCGGGGCGGGGTCGGCTCGTAGTTCAGTAGAAGGTAGAAGGTAGAAACTGACGTTGACCGGCTTGGCCTGCGCAAACCTCGGCCGGGAACTCGCCAACGCTGAACGCGCCCTGGACTCCGTCAGCCCTGAACACCAACGTTCGCACGCCTCCGGCCTCCGACGTCTTTGGCACCGCTCCGGCCGAGCTGTCACAGTTGGGCACAGTACGTGCTCTGACCCATGGCCCGGTCTGCGGACATTGGCCGCGTCGCCTTCGCGAACGTCCTGCAGTAGTGGTTCCTGGCGGTACTCGCAAACTGTAGACTCGGCTCGCTCGACTCCCGGGTACGAGGAACGCATGACCCACAAGACTTCGATTTCTTGCGCGATCACCCTTCTGTTCGTGTTCGCATGCCAGACCGATCGGGGCGGCGTTCCTGCGCTCGAACTCGAAGAGTGCAGCCCCGGAGGCTCACCTCGCGAACTGCTGCGCATCGAGAACGCGAGCGAGTACAGAGTCTACGATGTCGTCGATGGGGTGACCGTCGTGGGCGACGGCGGAGAGTTTGGAGGCGCCCTCCTCGTTGACAACTGCGGCGGTGAGCCGATCCGCCTGGAGGATTCCTATGGGCTCTTGGCTGGAGCGGCGTATCTGGACGGCCAAGTTGTGCTCTGTAGCCCCAACGGGCCGTTTGGCGAGCAGGGGGTCTGGGAGATCCTTGAAAATGGTGCCAGGGGGGCAGGTCTCGACGTGGCCAATGTGTGCGCACCCGGGACGGCTTCCTCGTTCGGTTTCGCATACACGGACGACGGTCTCGTGCAGTACCTGCCCGGAGGTGGGTTGCGTACGATTCCGTCGGTCGAGCGTCCGACGTTGACGTGGCTCGGAGACGCGGGGGTCATCCGTGGCCGTAACGCGGAAGATGGGTTGATCGTCCTTCCGCCCGGGGGCGCAGACGCCATCGTTGTCGATGGTCTTCCCTCCATCGAGTTCGTGGTGACGCAGGGTAACGCGTCGTCTTGGGTGTTCCTCGCAGCGTATACCGAGGGTTCGACCCCGCCGTCATCGTTCATTGAACTCGGCGAGCCAGCCTTGTTCGCGCTCGACCTCGAAACCGGGGCGTGGTTCGAAACAGGAGTCGTGACGGGCAACGGATTGCTCTCGAGAAACTTTGCCAGCGCGGAAGACGGACTCGCTGCTGTGGTCGACGGCAGCCTGACTCTCTGGCGAGCATCGTGGGGCGGACCGCTGGTTGCTGATCTCCCGAGCCCCCAGGGAGTCAGCCTGATCGATGGGGAACGAGCGGTCGTCGCTACGGCGAGCGGACTTCAACTCGTGAGGGTTCCACTCGACCGGCTTGAGGATGTAGACGAACCCGTCGCGCTCGAAGTGATCTGGTCACGCGCCCTCGCGGAGGGGGACGTGACGCGCGAGTCGGCGGGCGTCCCCTGGAAGGATGTGGTGCTCGTCGAGGCCGCCGACAACGTGTGGGCCTATCCTCTCGATGGAGCCGACCCGTACCCATTTCTTCCTTCTCTGGGCTTCGCAGAATCGGCGTTCCCTACGCTGGGCTACACGCACCTCGGCTCAGAGTTCGTCACGGCCCTCGCCCGAAACCCCAGCGACGAGGCCGACTTCTGGCTCTTCCGAAACCGTCTCGGCGGCGAGCTGGAGGTGCTGGACACCGACATTCAAGGAGCACCCCCGTTGAATAGCTCCGGTTTTATCCCCGAGGAGTTGTATCGCTGGACGCCGCAGTTGGGACGTATTCTCTACGTGGTCCGGGACGGTGGCTCCGTCAGCGTTCGTCAACACGTGTTGACCGATTGAGTCTGGGGGAGCGACAACCAGTCTGGGAGTCGCGTGTGGCACTTGAGGGTCCCATGCACCGAGCGACCAGCCACGCCAACCTCGAGTGCCTCGAACGGCCGAACGCCCTGTCTCTCAGAGGGGTGACGCGGCGTTCAGCTCACGGGCAGGCCGCGTTGTTGGGCCAGCACAAGAACGGCTCGCAATGGCAGCTCTGCCCACTGGGGCAGCTGTCACACGGGTTCCCGCCGGGGCCCGCGGTCGCGCTTCCGCCGTCGTCATCACCATCATCATCGACAGGGCCGCCGTCGTCGCCACTGCTTCCCCCGCTGAAGATGTCGAAGCAGTCCGCTTCGCAGGCGCGAGAAGCCCCCCGACACTCGCGGAGCTGGTAGGAGCAGCTGTCCTCGGGGATCGGAAGGAATGACTGCTCTCCGTAGATATCGCATCCGGCCAGCACGTCAACGATGCACTCCTCGTTGTCGATGTTGCACCCGGCGAGGCACCCACTGAGGCCGTCTTGCATCGGGTTGAGAGGAGCTGCCAACCCCAGCCCATCGTGGGATGGACGGACGCCATCGGGGCGCAGGGGGGATGACACCTCGTCCCGTGGCTCGGCGGAGTCACAGGCGCTCACTCCGAGAAAGGCCGCGACGATGAAGATGAGTTTGGCTCTGAGCACGACCTCCGTTTGCCGCAAAGCCGTCAAATCTGACGTTCCTGACCGAGCGTGATTCGGTTCAATGAATCGACCAACGCCCGTCAGATTCTGGGGCGAGGACGCGAAGTCCTCTTGAGCGTAGCTGAAGAAGACCAGTCTGGGAGTCGTGTCCGGCGCGTACGGCGACGGCGAGGACATCTGCATCCTGGTTGCGTTGAAGCTCGCGACTGCTCGAGACACCCGAGCCGGAGTCGATTCCTGCGCCGTCGCTGCTCCTGGGTTTGGGTGCAGAGCGCACCCAAAGGAGACACCGGCGTGCTAGCCCCCCGGCGTCCAAGCGATCACGGCGGGTGTGTCTGACGTTCCGTACGTGCTCACGTTGCCGTGGAAGTCCTCCGCCCAAACCCGCCACTTCAGCTGCACCACGTCTGGTGTCCCGCCCCCACACCGCCAGAACTCAGATGAGGCGTTGAACGGCTCGCCGAGCCACAGGCCGTTGGACACTGTGCTCCCGACTCCGCCTGTCTGGGTCTTGACGTAGATCTCTTCATCGTCGATGAGACCGACTCCAGGACAGCTGACACGGATCTGGCGCCACATCGAAAGCTCGCGCACCCCGCCGACGTCGTAGGCGGCTCCGATCCCAACAAGCCACGCGTCCGCATCGTGGGTGAGGTAGGCCAACCCGCCGCCGCCGCCGAGGCGATAGTCAAACTCGATGTACTCGCCGTCCGAGAATACGGAGGCAATGGCGGCCGGAGGGCCCGTGTCCGTACCCGGTACGGTCACCTCGGAGAAATAGTCGCAGCCGGGGAGGCCCAGGGCCACGGCGAGGAGTAGGCGTCGCTTCGTCACATTCGCTTGGTTGCCTCAGCTCGCCAACCGTTCCCGAAAATCTCGTGCTTTCGTGCAGGCCCGCTTGGAGACGAGCGTGGGCGAGTCACCCCGGCCGAACGCCCCCCGACCTGCTTCCCCCTCGATCTCCGGCGCCGGCGCTTGCGAGGTCGTCGTCTGCGGTCCGTGGACGCTCCGGTCTCGGTCCTCGCGGACGTGCTTCCACCTGCCCCGCACGCCGCGACGGTGAGGACGCTGGTCTCGCTCAGGCGACGACGCCGGGCCACATTCGCGGTGCAACCCACGGGCTCCTGGGTCGTCGTAGGCTTTGAGTCGAAGCGCGCATGCCGAGTCCTCCCTCCTCAGGCCCCTCGATCCGGCATCAACCTCCGCGCGCTCCCGATCACACGTCTCACCGCCACAGGCTGTGCGCAGACTGGGCGGCCGGCGACGTGGACATCGCTGCGAGCCGCTACGCCCAGACCAACCGCGAGGTGCCAGACGACGCGGATGGCCATGACCGCTGGTGTCTCGTCTCCCGCGGGCTCCGGGGCGAACGTTCATTGTGGACTCTCCTTGGGACCGGCGAGGAACCGCCGAAGATCGTTCCCGCCGCCGCGCCTTGGGCGAGTGCATCGCAGCCCGTCGACCCTTTCGAACACCCATGACCCCCGTATCTCTCTTCCGGCTCGCAACTCTCGTCACGTGGGTCCCCCTAGGGTGGGCTTGTGCCACGCAATCAGAGGCGCCCACGCCGGGTGACGAGGTCGATGCCCCGACTTCCGACCCGGCACCGGGTGATGGGAGCTCGCCAGGTACGGCCTCCCGGTCGCTGGCCACGAGTGCAGCCGATCTCGAGTACGTCTCCGCGTTCCCCACCCCACCGAAGACGTTCACGCTTCTCAGCGGAGCACCGCCCAACATCTGCGCGATCGAGAAAGGCGGGGCACTGTGGTGCCGTTCCCACCGGGGCTGGAGCGATGCGGGGTGGAACGCTGGGGCGGACCTCAGCAAGTTCCTCTCGGTGGGCGACACACACTGTGTCCTCTCGGACGGAAGAATCCGCTGCTCCGGCCGTTCCCCGTTCCCAGACGAACAGAACATCCGGGACTTCGCGATCTCGCGCGGAGGTATCTACGCCGTGAGCAAGAAGGGCGAAATCCTGCGTGAAACATCTGCGGGCGCGGCACCACTGCCCAGCGGGCCATTCGTCGCGATCGCATGTGACTCCGAATGCTGCGCGACGAAGGAGGACGGTGGCGTCACGTGTTGGGGTGAGCGCTCCGTCGCCGCACCGAAGCTCGAGCTGTCGCACGTCCGCGTCGGCGCCAACGGAAACTGCGGCCTGGACCCAGCCGGAAATGCCCACTGCTGGGGCCAGTACAGCCCGCATGGACACGAGGGACCGTTCAACTCGCTCCACGTCGGCCGGGCCTCTGCGTGCGGCGTCCGAGCAGACGGACACAGCGACTGCTGGAACCTCGCGACTGCCGAACCCTTCGCACTCCCGCCGGTCCACCCGACTGGTCTTGCGATCGGAGGCGACGCCAGCTGCGTCCTCGATGCGCAGGGAGGCCTCACGTGCTCGGACAAGTTGTCGTTTGGCCCGATCCCGACCGGGGCATTCGACAAACTCTCCGGGGGGCTTGGAACCGTGTGTGGCTTGCGTCGAGACGGTGAGGTGTTGTGCTGGGGATGGGACAGCGCCAAACAGGTGGGGATCCCACAGGGTCGTCACAGAGACCTCAGCGCCGCCATGGCTCACGCTTGCGCGGTCGGTCACCGCGGTGAGCTCCGTTGTTGGGGCTCCGGGTTCGGCGGAGGCCTCGACACCCCCCCGGGACTCTTCGCCTCCGTCGTGGCGGGAAGCCTCCCGTGTGCGCTGGACGGCAATGGCAAGGCCACGTGCTGGGGGGCGAACAACAATGGGCAACTCGGCGGTCAGTACCTCTCTCTCGCGGCCGGAAGCGCATACACCTGCGGACTTGGGACGGATGGAACGATCGACTGTGCCGAGGGCGATGATTTTCTCGCCGGCCGCACTGATGCGACACCTCCGGGGGACGCCCGGTTCGAACGGGTGTTCTCTGGCTACGAGCACATGTGTGGCCTCGACAAGAGCGGACGGGCAACCTGTTGGGGCCGAGACGTTGGTGGCGAGACAGTGCCGCCGGCCGACATCCGGTTCGCGACCCTCGCCTTGGGTGAGAAGCGCTCGTGTGGCGTGACCAAGAAACTCGCAATCCATTGCTGGGGTGGCAGCCCAAGCGCCCCACATCGCGGGCCGTTCATCGACGTCGCGATGACCGAGAACACCGCGCTCGATGAGCCGGCATACGTGTGCGGCATTCTCGAGGAGACGGCCACGGTGAAGTGCTGGGAGTACGGCCGGGGGTGAGCTGGGGGGAGCCAACCAGTCTTCTCCCTGTACCTCGAGGACACGACCGCGAAGGCAAACCGGATGACCTCGTTGACGCGTTTCTTGGGGACGAGCCGGTAGCTGCGGTGGACCGCGCGAACGGTGATGTACAGCGTGGTGTCAGGATAGAGGTTTCGAGGCGGGTTCCCCCCCATCGTGGGGCGAGGACGAATGGCTACCGCGCGAACCAGCCGAGCCAGGTTTCGTGGTCTGCGGTTGTTGTTGTGACCACGACGTTCTCATCTGCGGTGAGGCCGATGTGGCAGTGGTAGCCGAGAGGCGGCTCCTGGACCAGCATCGAGCTCCACTGGACATCCCCGCTCTCGGTGAGTCGTAGGATGAGTACGAACTCGTTCTCCGGATCTTCGTCGACGTCGATACACGCGAACACGTTGCCCTCTGCGTCTACCGCCAGGTCCTGAGCCCCTCCGGCCACATCGTGCTCCCAGATCCAGTCGACCTCGCCGCCCCCGGTGAGCTTGGCGATGAACGCGGTATTGCGGAAGGACTCGAGGTCCTCGAACCCTCCGGCGACGTAGATGCTGCCGTCGGTACCGACCTGGATCGACTTCGGAACGTCGCGCCCGCCGGCGCTGAGGTTGATCGTCGATTCCCACAACAGATCCCCGAGCGCGTCGTAGGCCTGCAATGCCGTGACCCGATCGTTGTCTTGGATCCGGCTGAACAGCAGCACCGCTTCACTGCTGGGGCCGGCACCGACGAAGGTCGTGTTCGGGTAGCCGTCGTTCAATGGCGTCTCGCGTGTCCACAGCAGCGTGCCGTCAGCATCGAGCCTTCGAAGGACCGCGCTGACCGTGCGGTGACTGGCGATGTAGATGCCCCCCGCTGCGTCGATGTCCGCACCGTATGCGCCCCTGTCCGAGCCCGGCCCCTCGGTGTCCTCGTTCGTCCACAGCAGGGCCCCATTTGGGTCGAGGGCGCGTGTCCAGGCGTACTCGTCGCTGGATACGCTGCCAAGTGCATGGCGGGCGCGGCCGGAGTAGACAACAGTGCCGACCGGGTCGACCGCGAGATCCTGAGCGGACGCATACTGCGTCTCGGGGTCCTCCCATTGGTGGGACCACTGCGTCGCGCCAGCGCTGTTGAGCTTGGTGACCTGAGTCGACCAAGTGTTGGTGCCGCCGATGCACCTGTGCTCGAGCACCACGACGTTGCCGAGCGCATCACCGAGCACCGCCTGCCCGCCGCACCCGCCGACGATGATCTCGTTCAGCAACGACCCCGGCCGCTGACAGAACTCGTTGCACACATCGCTTGCGCCGCCTGAGTCGCACGCTTCGCCGGGATCGACGAAACCATCACCGCACGTGCTCGGAGCATCGATCGTCCCTTGTGAGCCGTCACTGTCCGTCCCCCCTGCATCGCCCGCGTCGGAACCGGCGGTCGGCCCAGAACCATCACCTGTGCCGGCACCGCTTTCGGAGTCGGACTCGAACGCGACTTGAGGGCCGCAGCCCAGTCCCACGCACAAGAAGAGTCCAAGCCACCGAACCAACATCACACGCCACAAGACAGACGACAGACTCGCACGCGGTCCAGCAAGCTGAGGTTGGCGGCAACGCGGTGGACCTCGGAACGGCCGAAGTTCAACTGCGTCGGCTCCGGGCAAGATGCAGCACGTTCGCCGCACGATGGGCCCGCCCGAGCCCCGCGGCGTCGCGGTCCCGCCAACCCGGTTCGGTGCTCCCGCCCTGCACGCACTGCGGTGCAGCGATCCGCCGGGCCTCGGAGGCCGATGAGGCACGCGGTCGCCCCGCCCCTCCTCATTCACAGGGGCGCGCGTTCCAGACACGAGATCCGTCCTCTGCCCATAGGGCGCTACCGTCCTCGGCGACCGAGATGCGTGCCCCGCGATGCAGGCCTTCGGGGAGCTCCAACTGGGTCCAGCCTTCGCCCTGGTAGACCCACAGTTCGTCGGGACTTCCATCATCCTGGAACCCCGAGAGGCTCATCGAGAGACTCAGATAGATGCCTGCAGTCGCGTTGCCGAAGAGCCGCGCCGGACCGGTGACTCCGGCGAGCTCCGGCCATACATCGGCGGCAACGCTCCAGGTCGAGCCGTCGAGAACGAGCAGGGTGTCGTTCGCGTCCAGCACGAACACCGCCTCCGTGGAGTAGGCTCGGATTGCGTAGAGTTCGACGAATGGGCTGAGTGACGCAGTCGACTCCCAGACGCTCCCATCCCACCGGTATACGCCGAGCGGGGTCTTCACGTAGAGGTGACTGTCGGTCCCGTGCATGTCGATCCGCCCTCCAACGTTCTGGAGGTCCGGCGAGACGTCGTGCCACTGGTTGCCATCCCAGTGCGCGACCAACAGTTCGTTGGAAACCCCCGCCTGCCCAACGGTACGGACGCCGCACACAAAAACGTCGTCGTCGGCGGTTCCCCACACGGCGATCAAACCAGGGTCTTCGACCGGGAAGTCAACCGGAGTCGTGACTCCATCGACGATCCGTAGCAAACGTCGGTCTCCCGAGACGGCCCACAACGCGTCCGCCGAGGTTCCCCAGACGGACAAGAAGTCGGTGTCGAGCGTGGCCCACCCTCCATCTTCGAGGAGCTGCGCTCGCCGGTTCGGCCGCAGTCCCAGCACTGTCTCCGCTTGCGGCGCGAACATGTCGAAGAAGTCGCCCACGTCGTCGAGTGCGAACTCCGTCGTGACGGTCGCGCTCGCATCGAGATTGGTGACGCGATGAACGTACAGCCCCTCGTTGCCGAACACGGGGAAGGCTCCTGTCTCCCCACGCCCGCCGACCAGCACTTCGTCTCCGTTTCCAACGGCCACAGCGGCGGCGTCCGGTACGTTGCCCTCCGGCACCCAGCCGTCCTCTCCGACGGATCCCAGGGTTGCGAACTCAGACTCGATCGGCATCGCGACCCACCAGCTGTTCCCGTCGGCCCCGACGGTCATCGCTCGGCTTCCGAGGACGGAGCCTTGGGCCCATTGTCCGTCCACGTAGTGCCACCAGTCATCTCCGCCTCGGATCCACGTCTCCGTCGCGGAGACGGCGTGAACCTCATTGGCGAGGCCTCCGGCCCCAAGGGGCAGGAGTTGCCAGGGTCCGCCATCCAGACCCGCAGTGCCCACTTCCCCGGCCGTGCCGAGCCCCCAGATGGTGTCGTCCGCGATGTCGACCTGCTCGAGCCACTCCGCATCCTCGGTCTCCGACCACGTGTCCCCGTCATAGCGGAAGAGCTGAGAAGGCCCCTCGGAGCAAGGTCCGAGTGTGCATGGAGGCGATGGCCGCAGAAGCACCCAGGGGAAGCCCTCCGAGTCGACGCAGAGGGACAAGACCCGGACCTCGTCGACGGGCAACTCGACCCCCAGCAACTCGTCCCCGCTCAGGTGCACGATCTGCCCGGCATGGGGGCTGGTGAACCACGCATCATCAAAAGCCGAAACGGCCAGCATCGACACCGAGGGCAAGGGAACCTCGAGCCGGTGGTGCACCCAGGTACGACCGTCGAAAGCGAGGATGCTCGAGCCGCCTGCCGCGAGGGCGTGCGTGTCGTCGGTCCACAGGTCGGTCACGACGTTGGCATCGGTCCAGGTCCCCGACCAGCACCAGTCCACCTCGCTCGGTCCACCTGTGCTCGGGGAGCTCTCACCGGTGGACTCGTCGAGCCCAGCAGATGTGCTTGTAGACCCCGTGCTCTCCTCCCCCGCGCTCTCGCTTGTCGACGGGCTCGTCGTGGAGGCGGTCCCATCGTCCGCCTCCGTTCCGCCAGCCGTGCCTGTCGCCACCGAAGGCCCACAGCCCGCGAGGACAATCAATGAAAGCTTAGCACAACTAACAAAACGCACACCGATAGGTATACTTGAAGAGACCCCAATCCTGCAAACGAGCTCGGACTCGGTCAGACTCACGCCCTTTGGGGCTCCCCCCGCCCCTTCGCGAAGAAAGATCGCCGCCGGATGAAGCGGCAGGCCACTGAGACGGACGGAGTAGAGGAATGTTCTCCATCGCTCGAACACTTCTCCGGCCACTTCTCGTTGCCACCGTGGTGTCGGTGGCCTTCGTTCCGACCGCATTCGCTGGCGCAAAAGACCAGCCGACGAGCGTCGGGGACCTGGACTCGTACTCCTTCGTCGTCGAGAAGGACGGCAAGTACACGCGAACCATGCGGATCAAGGACCGCGACCTCGGCGTCCTTGGAGACTCTCGCAGTGGCTTCATCATCTACGACGTCATCACGCACGGCGGCAAGAACATCGTCATGATCCGGGACATCAAGGGGATCCGGGAGATCAAGGGTGTCGGCAAGACCCTCAAGAAAGAGGTCCTGCGGCGTTTTCCAAAGCGAGAGGTGACCTCCGACCTTGTCGACAAGAACTACGAGACCCTCCTCAAGGCCTGGGCCAAGAGGTATCCGCACAAGTCCGGCAAGGCAAAGGCCGAGTCCTTGCGCAAGACTGTTCCGGCGCTGCAGTTCGAGGGTTTCATCTACACGATCAAAGCAGTACCGAAAGCAGGCGGCGGACGCATCGAGCTGAAGATGAAGCGCGCCCGAAAGGGAAGTAAGGGGCGCATCATCGTCGAGAACGCCGCCGATCTCGACAAGATCCTCGTCGCCGCGGTGCCCCAATACATCCCCGCGAGCAAGCGGCCGATGTCGGCGGAAGAAAACGAAGACAACGCCGAGGACGCAATGGAGCTGCTCGAGGAACTCGCAGAAGAAGTGAGCGACGACGAAGGTGTCGACGAAGACGATCTCCTCGAACACCTCGTCGAGGCGATGGAGGACGAGTGCGGCAACGGGGGCTCGAGTGGCTCGGGCTGGGCCGACGAATGCCAGTTCACATCCAAGGGAGGGAAGATCACCGTGTCCCCGAAACGGGGCAAGAGCTTCAAACTCGAGGGCACGATGGAAGACGAAGCCGAGGACTTCGTCGACGACAACAAATAGCCCCCGGCATCGGATCGGGGACGTCGGGGCCGGTCGTGCTCGAGGGCCAACACGGACCGAAACACGCGGAACTGGGCATTCAGCAGGCGGTGGCTTCGTCCGAACAGCAGTCGCCGAAGTCCGAACACAGGGCGTCGCAGAAACACCCGCCTCGGGCCTGGCCTCCGCAGCTTCCTTCGCACGAGTTGGCCGCGGCCTGGGCGGTGCACACGAAGTAGCGCTTGTTGTCGCAGTAGGAACCGTTGCACTCCACGCCAGTGATGAAGTCGCCGTACGCCGCGTAGAACGGTGGGTCCTCCTCGGAGTACTCGTCGGTCCAGTAGCAGGATTCGTACTCGACCGGCTCAGAGACGCCTTCGAAGTTCGTATGAGGAATCGCGCACTCGAGCGAGATGTTGTCACAACTGTCACCCGAGCACCGGATTCCGGTAAGGATGCCGGCCGTATTGGAGCGGTAGCAGACCTCGGAGAAGCTGTTGTCGGAGCGGTACCAGCCCTCGGACGTGACCGAGCCGATGCCGCTGTCTTCCTCGGAGTAGAACGGCGTGAAGTTGTACGACCCCACCGTGATCCCGAACGGAAGCGAGTCGCAATACAGCCGCACGTCGTCGCAGTAGCCTCCACGGCAGTCGAAGCCTCGCGCCGCCTCCGCTATGCCGCAAAGTGCGGGGGGGCTCCCGCCCTCCTCGGAGACCCAGTTTGTCCATGATGCCGCCGAGGCGGTGATCGGAAAGAGCAAACAGGCCGCGAGGCAGGCAAGTGAAGGGATTCTCGATGGAGCCATCTCGGCTGGTAGTCGCACCAAGCCCCCAAACGTTCCGAGGTTCTTTCGCACCTCGGCTGGCTCAAGCCGCTGAGCAGGGGAACGTTCCCGACTCGGTTTGCCAGCGGTGCCAGGGGCCGATGCCCGTCCTGCGCGCCGTGACCTCGCCCGATGAAACAGCCGAAGCGCTGCATGCCGCCCGGCCCCCACCGCGCCCCTCACCTCGCGCACAACTGCTGTTGTTTCCGGCCTGGGCTCCGGCCCGATCACGCCCTCGCTCACCGCGAGTCCGTCGCCACCCGTACGCGCAGTTGAGCAGGGCGCCGCATCGGCCGAGGCTACACAAGCAGCCCGGTTGGCCTCCCGGCTTGTTTGGTCCGCCGTCCATCGTACCCGGCCTCTCCTTCGAGTCGATGATGGTGCCAGTAACGTCCCGCTCCGCCGGGCCACACCAGGTCCGCAGGTGTCGGGAGGGAGTCGCGCGCCGTGGGGCCATCTCCTCCGTTGGCCTCGGCGGTCTCGTGTTGGTTATGCGGACGCGGCCGATTTCCGCAAGCGTCGGACCGTTGCCACCATCGCGGTCATCGTCCTGGCAGAAATACGCCGAGTGCAACGATCATGGCGTTTGCAGAGCTTCGAGAAACCCGCCCCCGGCCTAAGGCGACAGCTTCGCGATCCACGACGCAGCGCCGGCACGCCCACCCACGATGAGCATGTCCGCCTCATCGACGAGCAGCGCAGTCGCGAAGTCTGTGCGCGTCGTGGTCGGCTCGCCGTACTGGCGGGTCCACAGCAGTTCACCTTGCGGCGACAGCTTCCACACCATGGCCTGCCAACCGCGGTCACCATCGAATGCCTCGCCAGCCACCGCAATCCGCCCGACGGAGTCGATCACGACCCGCCTGGCCGCATCGTTACCAAAGCCCGGCTGGGGGAGTTTCGCCTGCCACAGAAGCTCGCCCTCCGAAGAGAACGCCATGCAGACCGGCCCGATCGCACTCCCCCGAAGCAAGCGGCCGCACGTCACGAGATTCTCCTCGTCATCAAGCGTGGCCCCCAGCATGAAGTATCGCGTCAGGATCTCCCGGAACTCGAACGCGGAAAGCTCGACGCCATCATCGTCGTAGCGGCTCACCCACAGCGAGGCCTCCGCCCCATAGTCTCGGGTCCCGACGACGACGTTGTCGCCCGAGGGAGCACGGAGCAGTGTGTACCCGTACCCCTGAGAGTCCAACCCGACGTCGTCGGAGACGCTCCAAACGAGCGCTCCGGCGGCATCGTAGCGACGCAACGCAAACGTGAGCTCCGCGGGGTCGGGATCGCCCGCCACCCCCAAAGAGCCTGTGACGAGGTGTCCCCCATCGCTCATGGCCATGACATCGCGCCATGACTGATCGAGGTCGGTGAACTCGTCTTCCGATTGCGCCCAGACGATCTCCCCTTGGGCATCGCACCGTACAGAAAGCGCAGCCCGCTGCGCATCCCCCTGCGGTTGAGACACTCCGACAATGTGAATGCCACCGTCATCCCCCACCGACACACCGTCGTAGGACGACCAGCGAACCGCCGGGTCGGGGTGTTGACGAAGCCACACCTCCTCGCCATCGGGCGTGAACTGAGCGACGAACGGCGCGGCGTTTTCGGCCTTGTCTTCGTACCACCCCACCGCGATCACACTCCCGCCGGGGTCAAAGGCGAGGTCGGTGATCTGGCGTTCGGACTCTCGCGCGTGTTCCCAGACCGGTTCCCCCGACAACGTGCAGTCGGGATTGCAGCCGTCTCCCTCCACGTCGTTGCCGTCGTCGCACACCTCCCCCTTCTGCAAGACACCGTCCCCACAGCCGGGCTCGACCGCCTCTCCCGTGGACGTCGAGTCTGCTGTGTCGCTGCTCGATCCGCTTGAACTCGAGGCGTCCTCGGAGAGCGTCGAGGAGTCAGGTTCGCTCGAGGATCCCGTGGTGCTCGAGGTCGAGGAGGTTTCGCTGCCATCGCCCGGCGTCGAGCTGGGGTCGGAGCCGCACCCGACGGCGGTCGACGCCGCAACGATCGCGGCCGCAGCCGAGACCCGGCGGCGACGCAAGAAGCCCCACAGGGGGATCACCAGCCACCAGGCGTCCCAAGGGGACGAGCCGTCCACCACGCAACCGCAGCCGGAGTCCCCGCTGGCAGAGGCGCCATCGGTCGCGCTCCCCGAGGAGCCCGACGACCCGCCCGGTTCAGGCTCACTGCCGCTGCTCGACCCATCGTCGTCGCCCTCGGTGCCATCCCCGCCCCCACCCTGCGAGGTGGAGGACGTCGCGTCCTCATCTTCGGGGCGCTCTGGCGGGTCGACATTGACCCCAAAGATCGCCTCCTGAGGCTCGGCTTCGTTCCCGGCACGGTCCACGCCCTCCGCCCGCACGGTGAACACCCCCTCGGGGAACTCGAGGTTGTCGAACGCGAACGGTGCCGCGTGATCGGTCGCCTCGAACACGACCTCGTCGCCGGAGAGGATCTGCAACGTCAGCGTCTCCACTCCCCAGCCCCCGTCATCGTCCACCTCCACCCGAACCGGGACGGTGACGGTCGATTCTCCGAAGTTCAGGTTGAACCGCTCGCCATCCGAGGGGCTCACCACCTCGAGCAGGGGCGCGGAGGTGTCGACGAGATCGGGGTCGAAGGGGTCGCCGCAGCTCGAGATCTCGGCCACCGACGGCCCGAAGGAACACCCTGCCGCCCAGGTGCCCGAGGCGTCGGCAGGATCGCCGGGGAGTCCGGCGCACTGTGGTCCAGGATTCCAGCGACCGTCTCCGTCGTGACACGGGGTGATGTCGATGTTGCTGTCGCTTTCGATCCACGCGAGCCCGTTGTGGATCATGGAGTAGTAGGTCCCGATCCCGCAGCCCCCCTGCCCCCAAGAGGCGATGCCGAACACGCGCCACGAGCCGTCCTCCAACTGCACCAACGCCGGCCCACCGGAGTCTCCATTGCATGCACCGGCGGTCTCATCTCCGATGAAGACCTCATCCCACGAGAACGCCGTGATCTGCGTCTGCACCCAGCGCTTGATCCCATAGTTCTCTTCGGGGTCGTCGTTGATGCCGAATCCCACCAGCGTCACATCGCGGCCCTCCTGCAAGTACTCGTCGACCTCGCATCCCATCAGCGGTGGCACGGTCGGGATGTCCTCGATGGGCTCGGGGAGCAAGCAGTAGGCGAAATCGGTACCGACCCCCCATTCCCCGGTGGGATGGACGACGCAACGCTCCGGGATCACTTCCCGCGCTGTTTCGTCGATCGTATCCCCGAATCGGATGTATGGGACATCCTCGCCACAATGGGCGGCATAGATGACCACCTGCGGATGCACGAAGCTTCCGGTACACGACCCCCCCATGCTGACCGCAGCCGGCCAACCGCAAGGGTCGACGACGTCGCCGCCAAGGATCGCATTTGGTTCGCGCCCCGAGTTCAGCGAGCCGGCCTCCGCGATCCCCGGTGCGAGCCACGTTCCGCACATCAGAGCTGAAAGCAAACCAAGGTGTCGGAACATGGAGTTCTCATAACACGCAGCGAGCCCGCGGGCGGTCTCCGCGTGACGGCTCGGTGGGTACGCAGAAGATTCGTCTGACTGTGGAACAAACCAGGCCCACTGCGTGTCCTCGGGTTCCTCGAATGAACTCCGGCTGTCCAGACCGGTTCCTCGTCGTTAGAACACGACGCGCAGCTCAAACGCGACAGTCCAAGGGCGGGGACGCGCGAGCCGGACGAACCGGCTGTCGACCGTGTTGAGGTCCTCCGTTTGGTCGGACCAGTCCTCGCACTCCTCGACTCCATCTGGGGCCTGGCCATCGATCGTCGCGCAGACCTTTCCCGCGATGGCGAAGCTCTTGTCGTAGCGCAGGCCCAACGCGACGCGGTCTGTGACGTAGACCGGGATGCCTGCACCCAGGGTGGCTCCGGCTCCTGACTCCCAGTACTTCACCTCGCCGGAGATCCCGTCAACGTCTGCGACGTCGACGGCTCTGCGAAATCCGATGCCGACGGACGCGTAGGGGTCAAAACGGCCTGCGGCGATAGGGAAGAACTGCAGGACCGGCCCGACGTGGAAGAAACGAGTACTCCCCGAAGCCTCAACGGTGAAGTAGATGTCCGAGTTTTCTGAGGCTGGTGTGTCGTACGTCCCGCCCGCCAGCGACGCGCTCGCCCCCACAGCGACAGTTCCCCAGCGGTAGCCGGCCTCGAACCGACCCGATCCCAGCGCTGCCATATGGCTGCACCACGTCCCGCAGTGTCCTGCGCCCACACTCACCGAGATGAACCCTCCCTCTCGGTTTGGGTTCTGAACGCTCGTGGGCTGGAGTTCCTCCTCGGCGTAGCCCGGTCGAGAGTCGAGTGGGGGCCGCTCGTCCTCGGTGACGTTCGCGACGGGTTCCGAGAGCGGCTCTGGATCATCTGCGACTGTCGCGGGCGTCGCTTCGGATGCCGCTTCGGGCTCAGCCGAGACCTCTGCCGCCGCGCCCGCCTGCGCTGCCGCCTCAGGCTCGACTTCAGTCGCGCTGCCGGTCTTGGGCGCCGCCGGTACGACAACGTCTGACGCTTCCGCCTCCGGCGCGGGTGCAGCGTCCGTCGGTTCGACGTCCTGCGGCGGACTCGGTTCGGTTCGTGGTGCCAGGGGCACCGGCTGGCCGGCTAGCAGCACCGCTAGAATTGCAACATCCATGTCCCGAGGACCTGTATCAGAACAAGCCCAGAGATGGGCGGGGAGATCAATCGCTGGGACGTGTGGGGCCGAGGTCAGACCCGGGCTCAGCCGCACGCCTCGGAGATCGACGCCGCCGTTGCGTCCCGATCGAGGTCCGCCCTGGATACGTATTCGTCGCCGGTGACAACCGCCAATGTTCGGAGCCGCGCGGACCCTGGGCTTCGCGGCGGACCCATCGAAAAGCAGCACAAAACGACCCTCCCGGTGATCACGACGACCCTCTGGGGGCACTGGAAGGAGGCGAGCGGACGGGCGATGCGGGTGCAGACCGAGACGACCAACGACGCCTCATCCTCGCTGTACCGTTCCGCGACCCGCTCGAACGACGGCCTACCGGCAGACCGTAGCGTCCCCATCTCCTCTCCCCGCGTACAACACCCCGAACTTCCTCTGAACCTTCCGCCCCTTCGTGTACCGCGAGTACTTCCCCGCGACCCACACGTCCCCCATCCCGGCCGCCTCCGCCTGCAGCACCTCCACCCGCGTCCCCTTCGGATCGGGCTGCTCCAAGGCGATCGGATGCCACGCTCCGTCGTCAGTGCGCGCATGCAAATCCCCCATCGAGTCCACGACCAGCGGGCTCGAGCCCTCGATGCCCGAGAGAGTCTTGACCTTCTCGATCGACTCTTTTTCCCACCCATTCTCGTTCTGGCGGAACACGCTGCCCCCGGACAAGAGCCACACGGATCCGTTCGCATCGACGGCCAAGTCCTTCACCCAGGTCCCGGCACCTTCGAGCTTCGTCAGCGCACCGTCCTGCAGACGATACAGCCCCACCCCGTACAGCGAGACGTACCCGTTGCCGTCGGGGTCCAGCTCGAACTCGCCGCCCTCGATGCCGTCACCAAGCGCGGTGAGGGTCCCATCCAGGTCGTCAGGACTCCAGCGGGCCAGCCACCACTGGTCACATTTCGCCAGGGCGGTGACGGGGCCTTGCTCGGAGACGTCGACGGCACGTAGGGAGACACGTTTGCATCCGGGCTTGCTGCGGAGGATGTCGAGGGAGGGGCCCTTGCCCGAGCCACGGATCACGGGCAGACGGGTCTCGTAGGTGCCATTGCGCTTCCAAGCATCGACGAGGGCCAGCGTGGATCCATCGGCCCAGGGCCAGACACCGCCCCACACGGCGTTGGGACCGAGCATGCGAATCATCGTCCACGATCCGTTCTTGCGCGAAGCAATGCGCACGCCGTCGATGTCGCGAAACGCGTAGTCGACGATTGCGAACAGATCGTCCGGCGAGCGCCCTGCGAACTGGACCAAGCGCCGCGGAGGGAAGCGCAGCGCCTCCCCCTCGAACGGCTGCGCCCAGGAGAGCTCATAACGCAGATCCTGCGCCACGGTGCCGTCGGGGCCGATGCGCTGGATGATCGGGTCGAAGGCGGGATACCCCGAGCCCTGGTGAAACTCGTGGTGCACCGTGAACAGCTCGTCGCCCAGGATCTGAATGCTCGGGTAACGGCACTCGCCCCACGCGAACACCCGCACGGTGGGCGGATCGGCCGGCGCGATCGGCTTGAGGGCGGGCCCTGGTTGCGGCTGAGGTGTTGGCGCCTCTTCGACAACCTCAGGCGAGACTTCGTCGGACGCCAAGGCGTCGGTGCGCTCGGGAGGCGTGAGACCCTGCCCCTCGGGGGCACAGGCGGTGAGCAGGACGAGGACGGTCGCGAGACGGTTCATGGGAGGGTGCCTTGGTACACAACGATGCGATCGAAGACGTGGGGAGCGTCGCGGTCGAACGTGACGTCGACGCGCTCGTAGGCGAGACGCCAGAGCACGGTGGAAGCATGGGCGTCACCCAGCTCGAAGCGGTGGACGGGCTCGAAGTCCTCACCGCCGACGCGGGTGTCGGCCCGCTCGCGCGCTTCCTTGAAGAAGCCGACCCGCTGAGTCTCGAACGCCCGCGTCAACGCCCGACGCTCCAGGGGTACGAGGCCCTCGGGCGTCACCGCATCGAGCTCGAGCAGCAGCCGCCGAAACGGGTCTCCTGTGGGAAACGTGTGCCCCACCCGGCCCAGGCTCAGCGTCAGCGTGACCACCTCAGCCTCGGGCCGCGCGGCGACAACCGACACCGCCGAGCGAAGCATGTCCGGGTCGCGCGACGCGATGAAGCCGTGGCTGCGCCGCACGGGCCCCACCTGCGGCATGTGGCAAGACTGGCAGCTCTCTCCGGCCAGCGCAGACCCGGCGTGCTCGATGAGCGTCGTCTGCATCATGAACCCGGGCTGCCGTTGGGACTCGAACTCATGACACCCTGCGCACGCCTGGGCGGTCGCAAACGCTGGGTCACGGACAACCGGATGCGGTGAAGGACCGCGCGAGAGCGCGTCCGGACTGCCGAGTACTGCCTCGCCCGGCAAGCCCATCTCCGCGGGGGCGTGGCATGTCACGCACGCCACCCCCATCGCCGCCTCCTGCGCCGAGGGCTCCGCCAGCGGATCGGCCTCGGGCGCGTGGCAACTGCGACACAGCGGGTTCGGCTCCCGCACGGAGGCGAAGTCGGCATCGGTCCACGAGCGCTGGTGTAGCGATCCGCTCCAAGTCTGCGCCACGTCCCGGTGGCACCGCACGCAGGCGGCGTTTCGAACGGCGCGAGAGGGCGACGGCGTGCGAGGGGTTGAGGACGTGACGCGGGGTTCGGTCCGGTCACACGCGGACAGGAGGGCCAACGCCAAGCAAACGACTCCGATCCGCATCACCAGGCTCATGGCAAGTCTACCGCGACTGCGGGAATGGGACGCGGGAGGGCACGAGGAGTATTCCGATGGGACGGCGCTTCTTCCTATCGGACACAAGCCCGCGCCCGGGGACGCGATCCCCAGACTCCCGCGGCTCGGGTTCGCGGTACGATGACCGCGTGCTGACTCCCCACCAGGGTCATCGTCCTATGCTCCCCCTGTTGCTCGCGGGTCTGCTCGTCTCGGGCGCGTGCACAGACCAGCCCGCCTCGGCGGCCGAGTCGAGCGCGAGTACATCCTCGGACTCCGGCCCCCCCGGCACGAGCGACCCAGGCCCGACCACGACAGCAGCGGGCTCCAGCAGCACCAGCGCCAGCCCTGGCGTCAGCACCAGCACCGGCTCTCCCGCTACCAGCAGCTCTGCAGAGACCAACCTGAGCACCGACACCGGCGGGGACACCAGCACCGGCGATCCTCCCGACCCTGTGAGGCTGCCCTTGTGCGGCACCACGCCTCCCCCCGGAGCGACCCTGGCCCCCGAGCTCCCCTCATTCGGCGGCGGCGGGATGTGCCCGGTAATCGAGACCGACGGATCGCTCAACGTGATGAGCACCGGCGGTGGCGACCGGGAGTTCATCGCGGTCGTCCCCAGCGACTGGGAGCAGGGCGAACAGCTCCCGGTCATCGTGCTCTATCACTGGCTGGGCGCCTCGGCGCAGAGCTTCTACAACCGGGCCGAGGCCCAGGCCGCCGCCGACCACTACCGCTTCATCGCGCTGATCCCCGAGGGTCGCGAGATCGAGGACCTGGTGCCCTTCCGCTGGCCCTTCGCGGTCTCGGATCTCGACTTCCTGATGGATCAGGACTTCCAGTTTCTCGACGACATGCTCGCGTGCGCCCACGAACAGTTCGGGGTCGACAAGGAGTGCGTCTCGGTCATGGGCGTCAGTGCAGGCGCGATGTTCTCGAGCATGATCGCCTCTCGCCACGGCTCACGCATTGCCAGCATGATCTCGCTGTCGGGCGGCGTGGGCGGGCTCATCAAACCCTGGCAGGCTGCAGAGCACGTAATGCCAGCAATGGTGTTGTGGGGTGGTCGACAGGATTTCTGCATCGCGATCGACTTCGAGGTGGCCTCACTGCAGCTCGAGCAGGATCTCGAGGCGGGTGGCCACTTCGTGATGGAGTGCATCCACAACTGCTCGCACGCGACCCCGCCCTTCGAACCCGACGACCCCGAGCTGCCCACGTTCGCGCCCGCGTGGGAGTTCTTCCTCGACCACCCCTACTGGCTCGAGGACGGTGAGTCGCCGTACCAGTCGCTCCCTGCGGGACTGCCCGACCAGTATCCGGACTGGTGCGCGATCGGGGCCGGCAATGCCGACATTCGAGAGGGCGAGTGCGCAGGCTCCGAGTGCCAGTGAGTTCCTACCGCGTCGGGTGCTTGGGAGCGCTGAAGCGCGAAACGGGGCGTGGCCCTCAGCCCGACACCACGAGGTTCACCGTGCCATCCACGCACGTCACCACATCGCCACCGATCCAGATCTTCGGGCCGACCTGGTCCACGAACACCCGGCCCTTCCGCCCCAGCGCGGTTCCCTGCGCAGCGACGTAGGGTGCGCTCAGCGTCCCGTCTCCCAACAGCCACTGCGCCACGGCGGCGTTCAAGCTGCCGGTCACGGGGTCCTCGACTGCCATCTCCCCCGACCGGAAGAACGCTCGGACCTCGAGGTCCGTGTCTTGCGCGGGGCTGCTGCCCACGACGCCCACCTTTCGCGGTCCCACGACTCCGATGTCGAAGGCGTTCGCAGCCGCGAAGTCCGGTCTGAGTCCGAGGACAGCCTCGGCAGTCGCCAGACGCACGGCGATCCACCCTGGCCCGTTGTCGGCCCATGCCGCATCGACGACCTCGGTCGTGTCGATTCCCAGCACCCGGCACGTCCGCTCGAGTTCTGCGGTGCGAAGCGGGCCCGACTTCAACAGCGGCGGGGCGACGAAGGCCAGCCGCCCTTGTGCGCGCCGTAGCTCGACCAACCCGACTCCGCACTCCTGCACGATCGACCCCGGCGTCTTGGGCGTGCCACCAGCCTCGAGCCACGCGTGAGCGGAGCCCAGCGTGGGATGCCCCGCAAACGGAAGTTCGCCGCTGGGGGTGAAGATCCGGACCTTGTAGTCCGCGGCGGGATCCGCCGGGGGGAACAAGAACGTCGTCTCACTCAGGTTGGTCCAGCGTGCGAACCCCTGCATGTCCTGCTCGCTGCAGCCGCGCGCATCCAGCACGACGGCGAGCGGATTTCCCAGGTACGGCACCGCCGTAAACACATCGACCTGCTTGAACGCCCGAACCGAGTCCATCAGCCCTTTTACCAGCCGCCCGACGTTCGCCTGTCATTGCCCCGGCTCTCGCTGCGAACGATCCATGCCCATGTTTCGACCGTGTATCCCGGAGCAAGTCTCCGTCCCCGTCTCCGCTGTCCCCCGCTGCGCGCAGGCGGGTTGGCTCGCGTTCGCTCTGGCCGCCATTTCCGGGTCTGCACCAGCGTGCGCCGAGCCCGATGACGTCCCCGAACTCACCACGGCCGCGGATGCATGGGAGGGCGAGGCCCCGAGCGAGGCCGCCTCGGATGAACCGTGCCAGCCGAGCGCGCATTCGGTCTCCGGATCGGTCGCCGTATTCGGATGCGATGCGCAGGTCGACGGGCTGACGCTTTCGGAGGACCACGAAGAATCTCTCGACTCCCTGGCCGCAAACGCAGGCGACCCCCTCTCTGCGACGACGGGGCGGCGGTTGAAGGACTGCCGGTGGTCTTCATTCATCGACAGCGCCAACACGATGCTCGTGATGTGCCCCGGCGAGCGTCACGTCGTCTCCGGCGGCTGCTTTTCGCAAGCCACCATGCTCAACAGCGCACCGTTCGAGTTCCAGACCGCAGGCAATCTTCCAGAACAGGGCGAGCGCTACCAGGACCTCGGGGCGACGAGCGGCTGGATGTGCACCTACGACGGACCCCTGCAGTCCGCCGGCCAACAAGCGGCCGCCCTGTGCTGCAGTTAGTCCTCCCCCCTCGCCGAGCAACCCACAGACCCCTTCGCCATGCACTCCAGCTTCAAAATCGCCATCACGGTCGGTCTCGCCGCCGTTGTCAGTCACTCCCACGTGCGCGACAGCGCGGCGCATTCGGTGCACGCCCACCGGTCGCCCGTCAGTCCTGGAGCGGCGGCCGCTCCGCACGCCATCGATGTCCCCGTCCCCAACCCCGGCGGACTCGGGGGCGGGACGTTGTTGCTCGACTCGCCCTTCGACACGGTCGGGCGCTGTCGGTGGCGCGGGGCCTCCTCCACGACGGCCACGGGCGGAACCCAGGCCGTCTGTGAAGATGGGGAGTTCCCCTTTTCGTCCGGCCTCTTCGTCGGCGAGTACGAACAAACGGACCACCGGGGCATCGTCAACCTCTCTCCGGCGTGGTGGGAAAACAACGGCGTCCAAACCGACGGGCTTCTGGATGGCGAAGGCCTCTCAGATTCACATCCGGAGGTCCACGGCGAGCCACCCCCCGACGGCGTGGCCACCGAGAACTTCGATCCGGATTGGGGGGGAAGCGGCGTCCACTTCGAGCTTGGAACGGGCGCACCCACGCGCGACAACGAGATCCGAACGCTGTGCTGTGACGACCTGCCGGCAAAGCTCGGAATCGGAGCGCTGACCGACTGCCACTACGAGTCCGCCCTCGTCTTGGTCGACCCCGAGTCGGATCCCGCCCTCGCCGGGCAGTACGTTGCCTCGCTGGCCTGCAGTCAGGGACGCGTGACGTCCGGTGGCTGTCACGCCCAGTTTCTGCACGATACTGGGGAGTGGGCGCTGACGGGCAGCCACCCCTACGTGGGTGGCGACCCGATGCAGATGCCCAGCGGTGCCCACGACAGTACGCCGACCGAGACGGGTTGGGCGTGTCGGCTCGACCAAGAGCCGAGCATGTACTCCGACCCCGACGCCTACGATGAAGGGATCGGGGTCACCGTGTTGTGCTGCCAGTAGCAGCTCGGTAGCACCTCGGTGCGGCTATCCCACACGCACCCATCTCGGAGCCCCGGCACCGACTTGCGCAACATGCCGCCGACAAGCGAAATTGGGGGGGCCATGCGGATGCCCACCACCGATCGCGTGCCCTTCTCCGCGCCCATGCTGCTCGCCGTCGTCGCGTTGGCAGCTTGTGGCAGCACTTCACCGAGTGACACCGCGTCCGAAGACGGTGGTCTCACGCTCGGGACCCTCTCCGACTCGGGGACGATGGGCGGCACCGACTCCAACGGCACCGACTCCAACTCGAACGCCGACGACTCGAACGCGGATGGAACCGGTTCCAACGCCTCAGACACCGCGGACTCGACCACGGACGACGCGCCGAAGTTCGACCTTGGCGGGGCGCCGGACGTTCCCGGGGGCTGCGGTGCGGGTGGTGATGTCGAGGTCGACGAGAGCTTCATCTGGGTGCCCGGCACCAGCGACGGCACGGTGGCCAAGATCGACACCCGCACGATGCTCGAGGTTGCGCGCTACACCATCGGCCCCAGCGGCGGCGTCGAGAGTGCCTCGCGAACGGCGGTCTCCGGTGATGGCCGCTTCGTGGTGGTCAACTCGCGCGGCACCGGACGCTCCACGGCCGTCGCAGCCAACATCGCGGACTGCGTCGACAAGAACGCGGACGGCATGATCACCACGTCGCAAAACGCGACCGACATCTTGGCCTGGGACACCGACGAGTGTGTCGTGTGGACCACCGTGCACGCCGACTGGGGCGGAGCCGCGACCGCCGGTCCCCGCGGCATCACGTGGACCATCGGCGACTGGAACGAGGCGACGTGCTCGTTCATCGAGCAGAAGGTTTGGCTCGGCTACCTCGCCGCGGCCGGCAACGCACACCTCGTCCGGCTCGACGGGACCACGGGGATGCTCGAGGAGGACCTCATCGTTCCGGGTTGGGTCGGCAGCGGCTACGCCCCGTACGGCGGTGCGCTCGACCCCCAGGACCGGCCGTGGTTCACGGGTCTGCGGGGCGAACTGGTCCGCGTCAACACCGACAACGACCCGATCGACGTCACCCGGATCACGCAGCCGGGGAACATCCAGTCCTACGGTATGACCGTCGACCCCAACGGAAACCCCTGGATGGCGGGCTGCTCGGGACCGGTCTCGACCTACGACGTCCCAACGGCCGCGTGGGTCTCCATTCCCGACACCTCTGCGTGTTACCGCGGGATGGCCGTCGACCAAGACTTCCACGTCTGGGTGGCTTCCAATGGCCCCTGCGAACTCCTCGAGATCGACGGCGCGACTCGGACCCTGGTCGCCCGACACGCGCTCGCCCAATGCTCGACCCCGATCGGCGTGAGCGTCGACGTGGACGGCTTCGTTTGGCTCGTCGATCAAGCCGGCTGGGCATGGAAGATCGATCCCGACAACGTGGCGGCGATGCAGCAGATCACCATCAGCGGCGACCACTACGTCTACAGTGACATGACCGGCGGACAGCTCAAGAGCGTCACCAACCCGCCGGGCTGACCGGCCGCGACTGTCATGACCTTGTTCAAAGCACCCGACGGAAAGAACCGATGCCAGTGGGCGGGAGGCGCTCCCGATTTCCTCGCGTACCACGACACCGAGTGGGGATTTCCCGTCGATGATGACCGTCGGCTGTTCGAGAAGATCTGTCTCGAAGGGTTTCAGTCGGGCCTCAGCTGGCGGACCATCCTGACCAAGCGCGAGAACTTCCGGGCTGCGTTTCACAACTTCGAGTTTGATCGCGTCGCCCGGTTCAACAGCCGTAGCGTCGAGCGGCTGCTTGGAGACGCGGGCATCGTGCGTCACCGCGGCAAGATCGAAGCCGCGATCAACAACGCCCGCCGGGCTCAGGAACTCATCGCCGAGGCGGGTTCCCTTGCGGCCTACGCGTGGTCGTTCGAGCCCGAGCCGGCGACGCTTCCCGAGCCCCAGAGCGTCTCGATCTCCGATGTGTCCAAGACCATGTCCAAGGACCTCAAGCGCCGCGGTTGGAAGTTCGTCGGACCGACCACCGTGTACTCATTCATGCAAGCGATGGGTCTCATCAACGACCACTCGAAGGGGTGCGTGGTCCGTCCCCGGGTCGCCAAGGCCCGGGCGAACTTCTCATCTCCGGCGCCGTAGACCGCGATACGCGACGCGGCTTCGGGGGCCCGAACACGCGCGGCTGATGTGCTCTAGACTCGACCGATGCGGGTGAGTTTTTGCGGGTCTGTCGCGATTTGTCTCGCGCTCGGGCTGGGCTGTACCCCAGGGGGGGAGGCTGAGACGGACTCCGGCACGGACACCGATGCCGCGACAACCTCTGGCCCCGGCACGACGCGCGGAAGCACGAGCCCAACCGGCAGCCCGACCACGACCGGCGACGCTGCGACGGCAAGTGGAGAGTCGACAGACACCGATCCCTCGACGTCCGGGAGTTCGACGACGACCACCACCACGACCTCCAGTCCCCCGACCACCAGTCCCCCCGACGACGATGGCGGGCCGCCTCCGCTGGGTCCGGGGTGCAGCGTTCAGGTGGTGACCCAAGGCGGCGAGTTCGATCCCCTCCCGCGCGGCGACGCTGGCGAGTTTCCGGCACCGGTCGCGGACGTCTTGGAGGACTACTGCGGATGCCACACGCTGTCCGACAACAGCGAGAACATCGAGTGGAAGTTCCTGCTCCCGCCCGGTGGCACGCTGTTCTTGAGCTATGCAGATCTGAGTCGCTCGTACCAGGGATCGACGCTCGGCGAGACGATGGGCGCGGTGACGTTGAAGGAGATGCCACCGGGAAGCTGCCCGCGGCCCAGCGGCCCACTCGCCGTTCTCACCGACTGGTTCGAGCAGGGGCTGCCCGACGGCGCGGACTACGTAGAGTGACCCCGCGGCCGGTCCGCCACCATATTGTCGACGCAGCCGGGCTCGTGCGATCGTGTGTCCATGGCTGGAAAACTCGTAGCTTGCCCAGCGTGCGCAGAGTATGTGCACGCCTCCGAACCTCGTTGTCCTCACTGCGACGCGCACGTTCGTGACGGCGGTGGACAGGTCCTGGGCCGAACCGCCGGCGCCGTGCTGATGGGGCTGGCGCTCACCGCATGCCCGTCCGCCGACGACACCGACGACACCGCAGGCACGAGCGCGAGCAGCAGCGGCACCACCAACGGCACCAGTACCAGCGAGGGCAGCACGTCCGACCCCACCGACGTCACCACGTCGGCCCTGTACGGCGGCCCCGCCACGGGCGAGCTCCCCACGTCGTCCAGCTCGACCGGCGACAGCAGCTCGACCCGCGGAGCGGACACCGACGGCTCCAGCAGCGGAACCGCGGGCGACAGCGGAAGTACGAGCCTTGGGCCCGACTATGGTGTGCCCTCGACCAGCGAGTAGTCCGCACTCGGATCGCGGGGCGGTGGGCTCTGCGTCCGTGCCCGAAGCTCTACGGCTCGGGCAATGATCTGGGCGCTCACGGCCTCGTACATCGCTGGAAGCTGACGGAGCGTCCACCACAACGACCCGAGGTAGATCAAGCCCCAGATCGCGAGCCCCGGCACGATGGGGAAGTTCGCGCCAAACGAGAGCCGGGAGGACACCACCAGGATCGCGATGAGAGCCAAGGGAGCGACACGGATCACCGGACGCCATCGAAACCGAGTCTGGCTCCCGACGGCTTCGACCTGCACCCGTCCGCTTGCAACCACCCCGACGCCGCGCAGCACTCGGATGCGGAAGGTGTTCCGGGAGCCGAACCCGATCGCCCAGTACAGCAGGCCGACCCCCGCCGCGTCGATCCAGAACGCGCTGCGGTAGTCCTCCAGGTCGAACGCATGAAGTCGCTCGAGCGGATCGGTCAGATCACCCGAGATTCCCTCCGGCAATGAGACGTCGAGGGTCTCGGCTTTCCAAGGCAACGGGATCCCGAACACGAACGCCCATCGCGCACCGCGGCTGAGCGCGACGCCCTCGATGAGCAACAAGGCGAGGGCGAGCCCTCCGAGCGCTTGCGTCTGCCAGGGAAACGCCTCCACGCTCCAAGGGTATCGCGCCCCGGACCGATACCCAACGCCGCCGGCCATCCACTGGCAGACCCGCTGGAGACGAGTACCGATTCAGTAGTACCGAAACGACTGCTCGACGGCGACTCCGCTGAGACAACCCATGAAGTTCGGAACGGCGGTCTCGGACGCGTGATAGTGGTACGTCCCGTCGGGGAACTCGGTGGTGGAGTGGGTATGTCCGCTGCAGGCATCCAGGTCGCCCGGAAGCTCGCCCGCTTCGTCACGCGACGCGTAGATCGGGAACCCGTCCTTGGCAAAGCCGTAGACCGCCGTCGGTTCCTGGTCGTACCGGGTGCATTCCACATCGGATGCGGCGATGCCATTGGCATCGAGGACCGCGTTCATCACTTGCGGAACGAAGTGATCGTGCAGGTAGCCCGCGGGGTCTGGGTGCGCCCCGCAAGACCCGATCGAAGGCACGTTGATCGACCCGGTGAGGCCCCCGGGCGGGCCGCCCATGCTGGGGCCGAGGGTGGCCGATGGAGGGTGTCCGGTACCCGGTGTCCCCATGAGCGAGACGCCGAGGTTCTCGACTTCTCCGATCTCACTCGGCCCCGAAGCCAGCGTTGGCGACAGAGGCACGTTGACCTCGATGGTGAGGCCGAAGTCCTGGTCGATCGCCAGACAGTTCGAGTCCTCGCTTGCACCTGGCCCAAGCGCTGTGACGACGTTGGTGTCTCCATTTTCATCGACCATGGGCGCGTAGCCGTCGGCCTCGATGTCGTCCAGGTAGTCCCCGTTGAACGCTCGCAGCCCCGGGTTTGTCGCCCCGTCGTAGACCGACAAGCCATAGGGGGGCGCAGAGGTCCGACTTGGGGGGCAGTACGGCCCGTCCTCAGCCAAGTCCGAGCTGAAGGTGAAACGGCAGCATGTCACCAGGGTGCCATCGACGAGGTCGCACTCGACGGCCTCGGTGCTCGCGGGCGCATTGACGAAGAACGCGGCCATGTCCTCGCAGGTCTCGATCCCCCCGGCAGGTTGACCCGTACCATCCTCGGACGAGGTCAGGCCCGGGTTGCTGGTACTCGTAGACGACGACGTCGAAGACGACCCCATCGGCGTGCCGTCCGTAGACTCACCGCTCGTCGAGCCCTGTGTCGTTGTACCCAAAGATGTGCTTCCGGCGTCCTGGGCGGTGGTGTCGTCGGCGGGGCAACCCAGTGCGATCGGTGACAGCGCCAAGCACAGCGGAAGGAGGACACGGGAGGTGTTGGTGCGGTTCATTTCGTGGGTTCTCCGGTAGCGTTCCAACGCAGAACGAGTCCGGTCTCATTCGAGCGGTGCAGCATGAAGCGCTCATGTCCGGCGTCGTGTTTCACAAAAACGAGGTGGTGCTGGTTTCTTCTCGACGAGACCTCCGAGAGGTCAAACGTGAATGCCTCGAGGGGCGACAAGCGCCGCCTTCGAAGCCGGACGGTGGCCGTGACCTCGTGCCCAAGGTTCACAGCTTCGACCTTGACCGGGAGCCGTCGACCATCCGCGCGGAAGTCGACCGCCTGTTCGAGGAAGGCGTCAATCCGAGCCCGGTACGCCTCGCTCGACATCCCATCCCAGTCGGCGTCCGGGTCTTGGGCCCTGAGCTCGGAGAACAGCCCCGCCCCCGAGGTTCGCACCGCGATCGACACGGTGCGGCCCTTCGCCGAGATATCCCATCGGGCGAGGTTCGGGTCATGCGCAAGCGCGGATGGTGTCCCCCCGGCGACCCAACTCAGCAGCACGACGAACGCGAAGAGGACGGCGGTTCTGCATTTCCCAGTCACAGCTCCAACGTAGTGCGACGGCGACTGAGTTCGTCCTTGGCAAACACTCGCGGGCGAAGAACTAACAATCGCTAACACCGCAGCGGCAGTAGCGGCCGTCCCCTAGCAGACTCGCCCCGGGTGCAACGCGGTGCGTGGCCGTCACTTCGCCGCGCAGTCGGTCGCGCAGGTCTCCGCCGTCTCCGGCCCGTCGCAAACGCCATCGCCACAACAACGAGTCGAAGACACATCGGCACAGGCTGCAACCCCGCCGGCAGCGCCCGCGGGGCCGCGCCCACCACCTGGAGGAGGCGGACCTCCGCCTGGGCCTCGGGCGTTCGCACCCTGGGCGACCTCGCCCTTGAGGCAACCCACGAACATGTTCTCGCCCGGACCGGCCACGTGATAGTGATACCCGCGAGTGGCATCATCATGCCCTCTGCAGACATCGAGTTCGTCAGCCTCTCGCCCTTGAGCGTCGGTCATCGCGTGGATCGGGTACCCGTCGACCGCATACCCAATCAGCGCAGCGTGGCCGTCTGCCTCGAGGCGAGACTTCGAGCAGCCCTGCGCACCATGGTAGTGATATCCGACGTGAAGGTTTACGTGACCTCCACAGTCATCGAACGCTGCGATCGTATGGGCCGCTAAGATTGCGTGGACCGGCGCTGGCCCCTCGAACTTGACTCCATTGAGGGCAATACCGACGCTACCGCCCCGCCCGAGTTCGGCCGGCTGGGCACGTGGCACGGGTCTCGCCGGAATGAGTATCGTCTCTGCGACCTCCTCACCGATGTCGTCCACCGAGCACTCGACGCAATGGTTCTGGTACGCCTCTTCCACGTCGGGGCGAGCAGCCGCGGCGCAAGACTCTTTCGTATCCGTGACGCGGACCTTCCGAGTCGTCTCGTCGAAGAGCTTCCACTCCGGGTCTCCGTACAGCTCCGCGAGGCCCGTGATGAACGCTCCGTCCACGTCGAGCACCTTGCCTTCGTGAATCCAGGTTCCGACGAGTTCGGGACCGTCGTCGATCGTTCGGGGACAGAAAGGGCCAGCGTCATGGTCGGCCGGCGTGGTCTGAACTTCGAAGCGGTAACACTGCGCCTGCTCGCCGTTGCTCAGCGTGCAGGACTCGGTCTGCGTCGGCGCCGTGGCGAAAGCAGTTGCATCGAGGCCAGCCTCGGCGACCGGAGTCTCGACGCCTGGTTGCTGGGCCGCGGGCTCCTCGATGCCGCGACAGCCGCTATTCCCCGTGACGCTCAATAGGCCCAGCGCCGCGACGAGGGTTGAGGACGCACGCCTCTCACGCGACCAGCCCCACAATCCCAACAGGCCGAACAGCCCAACGCCGAACAAACCGACCCCTCCGATCAGCAGCGGCGAAGGACCGGCATTCGGACACTCAACGTCGGTCACCAGGGTCTCGGCGGCTTCCAACGGAGGCGGAGAGCCTTCATGGTCCCCGTGCCCGGGGGTCTCGTGTTCGTGCGCCACGCCGTGCTCATGCTCGTGCGCCCCATGCTTCACGATGGGCTTGTTCCGAACGCACAGCAGCGTGTCCGAGACCTCTCTGCAGGTACCAACGTAGAGGTCGCCGGCGTCGTTCGTCCACGCACACGCATCGCTCAGCGTGGCGTCTTCGCAGACCTGCCAGGGCTCCTGCATCGTGTGACCGCTGTGTGCCGCCGCGACGGCGGGGCCGAGCAAAGCCCCGGTCCCAAAGACGAGTCCGAGGACGGAGCGCCAGAGTTTCATCAGCAATCCTCGGAACAGTTCGCCGCGGTTTCAGGGCCGTCACAGGCATCGTCGCCGCAACAGGGCTGCCCTGCGTCGGCGTCATCGCAGCTCAGCACGTCACCACCGGGACCACCGTCCGCTTCCCCCGCGACCTCGCCGTGGAAGCACCCGATGAACATGTTCTCGCCCGGACTTGCCACGTGATAGTGATACCCGCGCACGTCATCGGTTTGACCGCGACACTCGTCGAGGTCGCCGGCTTCATTGCCCTCGCTATCTTCCATTGCATAGATGCCGTATCCGTCGAGCGCGTAGCCGATGAGAGGGGCGTGCGTGTCGTCTTGTGCGACCTCGGCAGGGCACCCGGTTGCAGCGTGATAGTGATATCCCTCGAAAGGGTTCACGTGCCCGCCGCAGTCATCGAAGGTCGCGATCGTGTAGCCGGCGAGGATGTTGGCAACTGGAGCTGGCGGATCCATGACCACGCCGTTGAGCGCGAGTCCCACGTGCTCGGCAGTCCCAACCTCCGCTGGAGCATCCCTGGGTACCGGCGTGACGGGGATCAACACCGTCTGCTCGACGCCCCCGCCAAAGTCGTCAAGCGAGCACTCGACGCAGTAGTTGTTGTACTCCTCGGGCACCTGCGGCACCGCAGCGGCCTGGCAGGCTGCCAGAGAATCCGTCACGTTGATGTCCCCGGTCTGGGGGTTGAACAGCTGCCACGTGGCGTCGTCGTAGAACTGGTCGAGGTTCTCGATGAACGCTCCGTCCGCGTCGTAGACCTCCCCCGACTCGATCCAAATCCCCGAGACATCCGCGCCATCGGAGATGTTGCGAGGACAGTACGGGCCGGAGTCGTGGTCCGCGGGCGCACCACTGAGGACGATTTGATAGCAGGACGATTCCTCGCCGTTGCTCAACGTGCAGTCCACGACCTCGATGTCCTCGTTGAGGCCATCGGGGTTGAAGTGCGAGGGGTCCAGGCCGCTCGGTTCTTCACCGCCGGTGCCGCTCGAAGAGCCCGTCCCGTCCCCGGCGGTGCCCGTCGTGCCGTCCTGGGTCGTGCTCGTCTCGGTCGTCGCCGTCCCGGTCGTGACAGGGCCGGTGGAGGTCGAAGCCGCGGTCTCGGTCCCCTCCCCGCCGGTCGACGAACTGCCGGCGTCAGTCGTGGAGGCATCTCCAGAATCACAGGCCCCGCCGAAGACGCAGAGGCTGGCGAGCAAGGGGTACAGAGCGTTCAGTTTGCGCTTCATCGAGGGGTTTCTTTGCGGTTGCGCTCGAGGACTCTCGGAGCGACTTGGGTCCGGCCCGTCGCGAACAATGGCCGTATCCCACTGTAGGGGTGCCGTCGCCCCGACACTCCGCTCCGAAACGCTTGCACGCGTTTGGTTAACAATCCCTAACAAGCCGGCGCGTCAGGGGAGTGCAACGACGTTCACTCGTCGAGCAAAGGCGCAGGTGGCTCGTCCACAAGCCAGGCGTCGATCTCCTCCAGAAGGTCTCGGTCGGCCGCACAGGTGCCCGCCTCGAGGAGACCCCGGCGTGCCTCTCGGGCGAGCCCCACCGCCCGCTCGGTCTCCCCCAAGTCCCGGAGTGCACGCGCGAGCTTGTACCTGACCACCGCACGAGAGCTGGGCCGGAGCTCGCCTCGATCCACTCCGCCCAGCGCGCGCTCGAGCAGCGGGACCGCCTCACGAGGGCGACCCACGATGGTGAGCAACTCCCCGACCGTTTCCCAGAGTTCGTCGCCATGCCCCGAACCCTAGGTGCGCACCTGCACGCAAACATCGGTCGCAATACGTACGCAACGAACGTAGACAGGCCTCGGACCCCCGCCAGATCGGGTGCTTTGCACTCGTCGACCGCGGCCGCGGCGCACGTTATACCCGCACCGTTGGTCGCATCCACGACCCTGACCCGCGCGAATGGCATACGCGACCGCACTGCTGGCTCTCCTCGCCATCGCGCCGCCCACGGACACCACCGTCCGGGAGCGCTGGTTCTGGAACGCTCCGCCGCAGTGCCCCAGTGGCGAGACGGTGCGCGCCGAGATCGAAGAGCACCTCGGCGAGCCGATGGCGCAGCTCCCCTTGACCACCTGGTCCGTCGTCGGGACCGTCACCCACGACGAGGATGCAGGCTACGCCGTGGCGCTGGTCATCGAGACCCCCGACGGCCGGCACGATCGGTTGCTCACCGATCCGTCGAGCTGCGAGGCACTGTCGAGTTCAGCCGCGCTGTTGGTCGCCCTGGCGCTGAGCCCGGACCCTGAGGCGTTGGGTCCGGAGCCGGAGCCGGACCCGGACCCGGACCCGGAGCCAACACCCCCGCCCAACCCAAAACCAAAGCCCACCCAAGAACCTGAACCCATCGATCCCGCATCCGGAATCGAGCCGGCGGAGCCGCCACAGAGCACGTCCACCCCTGACCCGCTCACCTTCGCCATCAGCCTCGCCCCGGGGCTCGACTGGGGCACGCTGCGCGGCGTCACCCCGCACAGTCGCCTCGCGCTCGCGTGGCAACCACGACGCCTGCGAGTCAGCGTCGCCGCGCACTTCGGCGCCAACCCAGCCTTCGAGTTGCCGGGCCTGCCGCTCAAGATCCGGCTGTGGCGCTGGAGCCTGGCTGGGGAGGTCGGACCGGTCCCGACGCTCGGTCGCTTCGAGTTCCCGCTGATGGCGGGCATCGAGGCGGGCCAGCTGCTGCTCACGCCGAGCGCGCTCATCCCCCGATCGTCCCAGGTCGCGTGGGCTGCGCTGCTCGTCACCCCCGGGGTCTCTTGGGTGCCTCTGGAGTGGTTTGCGGTGACCGCGCGGGCCGGAACGACGGTCGCGTTTGTGCAGCCAACGTTCGAAGTGACCGGTTTGGACCCGATCCTGGTGCCATCGCGGATCGGGGTTCGCGCCTACCTTGGTGTCGAATTCCGTGTCCCCCTCATCATGAAAACAGACTGAAGTGGGAACGAACCCCCAGAGCATGGATCCCCCGAAGGCAGACGCGGCGGACCGCATCGATCCCGACCTCGCGAAGACGTATCGCGAGCAGTACGGGTTCGTATGGCGCAGCCTGCGTCGCCTCGGTGTGCCCGACCATGCCGTGGATGATGCCGTGCACGACGTATTCGTCGTCGCCGCCCGGCGCCTGCACGAGTTCGAAGGCCGCGCCGCCATCACCAGCTGGCTCTTCGCCGTCGCGATCCGGGTCAGCAAACACCAGCGGCGATCCCTGGCTCGGCACCGGCGACGCAAGGAAGCACTCGCCGCGGAACAGGGCGCGGTGTCCCCCACGGGCACCGGGCAATCTGGGGATTTTGATCGACAAGATGCGGCCAGGACTCTGCACGGGCTGCTCGAGCTCATCGACGACAAGCTCCGCCACGTCTACATCCTGATGGAGCTCGAGCAGATGACCGGACGCGAAGTCGCAGCCCTCCTTTCGATCGCCGTGCCCACGGTTCACTCGCGGCTTCGGTCGGCCCGACAACAACTGCGTCGCCACGCCGAGGCGCTGCAAAGCGACCCCGTCCGGAGGTCGGCATGAGCACCGAAACGCGAAAGAATGACCCGGGCGCGCATGCGAGCGGAGGCGAGCCAGGGCTCCTGGACGCGCTGGTCCAGGCCGAGCGGGCGTCGATGGAGCCGCCTGCCGATGGCGAGCGGCAGAGTCAGACCTGGACGCGCGTGGTCGCTTCGGTCGCCGTCGGAGGACCGCCACCGGTGGCGCCGGCGAGCATCTCGGGACCGGCGACGACCGTCACCTCGTTGTGGGTGAAGATCGTGCTCGGCGTGATCGTTGGGGGCGTTGTCGCAGCGGCCGGGTTCGGGCTCGCGCCAGACCCCGAACCCGAGCCCGTCGCGACCGCCGTCGCGGGCTCGCAGACCGAGTCGCGCCAGACTCCGCCCTCCCCAGCGTCTGGCTCTTATACACATCTG
>CAJXVA010000032.1 GCA_913061055.1 uncultured Pseudomonadota bacterium
ATGCCGTCGTTCCTCATCGGTTGCTTGTGCCCGACAAACGCCCTCTTCGTGCCTTCGCCTGGACTCTGGTGACACCCATCTGACCATTCCACCGGATTGGGGACGGCCCCTCGTCTGCAAAGGAAACCTCTCGGTTTCCCTCGCGGCGGGAGCGGAGCTCCCTTCGCTCACCTGGAGCGATTCGCGGAAGTGCCGAGTGAATCCGCAGGATTCGCGGAGCACCCTTCCAGGTTCGGGCTGCGCCCTCGCTGAGATCGTGGGATGCGCTCTTGTCTGTCCCGTAGGGGCCAACGACAAAGCGCGCACCCTCGAGGAAGGTGCGCGCTGGGTGGCGAGCCCACGGAGGGACTCGGCGTGTACCTGCTTCAGGCCGTGGGAGCCTGGTGCATCACGACTTGGTCGAATGGGATCTCGATGCCGGCTTCGTTGAGGGCGTTGTAGACGGCGACTCGAGTGCCACCGGTGACTGCGAGCCAGTCGGCGGACTTGGCCCAGGTGAACACGGTGTAGTTCACCGAGCTGGCGCCGAAGCTGGTCAGGGCTGCGGCGGCCGCGGGATCGGGAAGGACATCCTCGACGCTGCCGGCGGCCTTGATCAAGATGTCCATCACGTCGGTCGGCTTGCTGCCGTAGGCGACGCCGATCTCCACGCCGACCCGGCGGGTGCCGAGCACGGTGAGGTTGACGATGCTGCCGCCGGTCGCCTGAGCGTTTGGAATGATGATCTTCTGGTTGTCGGGGCTGATCATCGTGGTGGCGAACAGCCCGATCTCGTCGACCTTTCCGGTGTGGCCGGCGGCCGTGATGACGTCACCGATCGTGAAGGGCCGGAAGATCAACACCATCACGCCGGAGGCGAAGTTGGCGAGGCTGCCCTGCAAGGCGAGACCGACCGCGAGTGCGGCGGAGCCGAGGATGGCGATGAGGCTGGTGGTCTCGACACCAACGGCGCCCAGTGCCGCCACGACGGTTGCGGCGAGCACCCCGTATTGGATCAGCGAGGCCAAGAAGCGGGACACCGCCTCGTCGAGTTTGCGCTTGCGGAACAGCGCAAGACTGAGGGAGTTGGCCCACTTCGCTGCGATCCAACCGACAACGAAGATCAGGATCGCTTTGGCGGCGCCTACGATGAGGCCGCTGTAGGGGGCGAGAGATTCGGGGAGCAGGCTCTCCATGAGCCGGTGTGTATGCCACGTCGCGGGGACTGTCCACTGGTCAGCGGTAGGGCCCCCGATGCCGCATGAATCGCCGACTCATCGTCAGCAGTTCTTCGACCGTCTTGACCAGGTCGAGCACCCGAGGGACCGGAGCTTCGAGCTCTGCGTGGGTTGATTCCGCACTGATCTGTAGCAGTCGGACACACTTGGGGAGTTCTGTCTCAAACGGGGCATCGGACCCCGCGTGCCAGACCGTTCGGTGCTTGCGTCCGATCATCTCCGGGGCGAACACATCGATGGCGGTGTGGTCGGGCTGCCCGGTGGGTTTGAACTGCGTGCGTACTTCGACCCGATGACCGTCCCACTCTGCCGTGAGCGCGAACGAGCCCACGTGGAGTTCAGCACCCAAACGATGCGCGGCTTCTCGCCAGTCATCGAGTTGGTGTTCGAGCGCCAGCGGTGGCGGAAGCTGGGCCCGGGCATCTTCGATGGCGAGCGCGATGTGATGGAGCCGTTCTGCGAATCGCATGAGCGGGCCCACGTTTCGGTCGCCACGTTTGTCGAAGCGCATCCGGGTGTCGTCGATGTCCAAGACTCGCAGGTCGCGGAGATCGTCGCCCAGCGCTGCCTGAAGGGCCTCGAGCTGTCGCCGCTCGCGGGCCTTGAGCTGACCGCCACGCCAGCTGAGCCCGAGCCCCAGGTCGACGAAGTGGATCTCTCCGACCACCCAGGAGCCCGTTCTGCGGGATTCGGGAAACAATCGGACGTCGGTCTTGCCGACGGTTCTGCGCAAGAAGCCCTCCGCAAAGTCGAACCCGCTGCGCCGTCCGGCTTCACGCCAGACGAGCTGCTGTCGTCGAGAGCCGACCGCTGGGGGGAGGGATTCGATCTCCTCCTCGCCGGGCCTGCGGTGGCGGACATGGACGGGGACCATCATGCTCGGGTCCGTCGTCCAGGCGATGACGGCTTCGACTTGCAGGCGCCACGAGAGCGCGACTCGGCGGTGTTCAAAGCCGACCGCGAGGTTCGGTGGGAGCCGCAGGTTGAGCGGGACCACGTCCAGGCTCTCCTCGCCGTCGGGTGCGATCTCGAGGTTCCACTGGGCAACGCGGACGAAGTGCTCGACCGCGCCCAAGAATCCGGTCACCCGCTCGACCGCCCAGAGCGTGGTCTGCAGCTGCTCGTAGTTCGACGCGTCGACCCCTGCGAGGGCGACTGAGCCTCGGACCCGGCCTCCGGGCTCGAGCTCGTGCGAACTCAGGGAGAGTTCGAAGTACGGCATGCCGGTGTGTGGCCCCTCGAGGGCGGACACGAACACCTGCCGCTTCGTACTTGGGGGCCTGGGCGGATCAACGCCGCGCACGTTGAGCACGAAGCGCGCTTTCGCGGCCGGCCACCAAGGAATGTCGACGCAAACTCGCGCCGTGTAGCTCACCTCAACGTGCCGTCCTCGATAGCTGTTGGGTACCGGCGGTGGGAACTTGAACCGGACGTCGAACGCGTGCTCTCCCTCGCCCAGCTCCCCGTGGGCAAACGGGCTGGAGGTCGCACGAAAGAACACCGAGGATTCTCCATGACGTCCGTACTGGCTCTGCGTGTACCAGGACTCCTCCCCGATGAACTCGACGACGACCGAGGTCACGGGGAGCGGAGCTGGGCACCGGAGCACGACGCGCGCGGTGTACTCACGCCCGGCGTCGATGAGGCGCGGCGCGTACAGAGACACATCGGGGCGTGTCTTGAGAAGACCCACCAGCTCTTAGCGTAGCAGCCCGTCGTCTCGAGTGGGATCGAGTCGTGGGCGGGGGCGTCTGGGATCCTCCGCTCCTAGGTCAGGCGGAGAGCGCCCAGGCTCCGACACCACCCAGCATGCCCGCGAGCAGGACCGCACTCAGCACACCCATCGCGCGGATGATGACGGATATCGACGGAGCCGCACCACCCCCTTGGTCGGGCGTCGGAGAGCGTCGCGCCCAACGCAGTGCCTGGTCTGGGCGGATTGTCCACACACCGGTCCGAGCCGCTGTGGGTTCATCTCGCACGGCGGGAAGCTCGCCACTGAGGTCGGTGAGTGCTGGGGACACAGTGTTTCGTATCGGCCGGATTCCGGACACCTTGAGGGGGAAGCGCGCAACGGAGCCGGAGATCAGCGAAAAATGGCCTCGTAGGCGACCGTTCGCTTCATGGCACCGGTGCCATCGATGGTGCGAGCGACGAACTTGTACGACCCCGTGCGTACCGGGATACTGAAGATGTACTCGCTGCCTCGGCGCACGCAGGTGAAGGGGCGTGCGGGATTCTTCTCGCCGCAGGTCAGCTTCCGGGCCCGACGGTCGTACCAGATGAGCTCGACCTTCTTGATGCCGTCGGGGTCTCGTGCATCGACCTTGACCGTGTATGAGGAGTTCGCGGTCGCAGGCCCCACTTTCACGCTCAGCGAGGGTGTGGGCGGGCGGCTCTGCGTCGGACGCCGGACGAGAGTGGATCGGTGCGGTTGCACGGACCGCGGAGCCTGTCGCGTACCGACGAGCGCTGCGAGTGTTCCCCAGGTGTTCTGAGAACCATGGCCGTCGGCGCATGGGCGGTCACCCCATTCGCCGCACCGGGCCGCTTCGTCGCGGAACGCCTTGGAGCCGCAAGCCTCGTAACTCATCACGTCGTTGCATTGACGGCTGTGGTCCAGGCCCATCGTGTGGCCGATCTCGTGGGCCGTGGTGTCGCACAACGACCGCGTGTTGCTGTGGGGCGTCTGAAACACGAACACGACCGAGGAGGGGAGGACCTTGCCGGTGTATGGCGCGACGCCGCCGACCGTCTCTGCGAGGCCCAGCATCTTTGGATCGCCGCCCACCATCACGCTGACGTAGTTGCTTCCAGCCGGACGTTCATCGACGATGGTCACGTCGAAGGCACGGAAGTGGTTCTCCACGCACGTGGTGAATTGTTGCCACTGTCGGTCACTGCCTCGGTACGCAGGGACGTCGGCGACGGAGACGCCGCTGCGCCGCAGCACGCCCGAACGCGCCTGGGACGGATCGTCTTCACCGGCAAACACCCGACCTCCGTCGCGGTGCAGATACACAGTGACCGGCGTCGGTCCACCGCGGAGGGTGCGAGGAAGGTCGCGAAGATCGTCGAGGCCGAAGCCGTTCCTCTTCGCCAGCGCTGCCGTCGCCGTGCTTGCCACAGCGACCGCAAGGACCGAACTCAGAAGTGCACCAACTCTCGACACGCTACTCAGACGCGACCGGAGGGGGACCGATTCGTGAGCGCTCTGTGAACGGGGGGATACCCCGGGGCGAAGCGCCCCCGCGGCGGGGTGTCACCCCTTAGCAGCGCGGTACGGAGAAGCTCATGCCGTTGAGGTCGACATTGGTGGGTCCGATCCCATCGCCCTCGAAGACCAACTCGACTCCATTGTCATCGATGGCCTCGACGATGATCGTGAAGCCGTCCAGCGTACCGCCGGTCCCACCGCAGATCCCTCCGGCGTCGGGCGTGCCTTGTTCGCCGTAGAAGCCGTCGACCTCCCCGTCGGTGTAGGTCCCGGTCGTTTGCTGCCCAGGGGTGAGGACGAGTGTGACGGTCCACGTCTGGCAGGGATCCGATGCGTTCGGGTCGCCGCAGGTGCCGGCGGTGATACCGATGGTGATGAGCAGGTCGTCAGGGTCGCCCTCGGGTCCGGTCCCCACCTCCGAGCCGATCGTATCGACCGTGTCGGTTGTGTCCCCGCTGGGCAGGTCGCCGCGCCGGATCGCGAACGAGGTCATCTCGGCCTCGGCGGTATCCTCAGTGGAGGAACTCGCCGCGGGTGCAGTTGAAGACCCTGCGGGCGAGGAGGACGAGGAGGACGTGTTGGGCAGGGGCTCTTCGGTCGAAGCGTCGGTCGTCGATGTTGCGCTCGACCCCGCACCGGCCTGCTGCAGGTTCCCGACAGGCGTGGGGACCGAACAGCCGACGAAGACACCGGACGACAAGAGCAGCGCGAACCGCGACACGGCCTCAAGCATAGATGAGGTTGGGCGCTGGTCAACTCGTCGAAGCTCGGTCATCGGCTCCGGTACTCCTTGACGAGGATCGCCCGACGCCCGAAGACCTCGTTATCACGCGACCGGTAGCGTGCGCGGCCCATCGTCCGCATGACTCGATTGAGGGTCGTCTGCCGCTCCTTGTTGGAGATGTGCGACCACACCACGAAGACCTGCGCTGGCTCCTCATCCTGCAGGCGGGCGAGCAAGGCCTCGGCATCGTCGGACACGACCTCGGCGTCGCTCACGGGGTAGACGCGGAGCGTAGGCCACAGGATTTCGTGTGGAACGACCACGATGAGGGCGCCTGGATCGCTGCGCTCGGCGATCCACGCGGACGCTTCATTCCAAGGCTCGAACGACCGAGCACGTGCTCGCTTG
Source organism: uncultured Pseudomonadota bacterium (assembly GCA_913061055.1). Classification (GTDB taxonomy): domain Bacteria; phylum Myxococcota_A; class Polyangia; order Nannocystales; family Nannocystaceae; genus CAJXVA01. Next base: position 5,567 of record CAJXVA010000032.1, read on the forward strand.
CGGAGCTTCTTGGCGTGGCGTTGCCCAAGCATGCGAGAGGGCACACCGCCCAGCGCGACGCCGACGACAAGCAGGACCGCGACGGGGACCCGAGACGTCCAGCGTTGGGGGAGCCGGCCCGGCGCCGCAACCAACGCTCCCACGCCGGCAGATGCGATCAGACCAACGACGCCCACCGACGGGAAGAAGTACCGAAGCACGATGAAGTGCGAGGGGGCCCGAACGAGGAGGGGGACGACCGGGAGAAGTGCGACGAGCAGACCCAGGACGAGGAGTCCACGGCGACGCCCCGGGGTGAGCACAACCGCGGCGCCCATCAGCGCCGGAACGGTCCACGTGTACTCTGCGAGCGACACCAAGGCGTGTGTCATGCGCTCGAGTCCCTTGGCGGCTCCCGGCGCTGATGCGAACCGTGCGGTGTCGTCTCCGGTGACCGCAATGCCTACGGCGATCGCCAGGGGCAAGATGAGCAGCGCGGCGAGGACCGATGCGCGCAGGAGTTCGCTTCGGGCCCGCGGATCCCGCCCACGGGTCAGTACCCACAGCGCGGCGGCCAGCGGCACGACAAACGTTGCGGCGAGCAAGTGCATGCCGACCATCGCTGCGACGCACAGCGCGAGGCCCCACGCGGCCGCGCGTCGCCACCGAGCGTCGCCCCAGTAGCCGAGCACCCGGGCACCGCAAGCGATGGCGACGGCCGAGAGAAGCAGCAGCAGCGTGTAGCCGCGGGCTTGGTCGGCGTACTTGAGCAGGTACGGCAGCGTCGGCCACATCCACGCCCCGGTGATGGCAGCGACCCACCCGAACATCCGGCCTGACAACATCACGAGCACGGCGCAGGCCCCGGCAGCCCCCAAGACGGACGGGAGCCGGGCACAGGTCTCATTGACACCGCAGGTCGCCAACATCCCGCGCAGCGCGATCGAGTACATCGGTGGGTGGACCGAGGTCCCCCGTTCGGTGCGCATCGCGAGCATGTCCGCCCAGGGACGCTGCGCATCGACGACCGAGTATGCCTCGTCCAACCACATCGACGTGGCATCGATGCGAGACAGGCCGAGACCGAGACCGACGAGCAGCGATACCGTGGCAAGAACAGCCAACAGTCGAACCGCCTTCGGCGACTCCACCGGCTTCATCTCGAGCAACGACGCACGCCAGTCCACGGCGGCCTGACACTACAACGTCTGCTCCGGGCCCGGTGGTTTCGAGTTGTCGCCCCTACAGAACCGCAAGGATGTCTTCGGGGCTCGTCGCCCAGTGGTCTGGCCGAGACGGCTCGAGGGCGGCGCGGTCGCGAAATCCCCATGTCACCGCGACACTCCGCACGCCCGCCGCACGCGCGGCTTGCATGTCTACGGAGGTGTCTCCTACGTACACCGCAGCGGAGGGCGAGACCCCCAGCGTGGCGCAGGCGGTGAGGATCCCGGTGGGGTCCGGCTTGCGCGGGATATCTCGAGACTCCCCCGCCACGAAGCCGAACGGCACCTCGGGGAACAGCTCGCGGACGATGTGAGTCGTCATCTCGTGAGGTTTGTTGCTGACGACTCCCAGCGGGACTCGGCGCCGGGCAAGGGTCTGAAGCAGCTCCGCGATGCCTGTGAAGGGCCGCGTCCGGTCGGTCGAGTGTTGTTGGTAGTGGGTTCGGATCGCCGCCAAGAGGGACGCAACACGGGCCGCAGTGGCGTGAGCTCCGAGGGCTCGCTCCACCAACACGCCGATTCCGTGCCCGACGAAGCCCCGGACGGCGTTCTGCGTGTGGGTGGGCAGGCCGGCTGCGGCCAGGCAGACGTTCGTGGACGCGGCGATGTCCGCGAGCGAGTCCACCAACGTCCCATCGAGGTCGAACACAACGGCTGCCATGGATGCAGTCTGGGCTACGAGACGCGCAGTCGCCCGGAAATCGGCGCTGCAGGGCCCCGGCGACCCTCTGCCCCGGTGGGGCAGCCTGCCTCATAGGACATGTTTGCCGTAGAAGCTTCGAAACCCGCGAGAAGACGGCGGATCCCAGGCGTGACTTCGGCCCTTGCTGCGGTGGCGAAGCCCGTGCAAGCTTCCCGCGCTGTGACCACCCTTCGAACTGCTTTGAAGCTCTCGTCCCTTCTTCTCGCGACCTCCCTCATGGGCATGGTTGGCGGCTGCAAGAAGCCCGAGTACCCCGTCTGCAAAAAGGACAAGCACTGCAAGGCGGACCTCGGCGAGACGTGCGTCGACGGCACGTGTCAGAACTGCAAGACCGACGCCGAGTGTGTGGACAAGGGCCCTGAAGGCGCCGCCGCATTCGTGTGTCACGAGTTCCGCTGCATGGACCCCGCCGAAGCTGCTGCGCTCGGCAACGGTGGCGGCGGCGACGGCGAGCTCAACTCTCCGTGCGCTCAGAAGATGGACTGCTTCGGTGGCCTCGTCTGCACCGCCGGCGCTTGCTCGGCCTGTAGCGACGACATCGAGTGCTCGCCCGGCACCTGCGAGCTGGCCACCGGCCGTTGCTCGGCCTCGGGTCAGTGCCAGACCGACGACCAGTGCCCCATGGACGAAATCTGTGACGGCGGCATGTGTGTCTTCTCGGGCGACTACGGTGGCGACGGCGAAGGCAACGGCCCTTGCGGCGTCGATGCCATCTTCTTCGCGTTCGACTCCAACAAGCTCACCCCGCAAGCGGAAGAGTCCCTGACCACCGCTGCCGAGTGCATCATCAACGAGAACCGAGGCATCTTCCTCGAGGCGCACGCCGACTCGCTCGGCACCGAGGAGTACAACATCCTCCTGACCGAGCGTCGTGGCCAGAGCGTCAAAGGTGCACTCTCCGAGAAGGGCGTCCCCGGTGAGCTCATGCAGGTCATCGCCAAGGGCTCGCTCGAAGCTGCCGGAAGCAACGAGTCCGAGCGCAGCAAAGACCGCCGCGTCGAGCTCATCTGGCAGTAGGCTGGAGACGCTGCGAACAAGGGCCCGCCTCTTCGGAGGTTGGGCCCTTCTTCAATTCTACGTCTTCGCAGAACCGGCGCTGCTCGATGGTTGCCGGGTCAGACCGAGCCCGCCGCGAGGGCGGCGAGCACAGCGAAGATCACCAGGTCGGCGAACACGTGAGCGACCCAGGGGACCAGCAGGCCTCGGGAGCGGATGCGGAGCAGACCCATCATCAACCCGTAGACGGAGGCAAGGCCGACGCCGATCCATCCACGGGGGAAACCGTGGATGTGCATGAGGCCGAAGCTGACTGCCTGGAGCACATGCGCAGGGGCTCCGGTGATGCCGCAGGCATGCAACGCACCCATACCCAACCCTCGCCAGATGACTTCTTCGCCCAGGGCGTTGAGGCAGGCGAAAGCGAGGCCCGCGGCGATCAACACCGCCACGTGAACTTCGGGCAGGCGAGAGACGGCGTCCGAGAGGTCGGGGTCGAACAGCCACCACCAGCCGACGAGCGCGCTGGCGGAGAGCACGATGAAGACGGTCATCAGCAAGGCGTTGCCGCGGTCGAATTCGCCGCGGCTCAGGCTGCCGGGTGCCTTCGGAAGCCGACGACGCGCGCCCCAGTACAGCGCGAGCGCCAGTATCATGGGGCCGGGCCAGGTCATCCAGGCGCCGGGGATTGCGAGCAGTCCCAGCATCAGCGTGACGAGAACGCCGAAGTGCAAGACCCGCGGAGGGCTGCGTTTCGCCGAGGTCACGGTCACGCCCAGCGCGAGAAGGAACAGGCCCGCGCCCCACGGAGCCGGTGGGAAGGGAGCTGCGCTGAGCAGCGCGAGCAAGGCGAGCGTTGGGATGGTGCCCCCGGTGGCGGGTTGCCCTGGGTTCGGGGCGCTCATCGACGGCGAGTCTACCTGGATGTCAGGGCTCGTCCAGCGCTGCGAGGTCGGCATTGCACTCCTCGAGGTCTTCGGGAGCGCCTCCTTGTTTCAGCAGCGGAAGCGCGCGGGTGTAGTCCTGCCGAGCCGCATCCTGCTTGCCCTGCTCGCGGCGCGCCTGGCCTCGATAGAAGTAGTAGGAGCCCAGCATCGGGTGTTGCGTACCCAAGATCGACTGCAGAGCTTCGAGAGCACCGTCGAGCAGGACTTCTGCCTCGGCGAACCGCCCCTGCGCGTGGCGGAGGCGGGCCATGTTTCCGATGACTTGCGCTGTCGCGGGATGCTGAGCGCCCAACGTCCGCTCCAGAGTCTCGCGGCCACGCTGCATCCATGGCTCGGCTTCGTCCAGCTTTCCCTGCTCGAGGAACAGGGCAGCGAGGTTCACCCAAGCCAAGGCAGCGGATGGGCCCTCGTCGCCGAGTTCCCTGCGCACATCGATACCGCGGAGGAACGCCGCTTCGGCTTCTGCGGGTCGGCCGAGTCGCTTGTGCGCGAGGCCTCGTGCCATCTCGGCACTGGCAATGGACTCATGCGCGGTCCCGTGGCGCTCCGAGGTTCGGGCGATGAGGGTGTCACAGACCTCCAACACCTCGGCGTAGGCGCCGGTCTGGTGGAGGTTGGCGGTCATGTTGGTGAGCGCGGTGAGCACATACGGGTGCTGCGGTCCCAGAGCTTCCTCGAAGGCTGCAACCGCGCGGCGAGAGTCCTCGACCGCACCTGCGTAGTCGCCGAGCGCGGCGCGGGCGGATGCACGGTTGTTGAGTGGCGCACCCCGGACCAGAGCATTCGTGTTGGATTCATCGCGCAACGCGAGCGCGTGGCCGAACGCCTCCACCGCGGCGGCGTAGTTGCCTTGGCCGTCTTCGAACGAGCCCCGAGCGTTCTCGAAGAACGCGAGCATGCCGGCAGGGTCGCCGGACCGTCTGACCATCGCGCGTGCCTGGTCGAGCCAGCGTTTTGCGGTCTCGAAGCGTCGGTAGACCTCGGCGTGAATGAACGACAGCCGGACCGCGGCGTGGAAGGCGATGTCGTGGCGCTGCGCCCCGTGGGCCTCGAAGAAGGCGGACTCCAGCGACTCGATGGCCTGCTCGGACTTTCCCAGGTGCTGCAGGAGTTCACCGTGCAAACGGAGGGCTTCGATGCGGGCGTGGCTGTTGAGGTCGACGTCGGAGAGCAGGCCTTCGACGTTCTTGAGCGCCCCGTCGTATCGGCCCGCCTCCAGCATCGCGGCGGCCAGCATCACGCCGGGATGCGGTGCATGGGGGGTCGCCTCGGGTGCTGCACAGTCGAGCCCAGGCAGCTTGGCGATCGAGGTGAGGATGCGATCCTGCTGAAGGTCTTCGGACGCCTGGTGTGCATCCGCCCAAGCGATCAGGGCAGCACCTCGTTGTTCGACGCACAGCCTCTGCGGCGAGTCGGCGGCTTCGCAGGCTTCTTGGCGGGCGGAGGTCCATTGCTGCGCATAGGCGTCGACACGCTCGAGGGCGACCTGTGCGGTGCGAGTGTCGAGGGCATCGAGCGCGGCCGAGACGGTGGAGCGTCGAGCCTCCCATTGTGCAGCGGCGTCTTGCCGGACACAGGTACTCACGGCGGCATCGTTGTCGCTCGCGACGGCCCAAGCCGGAAGAGCCACGGCTGCCGCGGTCGCGGCGGCCCACGGCATCCATGCGGTGCGCCGGTTCTGCGGACGAAGGGCCTCGAGCAGGGGCTCCATCGACGGCCACCGGTCCAGAGGATTCGTTGCCATGCCTCGTTCGAGCGCCGCCGCGATGGAGCGGTGAACGGCGACCCGGGTGGGCAGGCGTGGAGCCCCGGCTTCTTTCGCGGCCAGAAGCGCCTCGAGCCCCGTGGTGTCCTTGAACGGGGACTCGCCCGCGAGGGCGTACCAGAGCGCGACGCAGAACGCGTATTGGTCCGACAGTTCATCCGCTGGCTCGCCGCGGTGCTGCTCGGGGGGCATGTACGTCGGCGTTCCCACGGCGGTGCCGGTGTACGTGAGTTCTTCCTCGCGGGCCTCGCTCGGGGACTCGTCGCGCATGGACGCCGTGTCCTGCGAAGGCTGCGAGCCCCACGTTCGGGCCAGGCCAAAGTCGCTGACCTTGACGCGGCCGTCGTGCCCGATGAGCACGTTGGATGGTTTGAAGTCTCGGTGGATGACGCCTGCGTCGTGCGCCGCGGCGAGTCCTCTTCCCGCTTCGATGAAGTTGCGCAACACCTCGGCCGGCGCTCGGTCCCCTGCGCCGACCCACTGCCCAAGGTGCAGGCCGTCGATGAGTTCCATCGCGATGTAGACCCGTCCCTCGTCGGCGTCGACCCCGAACACCTCCACGACATTCGGATGCTGGAGGCGGGCCATCGCCCGCGCCTCCCGCCGAAGCACGAGCAACGGATCGACGGCACTCCGGCGCCGGGACAGGAGCTTGATCGCCACCTCGCGGCCCAGGGTGGGGTCGAGGGCTCGAAGCACGCGACCCATGCCGCCGCGTCCGAGCTCGCCCAACACCCGGTAGCGACCCAGTCGCTGCGGGAGCGTGTCGGTCGCTTCGTCCAGGTCGGCGACGGGTGTCACCTTGGTCGGCTGCTCGGACTCCACGCCCAAGTATCATCGCACGAACTGCCTGTACCGGGCATCGTGATCACCGCGCCGCGACGGCGCCCGAGTTTGACCGGAAGAGTCGGGAATCCGGCGAAGTGTGCTCTGCACGTGCACCGATGGCAGGCGGGGCGGCCTGCTGCCAACCCCGCACCGCCCTTGGAGTTTCAGTCGTCGTGTGGGTCGAGCTCTGGCAGCATCGAGAGGTCTTGCTCGGGCCACTGCAGTTCGGCGAGTTCGTCGACTTGCCACGGTTCGAGCGGTGGCAGCTGGTCGTCCTCCGACTCCATGCGTTCGACGAGCCAGGCGGGCGGAAACTCCGCATCGAGCGGCATCGGAACCGCGCACGCCAGTTCTGACCCCGGGCTGCACGGGACCTGCGGTTCGACGATGGCGGGCGTGATCGGTGTGCGCTGTGACGGCGGACCTTCCAAGGGGCTCAGGAGCCAGTTCAGGTCGTCGTATCGGTTCGCATCGGGGGCGAACTCGAAAGGCTTCGAGTTGAGGGCCGCCGCTTCGCTCGCTTCCTGTTCGAGGTACGTCCGCATGTCGGCGACCGTGGTGATGTCCAAGTCCCGGAACCAGGTTTGCTCGCCGTCCGTTCCCCGGTTTCCGAACGACTTCTGGCAGAAATCGTTCATCGCCGGAGTTCGGTGCAGAGCGTTGGAGCGCTCCGCCCTTTCCCACATGTCAAGGAAACCCTGAGCGGACTCGTTCTTCATGCGACTGACTTCCTGCCCGAGGATCTCAGCGTCGATCATCACGTCGTCCATGAGATCGTAGCGCCCGAAGCCGATGAAGTCATAGTCGCTCCCGACCATGTCGCCCGGCGCTGCACTTGCGAGGTCGACGGCGCCCGTGCCGTCGCAGGCCCAGTTCCGATAGCGTTGGCCGTCGATCCAGGACCCGTCGTCCCACTTGCTGCCCAACGACCGAAACCGTGGCCGGAGCTGAGCAATGGCACTGTTCATGTCGCTGGCCATCCCCATGGGCAGCCCGTGCGTGTCGATGCCGTGGCGATAGCTCTGCACCCAGGTGCGCGTTGAGCCCTCACAGCTGTTGGAGATGCTCGGGTGCACAGTCTGGACCGGCTGATTCGAGGTTCTCAGACCGAGCATGCCGCCGGTGTCTTCGATCTCCGAGATTTGCTCGTCCGAGTAGTAGTACTCCGGTGGGGCAGACTCAGCATCGATGTCGCGGAAGCGGGCGTGGGAGTGGAAGAGCGGGTAGTCATCCTCGATTCCGAGCTGCCATCCACCGCCCGCGTACGCGCTCTCCGACGCGCGCCGCGTGCCCCAGAACGCTCGTTCGCTCATGTGCGCGACATCGACGAGCATGTCCTCACACATTGCGGCCCGCACCAGGTAGTGGCCGCGTTCGGTCAGTCCGCGTCGGTTAAACCCGTCGGGGTCGCGGCTCACGCGGTAGCGGTTGATGTCGACTGGGAATGGGTATGGCGGCGGGGACCGGAACGTAGCGATCCTCCATGCAGCCCGGAGCGTCCAGTCAACCATCTCTGCAACCACTTCTCGCGGCGTGAACCCGCGAAAAGCGTCGGCCACCGTCAGCAGAGCTGCCAAGCTCGCGCTGCCATCGAACGGGGCGGTGCCGGCGAACTGGTTGTTGACCTCGTGCACCGGCTGAAAGGAACGAACACCCATGGCGTGGTACCGGCTGAGTTCGCTGTCGATGTCCTGGAAGGAGAGTGTGGGGTCGGCGAGGCCCGAATCCATGAGTTCGCTTGCCTCGAGGTGCAGTACGACTGCAAGACGGCCCGAGGCGACGGTCTGTACCGCCTCGGAGTGTGACCGCACCACCTGGAACCAGTCGAATCCGTTGGGGTTCGGCGTCCCATCGCGGCCGACGCGACTCATCCCCCATGCAAGATCGATCTGGCGACGAAGGTTGGTGTCGTCGTCGCAGTCGAACGGTGCGCCCGTGTCCGGGTCGATGTCGCCGAAGTCTCGCCGAATCAGCGAACACAAACCGCGGAAGTTGACCGCCGACATCACGAAGATCTTCAGGTTCTGGTCCAGCTCGCCCAGCATCTGCTGGCTTGGCGTTCCCGCGTTGTGCAGGTCCTCGACGAAGTCTGGGTGGACCTGTTCGTGGGCGGTGGTGGAGAAGATCGGCCAATCCTTGAAGTGCAGGTTCGCGTTGCCGCTGAACCCGAACGTTGCCCGGGTGTGTCGGGCTCGCTCGAACTGGTTGACCATGAGCAGCGACATCAGCCACCCCGGCATCCAGGAAACGCCGTGGTCGTTGCCTGCGCACGGCGCTAGGTCGACTGACTGGTCTACCGCGTTGGCGTCGCTCTCTCCGTGCAGGTAGCGGCCGCCGTAGCCGTATCGCGCGAGGGAGTGGACGTGCGTATCGAGGTAGCCATCGATGGGGATGATGGCGCCCGGAAGAGGGTCGGCACCCGTGGAGACGCCCGGGTCGTCGACCGTCTCCGCCTGAGCTGGCGAGGGGGCAAGCAAGCCGGCGGCGACTGCCACAGCAGCGGTTGAGCTCCAGTTGAGGATCTTTCGTTTCATCCTTGTGACTCCTGTCGAGCGCGGGAAAGCGCTGCTTCTTGCTGCGCGACGAGCTTTGCCCGCTCCTTCTTCGCAACACTCACGTATCGTTCGTACCGAGTTCTGGTTTCGGGGTCCCAGCTTGGCTCCCCGAGCACGAACTGCAGCGCCTCGATTCTGTCATCGTAGTAGGCCGCCTTGAATTCGTAGTACGCGGAGATCTGGGCCGCGGTGCCGCTGCCAGCGTCGATTCTTCGGCCGAGCGCCGTGTTCTCCGCCTCTTGTTCTCGGAGCTCTTCTCGCTCTGCAGGGTCAAACGCCATCAGAGAACGGTTGCCCGGAAGGGCACTGCGGAGGAACTTCAATCGCTTCACTTCGGACTCCGTGAACGTGGACCCCGTTCTCCAGTTGCGTAGGGTCATGACTTCGCGGTCGGTGTCGGTCAGCTCGGTGTCGAGGACCTCGGTCGTGTACGGAACAGACGAGGACCACGGCGACTCCGCGGACGCGATCGGCTGGGACTCCGGGCTGGGGGGGTCGAGCGGGGGCGTATCATCGCGATTCTCGCAAGCAGCGAGACCCAAGCTGGCAATGACAAGCCAGCACTTCGCGACGTAAGACCCGACTCGACCGCGAGAACGCGGGCGGTTCGTCTTCATCGGCGGCGGTAGAGTGTGCGGACCAGATTTGGATCACTGCTTTTTCGAACCTTCGGCACAGGTGTCCGGTCGGGCTTCTCGAGTCGATGAGTCTCGGAGGGGCGAACACGCGTCGCTCGGTGGGGGCACACGGTCCGGTGCGAAGGAAGAAAACTCGAAAAACTTCCTTGACGATGCGCTAGGGCGGCACTAAACCCCAGTCCATGTCGAGACCAGCCAACACGTCCGCGTACGGACGCAAGTGCCTTCCCTTGCGGGAGGATCTGGTCTAGCGGCCTGCCTGTCTCGTGGGGTCATTCCCACGCCCGAGACTCCGGCAGCCGCCCGACATCGTCGAGGCGGCTTTTTCGCGCCCTCGACTCCGACTTCCGGCGCTTCCTATCGCATGGGCCCAACACGCCCGGCCCTCGCGGCCAACTGCCTGTCACGCAGTCGTCCTGAAAAGACGATCCAACGGCCTGCGCACTCGGAAGCCCAACCCTTTCCCCTCGGCCGAGACTCCGGATGGAGTGGCCAAGATTTCTTCGCGTCCAACGAGGAAGCCCAACACGCAAACTCGCGGGTTCGATCCCCGCACTCGCACCACTCAGAGGTCGTGCCCGGTGGACGGGCGTCCGGTTTTCAGCCGGATCGACGATGGCTTCAACACTCGGACGCGAACCCAACTTCTCACACGCCCAATCGCCAGAGCCTTACACGCAACTCAAACTGTTGGTTCGAATCCAGCCGGGGCCACTCTTCGGCCCTGTAGCCAAATGGTAAAGGCACCGCCCTCTTAAGGCGGCGATACAATCGCCCATGGCTCCGCCACTCGGGCGTGTGAACCCTCTTCGCTGTGTGGAACAGCTGCGGGTTGTCGAGCGACCTCGCCTTCGCTCCAGCCCGCGGCTGGGCCAACGTCCGTTGGTCCCTGCGCAGCACCGACTTTGACCACCCAACCGCACGAGCCCTACACGCAACAACCCATTTGTCGCCGGTTCGACTCCGGCCTTCGCTTCGGCGGATGTAGCTCAGTAGGGAGAGCGATGGATTCGATCTTGCGGCTCGTCCACTCGGGTGGACTCAACCTCTTCTCCGTGCCCAATCACCGGAGCCCTACACGCAACGTTTCGCGGGTTCGAATCCCGTCGGCCCCCCACGGGGTTGTAGCCAAGTGGATAAGGCATCAGTTTCGGGAACTGACACAGTCTCGTGGCTTCGGGCCTCGGGCACGGAACACTCTCCATCGGAACAGCTGCGGGCTGCCGCGCGACCTCGCCTTCGCGCCAGCCCGCGGCTGGGCCAACTTTCGTTGGCCCAACCTCTAGATTTTCGTCACCCAACCGCACGAGCCCCACACGCAACGCATCCGAGGGTCGCCGGTTCGAATCCGGCCGACATTGTCGTAGCTCAGCTGGCAGAGCATTGGACTCCATCTTGCGGCTCGTACACTCGGGTGACACCGTTTTTTTCCTCATCCTCGATAGACTCTCAACCGTATCTGGAGCGAAGACGATGACCAACGCAACCCTTCCACAAGAACAGCGCGGTCCAGCCGAGCGCCTGCTCGACCTGGTCCTCAACGCATCGGCGCACCTGTGGCACAACCGCCCGGGGATCAACGTCGATGGTAAGTGGGTCCCGGCGAAGGGACATCGCGGCGGCGGGGACAAGGTGGCGCCGGGTCTGTTCGTGCCCGCGGCCGAGAACCTCTACGGTCGTCTGCTGGACATCTACGGCCTCAACAACGACTTGATGGCTCACTTCTCCAGCTACGCGCTGACGAAGACGGACTGGCGTGACCTCAAGGTCGCCTCGGCTGCGCTCATGCTGGTGCAGCCGCGCAGCGGTCAGCCGGTCACGGACGACGACGGTTCTGTCGCATTCCACGACGACGACCTGCGCCTCATCGGCGAAGCCATGGTGCTTCACTACGAGCGCAAGTCGGTGCGGATGATGACGCCCAAGGCGGTGCTTCGAGTGGCTCAGCTGCTGGAGACCCCGCAGATCGCCGAACTCAACCGTACGGCGGGCTTCGTCGATGCGACGTCTCGCAAGCCTGCGCTGGGTCGCTGGCCGAAGGTCGCAGCCAAGTGGCTGGCGTACCGAGAAGCCAACCCGGCCATGCTCGAAGGCCTGGTCAAGGCCGGCTACAAGGAGACGATCAAGAACATCGCGCGCAAGGTTGGCTACAAGCCGCAGTCGGAACGCTTCTTCGCCGTCTTGGGATGGAAGCAGAAGCAAGCGGAAGACGGTCACCGTGAGCTCGGCCTCGATGGGCTCGAGCTGCAGAAGTCCGAGCGGTTCGACGGGCTCAGCGAGGCTGAGATCTGCGAAACGATCGTCACCGGACGCCTCGCCTACAAGGAGGTCATGGGACGTCTGCCGCCCGACATCGGCCTCACGCCTGCCATCATGGTCTCGTTGCTTCCGACGCTGTCGGATCGCGACCTGCGTCAGCTGACGCCCACGCTCGAAGAGCTGGGACTGATGACGGACCCCGACATTCGCGCTGCATGGGAAAAGGCGATCGAAAGTGCCACCGACCAACGGGGCCTGAACATCGCCAAGAACGTGCAAAGCGATGACCTCCGCAACCGGCTTGAAGCTTCGGCAGATGCCGCGGCGCGCAACGCCGTCAAGGAGGCCACGGGAGAGCAGGACATCCACGTGATGTTCCTGATCGACCGCTCGGGATCGATGCAGGGTGCACTCGACAAGTCCGTGGACGCGCTGTCGCGTATTCTCGCGGGCTTCCCAGCCGACAAGCTTCACATCGCGTCGTTCGACACGATGGGGTTGGTGCACGTGCCCAAGGCGCCCAGTCGGGTCGCTGTCGCGCACATGCTCTCCGGCGTGAGCGCGGGCGGTGGCACCATGCACATCGCAGCCGTGCACGCGCTGTCGGCTGCGGGAGTGAAGGTGCCCAAGGAAGCCAAGCTCATCGTCTTCGTCGTCGGTGACGAGGCTGGCGAGCAGGGCGCTCGGTTCGCGCAGTGTTTCGCGGACGAGGGCTACCGGGTCGACGCCATGGCGTTGATCCTCAACGTGGCCTATGGCCGCGGGCGTACGGTCACCGACTGTGCGCGGGCGCTTGGGGTGCCGTTTTCGGTCGTGGAAATCGAGCAGTTCGATGACCCGTACCAGGTGCCCCGTGTGCTGCAGACCGTGCTCGAAGCGCCGCCTCCATCCAAGGACGGGGCGGTCAAGCAAACCGCTTGGGTCGAGAAGGTCATGAGCACTCCGCTGCTGCGGTTACCCTGAGGAACACGGACGTGGACTACCGCAAGTTCCTCGGCGCTCAATCAACGAAGGTGCTGCCGTATTTTGGCGGCGCTTTCGTCCATGCCCCCGACCGGCGGCTTCGTGTGACGTCACCCGTCGCCGTCGGTTGGTGGGATTTCGAGATCAAAGGGCGCAACGCCACCGCGATCGCGGCGGCCGAGCCCCCTTCGCTTCATCGCTGCAAGAGTCTCCGTGGGCACATCGTCGACGACTGGCTGTTTGTCGGAGGCGAGGCGACGCGGAGAATCCTGATGATGCCCGACGATGAGCCTCCGGTGCTCTCTCCTGTGACAGCGCGGCTGTGGCATGGCGACGCTCCGATGTTCGACATGCTCGAGTTCGAAGGTGACGCCGAGGAGGCAGCGCGAGAGGCCTTGCTCGACAGCGGAGCGATCGCAGACCTCGCGGGCGCGACGCCCAGTCTGCGTCGTGCGTTCGGTTTTGCCCGACTCGGCCGCGAGGCACAGGAAAGGGGCCTGCGCGTCTCGGTGCGCGAGGTCGGGGCAGTCCTCCACGAGGTGGCCGACGGCACCCGAGACCCGGCGGCTGTCCTCGATACGCTCGAGGCTCGGGTCTACACGATGGACCCCAGCTCGGACCATCGCGCGCGTGGACCTGTTTCCACGGGGACGCCCGATGATGCACCGACGCGGGCGGCAGCCGCTCTCGAAGGGGCAGGGGCCACGCTGCTCGACACGCGGTTCGCGGGCGAGCGGACGATGGAGGTCATCTTCCGCTACCTCGGGGAGCGCTTTGTCGCGACGGTCGATTGGGAAACGTTGCACGTCTACGACTCTGGGATCTGTCTGGACGGCGCCGATGAAGAACTGGGTCTCGATGCCCTGCCTTCGGTCATTTCGGAAGCCATCCATGGCGACCTTCTCTACATCACACGACGGGCGTAACGATGCTCCGTGAAGTCTGCTTCCTCATCGGCGTGCACGACACGGTGTTGTGGAGCGACGCCTCGCAAAGCCCAACGGCGCTTCCCGATTCGCGCGCGCGTTGGCAGGCCATCTGGTCACGCCGCAAGCACATCATCGAGGTCGCTCACACCCACCCGCTGGGCGGGGCAGAGTTCTCGCTCGAGGACGAGACCACGATGGCGGCCCTGGATGCGGCGCTCGGTCGTCGTCTCCGCTACGCGGTCATCACCCCCACGCAACTGCTCCGCCGGCTTCCCGGTGAGCGCACTGAAACTTGTGAACAACCCGACGATCGAATCGTCGAAGCCGAGCCCTGGTGGACCACTCTCATTCGGTCCGCCTCGGGCCTGAACCTCTCCGAGAAAGGAGACTGAACCATGGCCATCCTCAACATCACCTACAACGGTCTCTCGGTCGACTACAAAGCCAACGTTGCCGACAACATGCGCGACGGGGATATCCGTCGCACGGCGATCGAGCTCATCCGCAGCGGCCAACTCCGCGGGCTTCACATCGCGCACCTGCCCGAAGATGCGTTTCGAGACTATGTGGTCGACCGTCTTCCCACTGCGGGCGGCGCTCGGATCTACCTTCGTCCCAAGGTGCCGTTCGGCTAGGGTGCTCTCATGCGCGTGGTGATCTGCGGAGTGGGAGCGCTCGGGTCGGCGGTCGCGGTGGCGTGTCGAAACCTCGATGTGTCGCTGCGACTCGTCGACTTCGATCGCGTGGAGTCGAAGAACCTGCAGTCGCAGGCCTTCGTCAAACAATCGGTCGGCAAGAACAAAGCCCAAGCCCTGAAGATGCAGCTGCAAAACTTCTACGGGGTGAAGGTCGAGGCCAAAGGCGTCCGACTTGCGGCCGGCAACGTGGCGGAACTCCTCGGGGGGGCCGGGCTCGTGCTGGACTGTTTCGACAACGCGGCGAGTCGGCAGTTGATCTGTGACTACGTGCGAGAGCATGCAATCCCATGTCTTCATGGGGCGCTCTCCGCGGATGGCACCTACGGGATGGTCCGCTGGGACGAGGCGTTCACGCCCGACGCCGAGGACGCCCCGGGCCAACCCACGTGCGAAAATGGCGACCACCTGCCGTTCATCGGCATCGTGTCGTCGGTTCTTGCCCGAACCGCCTCTGAGTTCGTTCAGGACGGATCTCAGCTCAATGCCATGGTCAGTCTCTCGGGCGTTCAAAGATCGTGAAAAAAAGATCAGCCCCGCGGCGGTTCCGTCGCGGGGCTTGTGCCAAGCGTCTCCCAGCGGTCACCATGCAGGTGTGACGGGTTCGCGTTTGGCTTTGGGGCTTTTGGTCGTTGCTGCTTCGGGATGCAGCGAGCGGCTCATCTTTGACCAAGCGGGACTGGTCATCGACACCGATGGCGAGGACAGCGGGTTCGACACCGAGTTCGCGACCGATTCGGACCCCTCCTCTGATGCCGACGACGGCGATGAGTCCAGCAGCAGCGGAGGCTTCATCACCTCCGGCTGCAACCTCGGCGAGCCGGAGTGTCCGTGCCCGCCGGGACAGATTCCAAGCAACGGGCAATGCGTCGAATCGGCTGTCGACGCGGTCGAGGCCGCGTCCCCTGTGGACCAGTCCGCGCTCGCCGGAGACTTCATCGAGCTTCCGCCGGCGGTGCGGGTGACCTCGGGCGGGACGCCGGTCGCAGGCACAAGCGTCACCTTCACAACCGCCGGCCTCGTGGGCGGCGCAGTCGGAGAGGTGCAAGCGGTCACGGATGCGGACGGAGTTGCCACGGCGCAGAGTTGGCAGCTTGGCAAGCTCGACGGAAACTACTTCGTTCGTGCGGTCGTCGACGGGGCGGGCGCTTTGCCGCCGGTCGACTTCACTGGCCGCACCATCTCGGACTTCGACATCGTTCTGCACTACGTCAATCCGCCGACCGATGCGCAGGCGGCTGCGTTCGAGACTGCACGTCTGCGCTGGCAGGGCGCCATCATCAACGCATTGCCGGCGATTCAGGGACCGCTGTCCGGTCTCGCTCAGGAATGCGGTGTGCAGTTCGACGGCGGCAACGTGTCGGTGACCGGCGTGCACATCTTCGTGCAGCTTCAGGAGATCGACGGGCCCGGGGGCAAGAACGGGAACATCCTCGGTCAAGCGGGACCCTGCTCGGTTCGCGACGACGGTTCGCCCTACTTGGGTGTGATGACCTTCGACACCTTTGACCTGGGTGTCCTCGAGGACACCGGCTCGTTGGAGACGGTGATTCTCCACGAGATGGGGCATGTGCTGGGCGTGGGCTCACTGTGGCGCTTCTCGGGACTGCTTCAAGACCCCAGCATTCCGGACAACGCCGGGGCGGATACCCACTTCCTCGGGCCCCGAGCGACCCAGGTGTTCCTCGAGCTTCTTGGTGGCCAACCCTTCGCCGGGGCGGTGGTTCCCGTCGAAAACAACGCGCAGCAGGGATCGTCTGACAGCCACTGGCGTGAGACGGTCATGGACGACGAGCTGATGAGCCCAAGCCTGGGCGGGTTTGGCAATGTCGCGCCGCTGAGCATCTTGACGATCGGCTCGATGGGAGACCTGGGCTTCTACGTGCCCAACGAGCTGGCCGCGGATGCATGGGATCTGCCGCCGCAAGCGCTGGTGGTTCCCTCGGAAGAGCACGCGATGTCGGCGACGGACGAAGTGCTGACGCCTCGGTGGATCCGAGCCTCGGACGGCACGCTCTCGCCTCTGTAGCCGCTCACCAGTCGAGCACAGGCGGCGCGTGCATGTTCACCATGCGTGCCGGCGCGTCGACGCCCTCGGCCTCGAACGCGGTGAAGTCATGTTCGCGGCGGGCGTCGAGCTCGTCGCGGCGAACCTCGGCCGAGGCCGCATACAGTCGCATGTCGCACGCGTCGGCTTCGGCTCGTGCGCCTTCGAGACTCCGCCGTGCCAAGTCGCGCTCACCGTTGGCGGCAAACAAGCTGCCCTCGAGCAGTCCGACGAACACCGCGCCCCAGCGGGTTCTCTCGGCGCGGATCTTGGAGCAGTCCTTGCGGGCGACGGCCAACAGCCGGTCCCGCTCCGTTCCATGCGCGGCGTGGGCTGCCCACAGCGCGCCGCTGCCTCGCTCGAAGCAGAAATACAGCAGAAAGGGCTGCTTGGTGAGCATCATGGACTTGCGCACCGCAGCGTGGTGCTCGACAAAGCATGCGTATGCCTCTGGGCGCCGTCCCGCGTAGCGTTCGATGCGACCCAACGCCATCAGCATCGTGAAGCGGAACGTTGGGTTTGCAGCCTCCTCCGGGCGCCATGCTTGGGCCGCTTCGAGCTGCGCCCTGGCACGATCGGGTTGGTCGGTGATGAGGTGACGCAAGTAGTCGTATCCGATGCGGACCATGAGCATCGTGAAGAGGTCGTCGCGGGCACGGGCGTCGTTCGTCGCGACCTCGAGCGTCCTGACCAGCCGGGCAAAGTCGCCGCGATACAGCCGGGCCAGCACGTCAAACGTGTTGGTGAACGAGAGCTCCCACGCAGCCCCGGTGCAGTGGTTGCGAAACGTGTCCTCGGCCCGAGAGAGAAACTCGATCGATTCGGAGAACTCCCCGCGGTACGCACAGGCCGCGCCCGAAGCGAGGGCAAGGAGCCCGTCGATGTGTGGAGTTCCGACGTCCTGCGCGATACCACCCACGCGCGCGATGAGGGTGTTGACCCGCTCGACGTTGCGGGTGCCGGATGTGGCGCTGTAGAGGATCTCGAGGCTGAGCGCTCGGGCGACTCGGCGTGGCTCGCCCAACTGAAGCGCCAGTCGAAGGTGGCGCGCTTGCATGTCCTGTCCAAGGAGCACATCGACCGCGGGGAGTCCGGTGGCGGCAGTCCAACAGATGTCGACCCGTAGCAGGGCACGCGGGTCCAGCTCGGCCTCGGACTGGGGCGTGAACTCGGTCCCGATGAGAGCGATCGACGCACGCTGCAGCAGCCAGGACCCGATCGCGCGCTTGGGACTGCGGGCAAGGCCAAGCCCGACCGCCTCGAGAACCTCGGTCAGCAGTGGGAGTCCCTCGGCCGCATGTCCACTCCGCAGGTACTGCTCTGCCGCGTGTCGTCGAAGCTCGATCGCATCGTCGCCGGTGGCAGCCGCGGCCCGGAGGTAGGCCTCGGCAGCCTCTGCGCCGTGCCCGTCATTGCTCAGTGCCTCACCGAGCTCGGCCTCCAGGGCAGCACGAAGTGGGAGGTCGTCGGTGTCCTCGAGGAGGCCCAGAGCCTGCTGCGCGAGGTCGGCAGCACGCCGGAAGGCCAGTGCCTGCGAGGCGAGTTGAGACGCCTGGCGAAGGTACGTGACGGCGGCGTCCGTTCGGCCGCATCGGGCGAAGTGGAACGCGAGCGATTCGGGATCTGCGTCGGCGCGCTCGAGGGTGCTGGCCAGTGCGAGGTGGTGCTGGGCGCGCTGTTCTTCGGTCAGCAGCTGAAGCACCGCGACACGGACGCGCCCGTGGTAGACCTCGAAGGCATCGTCGGGGCCAGGGCCGAACGTGCGCACGAAGTGTTGGGCCCGGAGTTCCGCCAAGCCGAGGTTGCCGTCGGTCGGCGATGAGGATGCCTCGATGGCAACGCGCTGGGTCAGAGGGCCGCCGGCGATCGCGAGGACGTTGAGGAGGTCACGGGCGGCATCCGGTAGCCCGTGAACCCGGGTCTGGGTCATCGCTTCGAGGCCCAGGCGCCCCGCGCCTCGAACGGCACCGGTGGTGGCCGCGTGGCGAGCAAGTTCCTCCACAAACAGCGGGTTTCCTCCCGACTCTCGAGCGATCTCGTCGCAGATGTCGTCGGGGACGGAAAGCCCCAACTGCGTGGCTGCGAGCCGGCACGCCTCCTCGTAGGGCAGGCTTCCCAGGTCGAGCTCCCAGAGGTCTTCCCGAGCCTTGCTCTCGTCCCGCAGGCTGGCCAGGCTCGAGGATCGCTCGAGCATGTCGGCGCGGTACGTCCCGATGATGACGAAGCCGGAGTCGGGCGGGGCCTGGAGCAGATGAAGGAGCAGGCGGGTGGTCTCATCGCTGCACCAGTGCAGATCGTCGATGAACAGGAGCACGCGCTGGGTCTTGGACAGCTGGACGATGAGGTCCCGGAATGCATCGCCGGCGGCACGTTGGAGCTCGAGCGGGTCGGTGGGAAGGTCGACCGCCGAAGGGGCGATCAGGTCCTCGACGACAGGAAAGGCGACGGCGAGAGCAGCGGAGCGACCCGGGAGTAGCAGCTCCAGGTCCTCCGGTTCGAGCTCGAGCAGGTAGGCACGAAGTGCATCGACCACGGCATCAACGCCCGAGTACCGGACGGTTTCCCGTTCGTAGCACTGCCCCCGAAGAATCAGTGCATCCTGAGACTCGGCATGCGCGTCTAGAAGGGCGCGAGCCATGGCGCTCTTTCCGGTTCCGGACTGCCCTCGAACCAGCAGGAGCCTGGGGGTTCCTTGCAGTCCTTCCTCGACGGCGGCCGCGAGCCGGCTCCGTTCGACCGTTCGGCCGACGAAGGTGCTTCGGTTGTCCGACTCACTGTCGAGTCGCGTCGCACCGAGACGTCGAAGAATTTCGGTGGCCCCGGGTCGAAGTTGGGGATCGGGGAGTCGTAGGTCGAGGCACAGCAGGTCGAGTGACGCGAGTTCGCTGTGTTCTTTCTCTTGGTCGAACGCGAGCGCGGGCTCCGCGGAAACCCGCTCTTCGAGGAGTTGTCGCGCGTCCACACCCGCCCACGGAGTCTGTGCGGTCATCGCTTCGTACAGCATGACGCCGAGCCCGAAGAAGTCGGAGGCCGCGGTCACGGGCTGGCCGCGGGCTTGTTCCGGTGAGAGGTAGTCGAGCGTTCCCACCACGAAGCTGTCGGAGGGGTCGGGGCGCGAGCGCGCTCCAAGTGCCAGACCGAAGTCGAGCAGCTTGAGCCGGCCGTCTCCCGTGATCATGACATTGGTCGGCTTCACGTCGCGGTGGACGAGGCCGTGGCGGTGGAGATGGTGGAGCGCCCGAACCAGCTGAACCAGCCCGTCCCGGAGCCGACCGCGGTCGAGGGTCCCACCAGCGCGAACCCACTCGATCCAGTGCACACCCTCGACCCGCTCCATCGTGAGGAAGGCGAGTTCCTCGTCGACCACGAGTTCGTGCAGCGTGACCAGGTTCGGGTGGCTGAAGTCCGTCAGCGCCCGGAACTCTCGCTTGATCAGGTAGAGGAATTCCGCGTCACGGATCCGTAGGGTCTTGAGCGCGACTTCGGTTTTTCGCTTGCGGTCGTAGGCGGCATAGACCACCCCCATACCGCCCTCGCCGAGCTTCTCCCCGAGCTCAAACCGACCTGCGACCAGGCTTCCTGGACGGAGCGATGTACTGGGCGGATCGGCGGTCATCGGCGAGCGTCCCGACGCCCCAAGCATAGCCTGGACATGCCACCGGAACACGAGTTTCCGCCGCCCGCGTAGCTCTGTGTGCAGGGAGCCGGTTTCGTTCAGACGCGGGTGCACCGGAGGCGTACCCGGGGCGATATGTGCGCTATGTTTTGGGGGACGATGGCCCCGTCTTGCAACGTCGCCGGGGCCGGCACGTCTTCCTCTGTGATGGACGAACGAGATGCGCTCGACCGTATCCATGCGGCGACAACGAAGACCGCACGGACGATGAACGTCATGGGCCCGTGCATCGTCGCGCTCGGTCTGTTCATGATCGCACTTCATGCGCTGGAGCTCGACTCCGAGGCGGCCGACATGGGTACCGCGGCCCTCGTCGCGCTCTACGGTTTTGCGTTGGTGTTCATCGCGACCGGGTTGCTCATGCTGTACGTCGGACTGTTCAAGTTCGCCCGAATGGGGCGTGCGGTGATCGGTGCATTGACCGGAGACCCGTCCGTGCTCGAGAAGGTCGAGTACACGACGATTCAGGCTGCGAACGCCCCGGGCGCGTTGGGGAGGGTCCACCAACTACGGTTCAACATCGTAGGACGAAAGCAGGCCACGACGCTCACCGTTCGCGAAGAGGATGTCGAGCCAATCCTCGGGTTGGTCCGTCGGAAAGCTCCGCACGCGCTCGGCAGCGAATAGCGAAGAGCGGACGGAACAAGGTTCCCGGCGGACTGGCCCTGCGCCTGGCCTCCCCCGAAAAACGGGGGCGTTTCAGCACGCTGGATCCGCTAGCCTTCGGCCATGTCAGCTAAAGAAATCGGTCAGAAGCTCGTCGCGTTCTGCAAAGAGGGCAAGAACCTCGAGTCGATCAACACGCTCTACGCGGAGAACATCGAGAGCATCGAGGCGAGCCCCGGTCCCGACGGCAATCGGATCGCCCAAGGTATCGAGGCCGTCCGAGGCAAGAACCAGTGGTGGAGCGAGAACCACGAGATTCACAGTGCCGCCGTTGCCGGTCCGTACCCCCACGGTGAGGACCGTTTCGCCGTCCGTTTCGAGTACGACATCACCAACAAGCCCAGCGGTCAGCGCATGCAGATGGATGAGGTCGGACTCTTCACCGTCGAGAGCGGCAAGATCGTCAAAGAAGAGTTCTTCTACGACATGGGCTGATCTGCGCGCCGACTCGAACCCCGCCCAAGTGCGGGGCTACGGGTCTCACCAAGGCAGGGCTTCACCGTTCTGGTGCCAGAACGTTCCGGTCTTCTCGAGGGTGAGCCCGTCGATTCGCGCGAGGATCCCCCGGGCCGATTCTTCCGCTTCGATCATCCCGTTGCCGCCGGTCATCTCGGTCCGGACAAAGCCGGGGTGCACGAGCATGACCGCCACGCCGTCGTTCTTGAGGTCGTGTGCGAGCGAGACGCCGGCCATGTTCACGGCGGTCTTTGACATCCGGTAGCCGTACGCTCCTCCGGATGTGTTGTCGGCGATCGAGCCCATCCGGGAGGTGACAATGGCGACCTTCGCTCCGTCGCCCAGGCTTCCCAGCAGGCCCTTGGTGACACGCAGCGGCCCGAGGGCGTTGATCTCGAACTGGCGGCGGATCCCGTCGAGATCCAGGTCTTCGAGCGTCTCTCGGCGGAGGAGACCGGCGTTGTTGATGAGGACGTCCACGGACTCGCCCTCGAAAATCTTTGCGAGCGTCTGGGTGACCCCGTCGTCGGCGACGTCGATGCCCTCGTGAACCTCGACGTCGGCTTCTTTGAGGGCGTCGCTCGCAGTGCGGCAGAGCGCGATGACCCGGTGCCCGGCTGCCTTGGCTTGCCGAGTCAGCTGAAGTCCGATGCCGCGGTTGGTCCCTGTGATCGCGTAGGTCGCCATGCCGCGCAGTGTGCCCGATGGCGGGGGAGAATCGTAGTCGAGTCCACGACGCGCAGTTGCGAGGTCACCGGATCAGCCGGGCATGTCGGGCGGTGCTCGAAAGTGCAAGGTCGCGTCGAGGGACACGAACGCGGCACACGGGCCGGCGATCTCCACCGACAGCTCCCCCGTGGTCACGAGCCGCTCGACCGTCAGCCCGTAGGCCTCCGCCAATCGATCGGCGCGGGCACGAAGTGCTGCATACGCCGCAACGCGGTGACTTTCGCGGTCGATCAGGGCGAACTGACACTCGCCAACGCCCAGCGAGCCCTCGTGGAGATCGACGGCCTCGAGTCGCCCCCGGAGCTCTTCGACGGTCGTGACTCGCGCCATGAAGTCGGCCTTCGGAGCCATCGGCAGGACGACTCGGCCGGAGACCTGCGCTGCGGTTCGGACGCCTCCCCCGAACAGTCCCTTGCCGCCCAGTTTTTGGGTTTGCGAACCGTATCCCTCGAGCTCAACCCTGGCCGCGGGGACCGCCTCTGCGAGGGTTCGAGCGACGGTCTCGATCTCGCGGAGGATCGCGGCGGAAGTCGCTGCGGCGGTCTTGAAGCGGAAGGGCACGACCGCGTGGTCCGGTGCGACCTCGAGGAGTGCGCTGCGAATCCGAGTGGGGAGGCGTTCTGTTGTCGTGAGCATGGCGCGGTGACCTCGAGACGTGCTCCGTCAGGACCCGAAGGAGACGGAGCGGACGTCGGGAAAGGTTACGCTGCGGTGCTTCCGGCCACCACGTCCGTCGACCTCCACCCGGTACGTTCCCGGTTCGGCCACAACGGTGACGACGGGGCCCGTGCCCACGCGGGCGCCCTGGACGAACACGCTGGCGCCGGCTGGGGCGTTGATGGTGAGGCAGTTCGCCAGCGGCCGGAGCTTGGCCAACGCTGCGAGGGCCGTCTCGGGCGTGATCGCGAAGTTGATCGCGTCGCTGTCGACCATGCCCGAGACGACGATACCCACCACGTGTCCTCGTCGGTCGAACACGGGGCCGCCGGAAGAGCCCGGGTTGAGCGGGATCTGCGTTTGCAACACGCCTCGGTCTCTCGCGCCGTGGGCGTTGGAGACCAGTCCCGTCGTCAACGTCCATACGCCGCCCCTGCCGTGTCCGACGCTTCCCGCCCACGTGCCGATTCGAAGGGATCGGGTCGAGGCGAACGCGAGGGGAGGGGTGTGTTTGGCCGAAACCTTGATGAGGGCCACATCCACTCCGCCAGCGCCCCGTGCGACCACCGTTCCCACCATGCGGCGACCATCGTGCAGCCGGACTTTGACCGTCTTCGCGGCGCCCACGACGTGTCGGTTGGTCAGAATGTGCCCCAGCGGACTCACGAAGAAACCAGAGCCGAACCCGTCCCGTGTCTCCACGAGCACGACGGAAGGGGCCGTGCGCTCGAAGAGGTCGATGGTCTCGCGCTCGATCGATTCGAGGGTGGGCGTGCCCGGAGTCGGAGACGTCAGGAGTGCGGTGGCCAGGAGGAGGGGGCCGAGCACTAGAACCTCCCCGAGAGCACCACGCCGCCGCCGCGCCGATCCGCCGAGCCGCGCACCGCGACCTCTCGAACACCCAGGCGCTTGCGGAGGTCCTTGTTGTAGGACTCTCCCATCTCCTGGACGTCCGTCGCGGTCGAGGTGTGTGGACGAAGCTTGCCACCGATCACACCCATCACGATGCCGCCCGCCAGGAGGCCTCCGCCAAGTCCGAGGCCGCGTCGCACTTTCTTCTTTTGCCGACGGTCCGCACTGGCGGTGCAAGCGTCGGACTCCAGGGGGTCTTCGATGGAGATGCAACCGTCGTCCTCGCTGATCGCGGCGATCGGAAGTGCCATCATCACGACGAGGCCGGTCACGGCTGCGAGGCTCCCGACCGTGATCAGACCTTGGCGGGCGGCTTTGCGTCGTCGGTATTCCTTGGCGAGGTCGTCGCGGCCGACGTAGGCGTAGTACTCGTCGCCGGGCAGGGGAGCGCCGGCGCCCGTGCGCGGCTCGAATCGGCGTGAGACGACCGCGCTGTTGGTCCCGGTCGCTGTGACCTGGAGTGCGCCGTCGAACACGACGCGCTTGCGGTCGTATTCGGCCAACGCGCTGTCCTCGGATTCGGGCACCTCGCCTTCGAGGATCGCCAGCGGGCTGTCGCCGGTGTGGGAGGTCTGTGGAGGCGCCTCGATGGCATCTCCGCGTGCCGCCGAGAACCCGCCGATTGCGGTGCCGCCGGTGTCGTAGACGGAGACCGTGACGCGGTCGTCGTCGACCCGGACGATCACGACCCGCTCCGCGTCGGTGTCGAGCGCGCCCAAGAGGCTCGCGTCGTCCAGACCTGCGGTCTTCTTGCTCGACTCCGAGAGCGATACGACGCCCGCGGTCCCGGCCTCCTCGAGTTCGGCCCGAAGCGCCTTGGCCACCTCGCGTAGGGAGTTGGAGCCTCGGCCCGCGGTGAGGATCAAGACGTCGCCTCCGTGGGCCGCGACGTGGGCGGCAACGGCGGGGGTGTCGAGCGTCTGGGCCCAGGTGGTGTCCGCGGCTGCGGCGGTGCGAGGGCCAAGTGCCAGCGCGAGGCAGAGCACCGGGGCGGCGATGGAGGAGGAGGCTCGAGACGGCGTCATGGCTCCGACGGTGTAGGTCGGCGGCCACGCGCGAGCATCGGTCGTCCTGCCAATACGCCGCTGGGGTTGCCTCACCTGGCCCCGGGCGGACGTGTGCGTCAGGTCCCGGCTTGATTGGCAATTCGACCGATGCGCGCGGGGGGACGACCCGCCTAAGGTGGACGGCGTGTCAGCGGGTGGTCAGCTCGTCTTCGGTGACGAGTCGCGTGAGCTCCGCACGGGAGCCGATGTCGAGTTTCGCGAATGTGTGCTCGAGGTGAGCGGCGACGGTGCGCGGTTTGATGCCCAGCCGGGCTGCAATGTCCTTGTTGCTGCCCCCTCGAGCGACTTCCCGGGCGACCTGGGCTTCGCGGGGGGTCAGGGCGTCGAGCCGGGTTCGAGCCACCCGCCGGCTCGCCCGCTCGAGCTCGTCCTCGATGCGGCGAACGAACTGAAACGAGGCGATCGGTCCGAGGTGGATCTCGTCACCCTCGCCCAGCACCACCAGATCGATGCGGTCTCCGTTGACGAAGGTACCGTTGCGCGACTCGAGGTCGACCAGCGTTGCGGTCTGACCGTCGCGCATGATGATTTTGGCGTGCTCCCGCGACACGCCCCGCGCTTCGAGCACGACCGTCGCTTCTTGGCCGCGCCCCAGGACCGTTTCGGCGTCGCGCAGCAGGACCAGCCTTGGCATGCCGACGCCGATGCCCAACAACGCGGGGATTCTCGTCCCCAGTGAGGGCTTGGGCGTCACCGCCCACAGTGACGTCGTATCGTCCGACCCAGACACGAACCCCCTGACCCTATCATGCACGACGAGACCACGAGCGCCCTGCTGGCCGCACCCCGAACGGGCGACGCGTCCGCCGAAGACTCGGCGACCCGACTTCGACGTGGCACGACGGTCGGTCGCTACATCGTCATCGACAAGCTCGGCGGCGGTGGCATGGGGGATGTCTACTCCGCGTGGGACGAAGAACTCCGCCGCCGTGTCGCGTTGAAGCTCATTCGACCGCGACAGGGGGCCGACCTGCGGGCGCAAGTCCTCTCCGAGGCGCGTGCGCTGGCCCGGCTTCGACATCCGCACGTGGTCGCGGTGCACGACGTTGGGGAAGATGCGGGGTCGGTGTTCGTATCGATGGCGTTGCTCGAAGGCCTCGACCTTCGGGGATGGGCACAGGAGTCCGAGCCCGAGCCCAAGACTCGGTTCGAGGTCATTCTGCAGTGTGCCGATGGCCTGGCTGCGGCGCACGATGCAGGTTTGGTGCACCACGACGTCAAACCCTCGAACATCGTCGTCGAGACACGGGACGGCGCGCCGTGGGTGTCGCTGATCGACTTTGGACTTGCCGCCGATGCCGAGTCTGGAGACGAACCCCGCGGCGGAACCCTGGCGTACATGGCTCCGGAAGCTCGCGCGACGTTTCGGGGGAGCGCTCGGGCAGACCAATGGAGTTTGGCGTTGGTCGCGGTCGAACTCCTGACCGGCGATCGCCCGAGCATGGAGGCGCTCTCATCGGGGCGCATCGGTCCCTGTGGTCCTGCGACCGCGGCCCTGCGTCGCGCGCTCTGCGAGGACGTCGAGGCTCGTCATGCCGATGTGCATGCGTTCGCGGAGTCTTTGCGTCGCGGGATGCAGCAACGTGCTCGGCGCATCGCGTTCGCCACGTTTGGCGGGGTCTCTCTTCTCGCCGCCGGGACCTTTGCTGCCGCCGCGCGTGAGGAGCCGGACTGCGGCGCTCTGGCACAAGCGCAGCTGGAGACGTTGGTCCCAGAGCGCGCTGAGACCCTTCGGGCGTTCGAGAATTCCGCACCTCAGGTGGCTTCGAGCGTGAGCGCGCAGGTGGAGCGCTGGACCGATCGCTGGACCGAGGCCTACGCGCAATCATGCGAAGCGCCCGAGTCTGCGCCCCGCCGAGCCTGCCTGGACGGCGAGGCGAGGGAGGTCGCCGCATTGTTGCGCGTCGGAGTCGCGGACGAGGCAACCGGGGCGGCGCGCTGGGCCGTGTTGGGTAGCCTCAACGGAGCGGTGTCGCAGGACCGCTGTTCCGGTGGGTCCGGACGACCCGCGTTGACGGAGGGGCTCGCACGGGCGTTCGCGCTGGAGGTGGCCTCGCGTTTTGACGAGGCCTACACCGCCGCAACATCCGAGCTGGAGGTCTCCCGGGAGAACACCGACCGGCCACGCACGATCGCGGCGCTGTATCGGCTGGCGTCGGTCGAGCGCCGGCGTGACAACTTCGAGAACTCCCTCGCCCTCGGTGAGGATGCGATGGAGCTGGCGGCACTGCACGGAGACACCTGGACGCTGTCGCGGTCGATCATCGAACGGGTGGAAACCTGGATCTCCTTGGGTGAGTACGATCGGGCCCTCGAGGCGGCTCAGCTCGGCCGCTCGATCGTGGCGACGGCGGGCGATCCCCCGGAGCTCTTGTCGTATTGGCATTACGCGCAGGGCCGGAGCTTCGAGAGCTCTTCGCGATTCGACGATGCGGCCGGGTCGTATCGACGGTCGCTCGAAATCCGCCGCGAGACCGAGCCGTCCTCGCTCTACGTCGGGGATACGCAGCGTTCACTTGGGTTCACGCTATCGCAGATGAACCAGTGCGAGGAGGCTCAGAAACAGCTGCGCGCCGCGATTGAGATCTACGTCGAGCAGCTGGGCCCCGGGTCACCCTCTGAGGCGTACTGCCTGTCGGCACTTGCGCAATGCCAGGCCCAAGGCGGGGACATCGAGGCCGGGCTGGCGTCGTCGCGACGGGCCGAAGCCATCCTCGAAGCCGCGCTCGGTCCCCAGTCCGAGGCGCTGGCCAAGATCCTGACGATGCAGGGCGCGATCATCGGTGGACAGGGGAACTATGCGGCGGCGCGCGAGCCGTTCGAGCGGGCGCTTGCGATCCGCAACGCGACCAAGGGAGTCGCGCATCCCGAGACCATCGTCGCGGGGACGAACCTGGGGTGGATGTTGTTGACGATTGGAGAGGTCGAGGCGGCCGTCCCGGTCCTCGAGGCCGCGATGCAAGGCGCGACCGAGCTCCGAGGGCCGGACCACTATGACAACCACCCGCTGCTCGGGGCCATGGCGGCACTGCACGACGCCCGCGGTGAGCTGGACGCGGCCATCTCGATGCAGCGCCGCGCATTGAAAGCCGCCGAGAGCAGCCCCGCCGCGTCCAATCCGATGATGCTCCTTTCGTCGGTGGCGAACCTGGGGGAGCTCTTGGCCAAGGCGGGCAACAACGAAGAAGCCTCGCAGGCGTACGCACGCGCGTGGTCGATTCTGGACTCGGCACCCGATGGGCACCGCAACATCTACTGGGCCCACGTGAACCTGGGTCGGGCCAAGCTCGCGTATGCGATGGGCGAGGACCCGCAGCCCTTCGTGGACGCCGCGTTGGCGGCGAATCCCGAGCTCGAGCCCGAACTCGCTGCGCTTTCGGAGTGAACTCAGACGCCGAGTTCAGCCATGGATACGTCCAACGAGATGGCTTGGCTTGGCTCGTCT
Source organism: uncultured Pseudomonadota bacterium (assembly GCA_913061055.1). Classification (GTDB taxonomy): domain Bacteria; phylum Myxococcota_A; class Polyangia; order Nannocystales; family Nannocystaceae; genus CAJXVA01. Next base: position 33,702 of record CAJXVA010000032.1, read on the forward strand.
GTCACGATGATGGGCACGCAGTGCTCGACGAGTCGGAGACCCCGACGATGTACCGACGCGCAGGCCTGGTAGTGGCCAGCCGAGAGGTCGACGAAGGTCCAGGTCCCAAGGCCGCGCATGGGCACGGCATCGTGCCTCAGCGTGAGCGGCACGGAGCCCGCGTCGAAGCGAAGGTAGACCGCGCGGACCGTCAGGTTGGGGTCGACCGGCTGCGCGGTGACCCGAAGTTCCGCGTCACCCGTCTTGGCCTCCAACGGGGCTGCAAGCGATGCCTGAGTCCACCCCGCGACGAGCAGGAGGGCGGACAGACCGACCAGTCCGACACCTGGCATCAGCAGTTTGGACCAACGCGCTGGACCCGGCGCAAGCTGTGCGGTGCGCATGAACGCCAACAGGGGCCCGCACAAGGCCGCGGCCGTGATGGCCATGCCGGAGAGTAGCCACCAAGTGTGTGCTTGCGTCAGCGCACCCGGATCACCCCATCGCACCAGCCCATTCCACAGGTACGCTGCAGCCCAATCGTCCCTCAAACCGAACAGGCTGTGTGCGTCACCGATCGCCCACGACACCAGCGACGTGAGTGCGACGAGCATGGTCGTGCCCACGAGCGCGACCGCCCCCATCGCGCGCATCGTGGATGACGTACGGCCCCCTGCAATCGCAGCCAACAGGTACAGAACAACGTAGGCGCCGGCCGCAAGGAGCGGGGAGGTGATCCCGAGCATGTCGCCGGACGTCACAGTGGCGCTCCCGAGGACGAGCCATGCGAGCAGCATGCAAGCGCCGATTGTCAGCGCGTCGATCGCAACGACCGAGCCGATCAGCCGCGACCGGGGGATCGGGCGGGCCAGGCCCCAGGACCAGGGGGCGTGCTCGCCCCGGAATAGCTGGGTGGCGAGCATCGACACGAACACCGGGAGCACCAGCCACAACACCACCACCGAGATCATGGTCTGCGATTCGCTGCCGACCCAGCGATCGCCTTCGCTGACCGCTCCGCCCAGCCGAGCGAGCGTCACGATCGAGAAGACTGCGAGGAGCATTCCCAGGCGGCTCGGAGCGGCCGCGCGCCAGATAGCCTTGATCATCGTGATTCCTCCAAACCCGTCAGCGTCAGCGACTTGCGTCGCCCGGAAGCGTCGATGAACTCGACGCCGTCTTTGACATCGCGCATGGGGACCCATCGGAGCGACCGGTTTCCGAGGTTCTTGCCGCGACTGTTGTTCCTTGTCCGACCATCAGGCTGCAGAAGTGCACTGCCACCGAAGACGTCGATGGCGATCCACGGACCCTGCGGCGGACCGGTCAGACTGTGCAGCTTTGGGCCACGACGTTGCTCGACGACGCTCTGCACCTCGCCGTCTCGGTGCACGATCAGCATCCGCTTGGGCGGCGTCGGCCGGCTGCCGTCTCGCGCCGCGTAGTTCTCCGTGAGCTCTACGTAGACGTGATCGTCGTCCAGGAATCCGAAGGCGGTGACTTTGGCACCGACCCAGCTCTGCAGGTCCACCGCGACGGGCTGTGCTGCGGGCTCCCACGACTGGAGCATCAGTGTCCAGCGCCGCTGGCTGCCCCTGGGGAGGCGCCGCGGTCCATCGGCCATCAGCCATGCAAAGCCAGAGCCCGAGGTCGAAACCGAGGAGGAGCCAGACTGTGACAAGAGCCCGATCTTTCTTGTTGCGGCGCGTTGCGTGGTCGGGACGAGCTCCAACTGCTTGCGCCGCTCATGCACGACGACGTGGTCCCCGTGCCACCCGATGACCCTGCGCCAGACGGGCGGACGCGAAATCTCGCGAATCGTGGCGTCATCGAGACTCGCGACGGTGAGCCGGCCGGGATCTAGATCGCCGCTCGGCACGATGAACGCGAACCGAGTGGAGTCGGGGGACCAGTGACCGAGGGCGATGGTGCTGTGCGCCAGATCGGTGCTCAGCTGGTCCCCGGACTGCAAATCGACCAGGACGATGCGTCGACCATCCGACTCGGAGGGTCGCAGGAGCAGCGCGATCGCGTGGCCGTCGGGCGAGAGCCTCGCGTCGACCACTTCGGGGCGGCGGGCACCTCCGCCGTAGACGGGGACTGGCCGTCCATCTCGCTCCACGTAGACGCCGTCGACGGCTCCGTCGGTTCCCGTGTAGACCACCCGCGGGCCGCCGAGGACTCCGTCGATCGCGACCCACTCACCGTGCTCGGCCGAGGTCGCGTGAGACGCAGCTGGCTGCCAAATGACGATGAGCGCCAGTAGCTGAAACGCCACGATGGTCGCGACCGAGACCGCGATCCGTCGAGGTCGGCGCAGCGGCAGGTCGCGGACGACGTGCCACAGGGGCCACAGCAAGCTCGCGCCGCCGACGAGGGCCGCCGGCCAGAGCCAACCCCCCAACGCGGAGATCAAACGTGGCCACGACACGCCGTAGAAATCGACCAGCATCACCACCGGCGCTGCGGTGAGCGCCAGACCGACCACGGCACCTCCGACGGCGCCGGTCTCGGTGTTGGCGCACGCCCCCGCGACGATGCCCAGACCAAACGCGATGACGATGAGCCCCACGACAAACGCGAGGGGAGGGCCGAGGTCTGTCGCCCAGAGGTTCGCCGAGAAAGCATGGACAGCCATACCCACCGCGCCCAGAGCAGCCGCGTGCACGGTCGCTCGGACCGCCAGCCAACGTCCGCGATGCAGCGGACGCGCCAAGGTGTGCGCCATGCTGACCTTCATCTCTGAGAAGATTCCGATGCCGGCCCACATCGCCGCGGCGATCAGCGGAAGGAGCGGCCACGTGAGCGGACCGTGCGCTGCCGTGGCTTCGCTGCGGGGGGCGTCGACCGTCCCGTACAGGACTGCCCCGCATGCGAACAAGCCGATCAGGGCCGTCGGCAAGGCATCGGAAAGCGCGTGATGGGCGATCGCCCAGTCTGACTTACGCATGCTCGGATCCTCCGGTGAGCGACAGGTACACGGTCTCGAGATCTGCCGGTTCGACCCTGCCGCCGCGCTCCATCCAGAGTTGAGCGAGCTCGGGGTCCCAGCTGTGGGCGAGCGCGCGCCGGCCGAACAGGCTGGGCAGCAGCATCACGTCGAGTGCCTCGGGCGGCGGCGGCGCGTCTTCGTCCCAAGACAGCGCACGGTGTCGGCTGAGCAGGTCCGCGACGGGCTCGTCGCAGACGATCTTGCCCTCGTTGATGAGGACGAATCGGTCCGCGATGGTCTCAGCCTCACGGAGCTCGTGACCCGCGACAACGATCGGGCAGCCTTGCTCTGCGACCCGACCCAGAATCTCCGCGAGGAGATGCCGCCGGGTGGCGATGTCGAGGCCGAGGGTCGGCTCGTCCAGCAGCAGGATGTCCGGGTCCTGTACCAGAGCACGGGCCAGCAGTA
>CAJXVA010000033.1 GCA_913061055.1 uncultured Pseudomonadota bacterium
TACGAGATGTAGAGAGGTCTCGTGGGCTCGGAGATGTGTATAAGAGACAGCTCCCCGAGCCCCCACCCGCCGCGTACGAGCCGGTGCAGCAAGCTTCGGCACCCGTCGCTGTCGCCAACGTCGCACCACCCCCACGCGGAACCGAGGGTCTCGGCTACAAGCTCGCACCCCAGCGGGTCGTCCCAACGGGGGAGCCTCGGCTCAACGCCATGCTGCGCAACATGGTCGAGCTCGGGGCGAGCGACCTCCACCTGTCGTCCGACAGCCGGCCCATGATCCGCCTCGACGGCAAGATGCAAACCCTCGAGGGTTATCCGATCTTCAGCCCGACCGAGCTCGCCAGCATCCTGCTCGAGATCGCAGATGACGACGCCTACCGGGACTTCGTCGACAACGCAGATGCGGACTTCGCCCACTCGATCAAGGGCGTCGCCCGCTTTCGGGCCAACTACTTCGCGGACCGCAAGGGGATGGGGGCTGTCTTCCGACAGATCCCCATGGACATCCTGAGCCCCGAGCAGATCGGCTTGCCAGCGAAGGTGCTCGACCTGTGCTGGCTGACCAAAGGGCTGGTCCTCGTGACCGGTCCGACGGGCTCTGGCAAGTCGACCACGCTCGCGTCGATGATCGACTTCATCAACCGCAACCGCGACGACCACATCATCACGATCGAAGACCCGATCGAGTTCGTGCACGACAACAAGCGTTGCCTCGTGAACCAGCGAGAGGTCGGCCGACACACACGCTCCTTCAAAGCAGCGCTGCGTGCCGCGCTTCGAGAAGACCCCGACATCATCCTGGTAGGCGAGCTTCGGGACCTCGAGACGATTGCGATCGCGCTGGAGACCGCCGAGACCGGCCACCTCGTCTTCGGAACGCTCCACACCACGACCGCACCCAGTACGGTCGACCGTCTGATCGACCAGTTCCCCGGCGATCAGCAAGCCCAGATCCGAACGATGCTCGGCGAGTCGATGCGCGGCGTGATCGGCCAAACACTCCTGCGAAAGAAGGCCGGAGGGCGCGTGGCTGCGTACGAGGTGCTGCTGCACACCAGCGCGATCGGCAACCTCATCCGCGAGGGCAAGACCCACCAGCTCAAGAACACGATGCAGGTCAGCAAGGACAAGGGGATGCAGAACCTCAACGACCACCTGCTCCAGCTCGTGAAAGATGGCGTCGTCGAACCGCTGGAGGCCTACATGAAGGCGGTCGACAAGAACAACCTGATGCAGATGTTCGAGAAGGCCGCGGTCCAGTTCGACGAGCCGAAGGAATAGGGCGGCGGAGGAGGTCGAACCTCCCACCCCCCCGCGGTTGTCCAGGATGCCGGGTCCGGTGGTTCCACTCGCTATGGCGCCCTTAGGCTCGCGCAGACCGCTCGGAGCTTCGCGAAAGGGTCCGATGACGAGGGACCCCAGCTTCTTGCCTGGCACTGTATCTGGCGTCCCCCAATCCAGTAGTAACCCCAGAGATGAGCGCTGTCCTGCTCCACGAAGGTGAGCTCGAGACCACGCGGAACCTTCTGAGCTTCGAACTTCCTCCGGTCCGTCAACGTTGCATCGCTCTTTGCACCTTCTAGAGTCTGCGGATTGTCAGAGATGTCAGAGATGTCGAACTCAAGACCGTAGGTCCTGACGGTGTAGCTGAACTTGGTCCCCGACACCTCCGGATCGGCCGGAGTCGTCATGATGAGGCCAAAGTGCGGGAGTGAAACGGTCTCGTCAGGAGGACCCTCGGCCCGCAGTGTGCGACACATTTTCAACAAGCCAGCGGTCCAGAGGCTGTCGGGACCCTCGAATCCATCCGTCTTTCCGGTGCACAAGATCGGTCGTCCTGCGATCGTCCGCTGCACGATCACCATCGTTCGGTCGTCCTGAAGACGGGCCACAGCGGCCCAGCCATCGTCAAGGTCCTCCCAGTGCATGAGTTGGGCGTCGTTCCACAGCTCGGGGATGCGGGTCTCTGCATTGTCCCGCGTAAGCCCGTATCCACTGCCCCTGAACACGGAAACCTTGCCCCGCATCGAATGAAGCTCCTCGTTGAAACTCCCTGTATTGGAGTTGAACGTGTTCGTGACCTTGGACCCGTACCCCGACCGGATCCCCCATAACTCCGTCAGGGGGAGCTCAAGCCACCCTTCGATTTTCAAGTCCGGCTCTTCCTCTTCGCCCCCCTTGGAGGGGGAAGCGGTGTCGCCGACGTCTTGCGGCGTCACCGTGCGAACCGGCGGTTCGGGATCGGCGGATGGGCTGCCGTCGACCGCCGGACCCGCCGAGCCACAACCGAGCGAGGCCCACAGGACGATCTGAAGGAGCGAGCTGGGCCTGGCGCGACGTTGCACTCCCGACAGACGGCTCCGTTGGCCCGGGGTTGCAGAATTTCCCTGTGCAGTCAGCGCCCATGCAAAGTTGGACCGGACAAAAAAACGCCGCGGACAGGTTTCCCTGCCGCGGCGCCTTCGTTTCGAGGGCTACAGGCTCAGCTGACCTGGACGCCGATCGCACGGCGAGCAGCGAAGTAGTCCTCGCTGATGCTGTAGAGCACGAGCTCCTTGATCTTGTCGCGAGGACCCATCGCGGAGCCGAGCTGAGCCTGCTCCTGCGAGATCATCTGACCGGCGATGCGCAGGTCGTGGCAGAGCAACAGGCCGACGCGGTAGCTGGTCAGCTCGACGGCTGCGGCCCAGCGTTTGACGTCGGTCGATCCCCCCGCATCCACGAACTTCTGGATGAGGCTGCGGAGGCGGTCCAGCGCAGCAGGCTGCATGCGGCTGGTGATCTCGCGCGCGATTTGGTCGAGCGCGGTGTTGTTCTCTCCGACCTGCATGCCGACCGCACGCAGACATGCCAGGAACACCTGCTTGAGGTTCTGCGGCGTGCGGTCGAGCGCGACGTAGCAGAAGTGCGGCAAGTAGAGGTCCATCATGTGCCGACCCAGCGCGAACGCGAGGTGCGACTCGGACTTGCCGCGCAGGAGGTTCTGGAACACGACCATCGACGGGTGGATGGCGTTGTTGCGCTTGAAGTTCATCAGCTTCAAGTCGCCGGGGTCGCTCGGACGCAGGAACACGTCCGGCTTGGAGACGTTGAGAACGTCCTTGGTGTACTTCGCCATCCGCGAGAACAGCGACGGGTCGATCTCGACGTCGATCACCTCGGTCGGGTTGAGCGTGGCGGGCAGGTCCACTGCGCGCCATGCCGCCACCGCCGGTGCGATGAGTCCCAGGATTCCGGTCAGGTACAGGTCCTGGTCGGGGTGGAACACGTGGCGACGGAGCGTCTCTTCGCTGAGCCGCTGCCGTGCCATGACGAAGTCGCCGCGCTTGTTCTGCTCGGCGTAGGCGTCCTCTTCGGGCGTCGCCTTCTTGAGGAAGCTGAGCACCGAAGCCACGCAGTACGCTTTGTCCACGGCGTTGGCACGCACGTAGATGTTGAACAGCGCGTGGTAGCTCTCGTAGCGGAACGGCTCGCTTGCGATCAGGATCTGATGCTCGCGCACCGCCTGGTCGACGTACTCCGTCGGGTTGTCGCCCATGAGCCGCTCGTAGAGCTCGGCCAGCTTGATGTGGCGTCCGACGTCGTCGGGGTCGAGCTTCGAGGCGACCTCGAATGCCGCAGCGGCGGACTTGTAGTCCTGCATCCGAGACCGATAGATCTCGGCCAGGTTGCTCCACAGCGTGACCTTGAGCGGCTCGTTGCCCTCTTGCGGAAGGCGCTTGAGCATCTTGCGGTAGGACCGCTCCAAGGTCTTCCACTCGCGCTCCTTGGTGAGCATCGTGTCGATCGCCTGGAACGCCTTGAGCATGCCCGGGTCGTCGTCCAACACCTGGTTGAACCGGTCGATGGCGTCGGCAGAGCTTCCCAGCTCGTCGCGCATGAGGACGGCCGCGGTGTAGTTGTAGCGACTGCGACGACGGACGTCGGTCTCGATCTCTACGAGCCGGTCAATGACCGAGATCGCGTCGTCCCAACGCTTGGCGTTGGTGTAGAGGTCGAGCAACGTGTGCAGCGTCGGGTAGTCCTCGGGCCGCAGGTCGAGTGCCGACTGATACGCCGACGCCGACTTGTCGCGGTTGCCGAGCTTCTCGACGTACAGCTCACCGATGTCTTTCCACAGACCGAACTGCGCGTCCGGGTCGGGGGTGATGTCGACCAGTGCTCGCTTGGCTTCGATGACGCCTTCCCAGTCGTTCGCCTGCGCACGCAGGTTGATGACGGAGACCAGCGTCTCGTTGTGGTGCGGATCCACTTCGAGAGCCTTCTCGAAGTAGTTCAGCGCCTTGCGAGGCTCGCTCTGGCGATTCTTGATCGTTCCAAGGCGGTGGTAGACGCGGACCGTGTCCTCGTCGGCCTGGGTGTCGCGATGCTGGACCAGGATGGTCTGGTACAGCTTGAACGAACGATCCCAGTCTTCCTTCTCGAACAGAAGGTCCGCCATCCCGACCAACACTTCGTGGTCGGTGGAGTCGATGTCGTAGGCGCGCTTGTACTGCTTGAGCGCCTTGTCGATGTTGCCCAGTCGGCGAGCCACGCGGGCCGCCTGCACGAACATCTGCTTCTGCCCGTCGTCGTCCAGCTCGAGCTGGTCGACCTTGCGGGTCAGCATGTCGAGGACGGGGTCCGCCGCCTGCCAGTTCTCTTCCTCGGCGTACACCTCGGCGAGCACCGAACCCACCCGCACATGCTCGGGATCGTTTTGCAGGGTCTTGGCGAACAGCTCGACCGCGTGTCCTCGGTCCTCGAGTTCCTCGTAGTTGATGAACGCGGCCTCAGCGGCCAGGTTCGTCCGCTCGAGAGCGTTCTGCGAGTACTCCGAAGCCGCTTCCAGGGTGCGCGAGGCCTTGAGCCAGTCGGCACGCTGCTTGTAGATGTCGGCGAGCAGGATGAGCGCGGGCACGTGGCCGGGCTCGACGGTGAGCGCCTGGTTCAGGCGCATCTCCGCTTCCTCGCTGTTCATCAGCTTCTCGTGCTGCACCCGACCGATACGGGTCAGCAGCTCGATGCGGCGGTTGGGGTCGGGCGTGAGCTCGACCAGTCGGCCCATCGTCTCGACCGCGCGCGGCCAGTCCTCCATCGCTTCCTGGAGGCGAGACAGCGTGTTGGCAGCTTCGAAGTTGTTCGGATCGATCTCGAGGATCTCCTCGTACGTCTCGATCGCCCGATCAACATCCTCGACCTGCTTCTCGAAGACCTCTCCCATTGCGGAGAGGAGCTCGATCTGCAGCGCCGGCTCTTCGGTGGATTGGATGTGCGAGCGGTACGTCTCGACCAACTCGGTCCACTTCTCGAGACCCATGTACAGCTCCTCGAGCTGCCGGTAGGTCACGTCACGCTGGGGGTCCAGCATGATGATCTTCTCGAGCACTTCGGCTGCCCGATCACGATCGCCAGAGAGCGAGACCAGGGCGTTGGCCATCTTGTCGTAGATGGCCACCTGCTCCTCGACGTCCGCCGTCGCGTCGAGCTCGGCTTCGAGGATCTCCAGGTACTCGGGGATCTGGCTGCCGTTGAGGTAGAGCCGCTCGAGCGCCTGCAGAGCGTCGAAGTCGGTGGGCTCCTGAGCAAGGATGTCCTTGTAGGTTTCCACCGCCGCGCCGTTGTCCGCCAGGTTGGCTTCTTGGACGTAGCCGATGTGCTTGCGAAGTCGCAGGCCCTCGTCGGGGTCTTCGGCGATCGCCGCCCGCCGGTCGAGCACGCCGACCAGTTCCGACCACGACTGCTGCTGCTCGTGCAGCCGGATGAGCGCGTCCAGGGCGGTCGCGCTCTCGGAGTCGATCTCCAGCACGCGCCGGTAGGACTCCACCGCGCCGGGCACGTTCGCCAGGCGCTGCTCCTGCACATCAGCCAGGGACAGCAGCGTTGCCGTCTGCCGCTCGGGCTCCGGCTCTTGTTGCACGAGTCGCTCTTGGGTCTCCGCCAGCTCGTCCCACGACTCTGAACGGGTCTGGAAGTTCACCAGCTCACGCAGCGCCGAGACGCTCTCGGGGTTGAGCTCGAGAGCCTTCTCCAGCGACTGGATGCCGTACTCGGCGTGATTGAGATGCTCGCCGTACCAGCGGCCGATCTTCACCCAGAGCTCGCAGCGCTCGTTGGGGTCTTCGATCTGTAGGACCAGCTCGTTGTACTCGTTGAGCAGCTCTGTCCACTTGCCGTGCTCGGTCGCGAGGCGCTCGAGTTCACGTGCGGTGTGGTCGTTGGCGTAGTCGACGTTGAACGCAGCCTGCAGCGTCGCAAAGGCCATGTCCGAGTCACCGAGGTGCTCTTCGAAGACGTTCGCAGCGTTTTGGAGTGCGGCCACGCGGCTGTCGTTGTCCTCGAGCACCTCGGCACGGTTGATGAGCAACTCGCCCAACGAACCGAAGTCCTCGGTGTCCCGATAGATCTGCTCGAGGGCCTCACCCGCCGGAGCGTGCCCGAGGTCGTTCTCGAGAATCTCCTGGTATGCGCCCGCCGCCTGGTTTTGGTCCTCCAAGCGCTCCTCCCAGATCGATGCGATCTGCATGAGGACGTCGATCTTCTCGTCGCCTTCGAGGACCTTGGTCTTTTGCTCGAGGATGTTGATCGCGTCGTTCCAGCGCGCCTCTTGCGTGTACAGGGCCTCGAGCGCCGCGAGGGCTTCCATGTTGCCCGGCTCCATGTGGAGAACCGAGTGCCAGGACTCGATCGCCTGGTCGGGCTGCATCAAGTACTCGCCGTGGATACGGCCGGACTTCGCGTGAAGGTCCTGCAGCTCGTCCTGGCCGATGACGTGGGGACCCTGAGCGATGAGGCTCTCGACCACCTGGATGAGCTCGACCCACGCCTGCGAGTCCTCGTAGATGCGGTGAAGCGCCTGGAGGGTCTCGAGGTTGTTCGGATCGAGGTCCAGCGCGTTGAGCCACGCATCGAGTGCGTTTCGATCACGCTCGAGCTTGCCACCGTAGACACGGCCCAAGGTCTGATACGCGTCCACGCGAGTCTGCGCGTCCTCGATCACGAAGACCTGACGCTCGAGAATCTCGACCAGGTCGTCCCATCGTTCGTGGGACTCGTGCAGCGCAGCCAACTCACCCAGTGCGAGCGGGTCCTCGCCGCGCAGGTCCAACACGCGGTTCCAAAGATCGATGGCATCGGTCTCGCGATCCAGCGTGTCGGAGGCGAGCTTCGCCATCCGCTGGTAGCAATCCGCGGTGTCTTCGTCCGTGTTCGCGACGTCGACCGTCTTTTGATAGACGTCGAACAGCTCTTCCCACTTGTGTTGGTGAAGGTAGAGCGTCTCCAGGCGTCCCAACGCCGTCGCGTTCGCGGGGTCGTTCTCGAGTGCCCGGGTGTACGCGGCAACGGCCTGCTCGTGGTTGTGCAGGTCGCGTTCGAACGTCTCGGCCAACCGAACCTCGAGGTCGACGAGTTCCTCGCCGTCCATCGTGATGCGGATGCGACGTTGGAGGATCTCAGCGAGGTCCTGGGCCATCCCCAGCTGGCTGTAGATGCGGTCCAGAGCGGCAAGCGCCTCGGTGTTCTCAGCGTCGAGCTCGAGGACAGCACGGTAGGCTTCGATCGCCCGGCCGCCATCGCCCAATCGCTCGTCCAGCACCTTCGCGCTGCGCATCAAAACGCCCTGCTTCACCTCAGGAGGCTGCTCCTCCTCAAGGATCTGCGCGCCGACGTCGACGATGTGTCCCCACTCGCCGGTCTGCTCAGCCAGCCGATCGAGCTCTTCGTGTACCTGCTCGCTGGACGGGTCGTCGATGTACGCCCGCAGCCACCAGATGTACGCGTCGCCGGGGCTGCCGAGGCGGTGCTCGCAGATCTCGGCCACGTTTTGGATGATCGCGAGCCGCTCGTGCTGGTCCTCGGTCGCTCCGAGCTTCACCTCGCCAAGCTTCACGAGTGCGTCCCAGCGCTCGGCAGCTTGATAGATGGGCTCGAGGATCTCGGCGATCTCGCTCTGGTGTTCACCGCTGGTGAAGATCAGCTCGAGCGCCTGCAGCGTCTGCTCGTGTGCCGGGTCGATGTTGAGGATCTCGCGATAGGCTTCGATGGCCTTCGCGGATTCGTTCATCTGGACCTGGTAGGTCTGGCCCATCCGGAAGTAGAGCGCGATCAGGTCGTGCTCATCGCCGGTGATGGCGACCTGGCGGCGCAGGTTCTCGACCAACTCCGGCCACTTCTCGGTGTGCGTGAAGATCCGATCCAGCGCACCGATTGCAGCGACGTCCTCGGGGTCGTTGTCGAGGACCTCGAGGTAGCGACCCACAGCGTCATCGACATTGGCCAGGCGCTCTTCCTGAATCCGCGCGAGGCGGGAGAGCATCTGCGTCTTGGCGTGCGGATCGAGGAGTTTGTCGGCTTGCTCTGAAAGCAGCGCCGCGAACTTGTCCCAGTCGCCCGTCACCTCAGCGAGGCGCTCGAGCTGCTCGACGGTGAGCTCCGACTTGGGATCCGTTGCGAGCGCACGCGCGTACGCATCGAATGCCTTATCAAACTCGGAGAGCTGAAGTTCGTAGATGCCCGCCACCTGGTGGAGCCGCTCGATCTTGCCGACCGGGTCCTCGGTGTGTTCGACCATCACCTCGTAGATTTCGACCAGCTTCTCCCACTCGGAGAACTGCTCGTATCGCGGCGCCAACACCTGGGCGGCCGCCATGGGCTCGTTGTCCCCATGCGCGATGCGCTGCAGCGCTTCGATGGTGGGCTCGTGCGCGGGATCGTGCACGAGGACCTCGCGGTACGCCTCGATCGCCCGAACCATGTCGGCGAGCTGGTTTTCCCAGAGCTGACCGATTCGGTACCGAAGCGCGGTTTGTTCCTCGGCGGTGTCGAACGCATCGACTGCCCGCTCCAGGATCTGATGTTGGTCGAGCCATCGCTCGGCCTGGCCGTAGAGACGGTCGAGAGCCTGAATCGCCTGCGGGTCGCCGGGCTCGATGTCCAGGACAGCCTGATACGTGTCGATCGCACGATCGGTGTCCTTGAGCTCGGCGTCGTAGACCTGCCCCAGCACGTACAGCGCCTGTCGCCGGTCGTCCGGGTCGTCGGCAAGCTCGCTCTTGCGCTGGTAGACGTCGCGCAGCGGCTCCCACCGCTCGAGCTGAACGTACAGACGCTCGAGTGCCTCGAGTGCCTCACCATCCGAGTCGTCGATCGTCAGCACCCGCTGGTACAGCTCGATCGCGCCCTCGGCATCCTCCATGACGCCTTCGCGAATGCTCGCCGCGTAGGCCAGCATCTTCTTTTGGTCGTCGGAGTCCTCGACCATCTCGGCCTTCCGAACAACCGCGGCCACGAGCGGCTCGAAGTTGTTGGTGCGTCGATGGACCTCGATCAGAGAGTCGACGGCTTCGAAGTTTGCCGGGTCCGCCTCGAGCATCTTCTCGTAGGTGGCGGCGGCGCTCGTCGAGTCGTCGATCGCCGTCTCGTAGGTCCGGGCGACCTTGCCGAGGATGGCCAAGCGAAGCTGGTCGTCGACCACGTCGTCGACCACGCCCTCGTAGAGCCCCACCATCTCGGAGAACGCCCCCATCTGGTTGGCGAGGTTGTCGAGGCGCGCCTGCGTGTCTTCGCGGCTTGGGTCCTCCTTGAGGGCCCGTCCGAACGCATCGAACGCCTTCTCCGGCTCGTCGCCGGCCAGCTCGTACAGCTCACCGATCTGGTGAAGGAGCTGGATCTTCTCACTCGGCTCGATCGAGTGCTTGACCATGATCTCGTACGCCGCGATCAACTTGGTCCAGTCGTTGCTGGCCTTGTAGATGGGCTCGAGAATCTTGGCGACGGAGAGCTGGTGTTCCTCGTCTTCGAGCAACGTCTCGAGGGCTTCGAGTGCCGACTCGTTGACGGGGTCGAACTCCAACACCCGGTTGTAGGTCTCAACCGCAAGTGCCGGCTGGCTCAGCTTCTTGAGCTGGAGAGACCCCAGGCGCAAGTTGAGCTCGATCTGCTCCGACGGATCTGCGGTGAGCGCGAGCTGACGGCTGAGGTTCTCGGCCAGCTCGGTCCACTGCTCGGCGTCGAGGTAGAGACGATCGAGCGCCGTGATCGCACGCGTGTTGATGTCGTCGTCCGCGAGGATCTCGTTGTAGGTGACGATTCCGTCCGCGGGGCGACTGAGCATGTCGACCTGCAGGTGTGCGATCTTGAAGCGAAGCTCCTCGCGGGTGTGCGGATCGTTCTCGAGCTCGACCTTGCTTCGATAGACATCGAGCAGCTGGTCCCAGTTCTGGTCCCGGGAATAGAGGGCCTCGAGCGCATCGAGGGACCCAGCGTCGCCGGGATCGATGTCGACGGCACGCTGGTAGCACGCGATCGACTTTTCGCTGTCGCCAAGCTGCTGGTCGTAGAGCGTCGCGAGACGCGTCAGCAACCGACGCATGAGACCGCTTTCGAGGTCCTTCGAGACGGCCTCCTCGTGGAGGTCGGCGAAGTCCTGCCACCGGTCTTCGACCGTGGCGATGTTCTCGAGCGACTGCGCAGCGACCTCGTTGTCGGGCTGCTCGCGGAAGGCACGTGCGTACACGTCGAATGCCCGCGTGCTGTCCCCCATCGAGTGGGACAGCAGCTCGCCGATTCGGAGCAACAGGTCGACCCGGGACTGGCTGTCCTCGGCGGCGTCAGCCTGGATCTGCAGGCACTGGACCTGCTCGGCATGGGCCTCCATCGCCTCGTAGATCGGCAGCAGGATGCCGGCGACCTTCACCCGAAGCTCGGCGCGCTCCGCCGACTCTTCAGCGACCTCGCCCGTTTCTTCGTCGGTCTCATCATTCGCTTGGGGAAGCTCCAGCCAACCTTCGAGTCGATCGCGGGCCGAGTCGCTGGCCGGATCGATTTCGAGAACCTGACGATAGAGTTCGACGGCTTCTTCCGGCTTCTCGAGCCGGTCCTGCATGATGACGCCCAGGCGCAGCAGGTACTCCGCGCGCGCGTCCGCATCCTCTTCGGACGCGACGCTGAGCTCGCGCTCGAGAACCCCAGAGAGGTCCTCCCAGCGCTCGAGGTTGCTGTAGATCCGGTCGAGAGCCGAAAGGACCTCGGGGTCCTCGACGCCCGAATCCAACACAGCGTTGTAGGCCTCGATGGCTTTGTCGTGGTGTCCGAGCTGCTCGTGGATCGAACCGATCCGGGTCTGCGTCGCTCGCTTCTCGTCCTCGTCGGAGGACAACGACAGCTTGGTGTCGAGCACGGCTAGCAGATCCTCCTCGCGACCCAGCGCGAGGTAGAGACGCTCCAGAGACGCAAGAGCGGTGGGCTCTTCGGCGTCGATCTCGACGATGGCCTGGTTCACCGCCAGTGCCGCGTCGAGATCAGCCATGTGCTGCTCGTTGATCTCGGCCAGCTTCAGCCGCAGTGGCAGGCTGTCCGCCTCTTCGCCGTACTCCTTGATCGCCAACTCGAGCGACTGCGCGAGCGGCTGCCACTGGTTGGTCGTCTCCGCCAGTCGCTCGAGATGCTCCCGCGCATCCGTGGCCGTGTGGTCCTCGTCGAGGGCCTTTTGGTAGTAGGCGAACGCCTCTTCCGGCTCGTGTGCAATCCGCTCGGAAAGGTCTGCCAAGCGCCGGAACAGCCCTTGGCGAGCCTCTGCGTCCTCTTCGTTGTCGAGCTTGATGCGCAGCGGACGGGCCAGATGGCGCTCGTCGCCGGCTTCTTCGTAGAGCTCGATCAGCTTCTCGGCGACGGTGAGGTTGTCTCCGTCGGCCAGCGATTTCTCGAGTGCCCGAACCGCGCGGTCCGGCTTGCCGATCTTGTCGCGGTACAGCGCGGCGATCTTGAGCTGAAGTTCGACCTTCCGCTCTCCCTCAGCGGTGTCGGACTCGCGCTCGAGAACGCGGATGAACTCGGCCCACTTGTCCTGCTTGGCGTAAAACTGCTCCAGCGCATCCATGTCACCCTCGGCGACGTAGAGCTTCTTGAGCTGGTCTTGGGCGCGACGGTTGTCGGGCTCGACCTCGTGCAGCGCTTCCCAGGTACGGATCGCGGCGGCGTTGTCTTTGACCTTGTCGGCGTAGAGCAGGCCAAGCTTGACCAGGTACTGCGACTTTTTGGTCGGGTCGGCCGTGACCTCGATCAGACGCTCGAGCGTGCCCGAGAGCGCGGGCCAATTCTTCTCGCGCTCCTGCATGTGCTCGAGGTTTTCGAGCGCCTCGACGTTGTCGGGATCGGTCTCGAGAACCTGCGACCACAGCTCGATGGAGATGGCCGGCTTCTTGATCTTCTGTCCCGCGACGCGGGCGACCTCGAGGAGCTGCGCTTTGCGCTCTTCGGGATCTTCGATGAGCGCCAACTCCTTCTGCTGGACCGCCAGCATTTTCTCCCAGTCCCGCCGGCGCTGATACAGCTCCTTGAGCTTCCCGATTGCGGTGGGGTCGTACTCGTCGCACTCGAGCACGGCCTCGTAGCTCTTGATGGCTTCGGCCTGGTTGTTGAACTTCTCGAGGAACAGCGCACCCGCCTGCAGGTGGAGCTCTTTGCGAGCGTCCATGTCCTGCACGAGTTCGGCCCGACGGCGAATCCGGCCGATCAGGTCCGGCCAGCGCTTCATCGACTCAAACTGCGTCTGCTGCTCCTGGACAACCTTGAGCAGCTGCTCCGTCTCGCCCGCGGAGTCGAGCAGCTTCTCGAGACCGTTGAGCGTCGTGACGACCAGGCCCGGCTGTCGCAGTCGTTCGCGATACAGCTCGACCAGCTCCCAGTGCAGCGCGACCTTCTCTTCGAGCTGCTCCGGTGAGTCGTCCGGGGTGTTCTTGATCTGGTCTTTGAGCAGATCTGCGACGTTGCTCCACTTGTTGTTGTCGACGTAGAGCTGCTTGAGGCGCGCCCGAGGGAACACCTTGTCGGGCATCTTGTTGACGGCGTCGCGCCATGCGTCGATCGCCCGCTTGCCGCCCTTTTTGTCGGCCTCCTGGGCCTTCTCGATCAGCTTCATCTGATCGGCGTCAAACGACTCGTCGCCAAGGGAAACGGGCTCGGGCTCAGGCTCGGGCTCAGGCTCAGGCTCGGGCTCGGGCTCGGCTTCTGCCTCAGGCTCGGCTTCTGCCTCTGCCTCGGCTTCCGGCTCGGGCTCGGCTTCCGGCTCGGGCTCGGCTTCTGCCTCGGGCTCGGCTTCCGCCTCGGGCTCGGCTTCCGCTTCTGCGGCTTCCGCTTCGAGTTCTGCCTTGAGCTCGGCTTCTTCCGCTGCGATCTCCGCTTCGAGTTCGGCTTCCTCGGCCGCGAGTTGTGCAGCGGCCTCCGCGTCAGCATCAGGCTCGGCTTCGGCTTCGGCTTCGGCTTCGGCGGCGGCCTCGGCGGCGGCCTCCGGCGCGGGTCCGAAGGAATCCAAATCCACCGCCTCGATCGCGCTCACCTCGTCTTGGTACGCGGTCACCGTCGGGTGGTCGGGCGCAACATCGACGGCCAGACCGAGGAACCGACCGGCTGTGCCGGTGTCCTGGAAGGACCGCCACGCGAACGACCCGGCCTCCAGGGCCAGCAGGACCCGCTCAGCGGGATCTTGCAGGGATGCGACACCGCGCTCGGCGAGGGGGATCAAAGCGTCGGCTTGCCCCGACTCTTCGGCGCTTGCGACCAGCTTTCGGAACGCAGCGACGTTCCACAGGGTCTCCTCAGACGAACCGAGCGTGCCGCTGGAGTACGCGAGGTCGAGTGCCTGGTGGAAGAAGTACGCGGCCATCTGCGGGTTGTTCAAACGAACGTCCCAGATGTCGGCGAAGAACCGGAGCATGTCGACCTTGTCGGAGTCGGTCTCCAACATCGATACGCGACGGTCTTGAAGTTTCTGCACGTGCTGCAGTTGGCCAGCGGCCGCAAGCATCGTGTCCGAGAGGTACCCAGCCGCCTCGTTGTTTGGATCGCACTCCAGCGCCTTGAACAGCAACGGAAGAAGCCGCTCGTCGTCGGGCGCTTCTTGATGAAGGATCTGCGCGCCCTTCATGTACATAGCGGACAGCTGCGAACCACGGTTGGGCACCTTCGCCCCGAGGGGATCATCCTCGCCCGTAAGTGCAATCAGCTGCGCGTAGACGTTCTCCAGGCCCAGTTCCCAGTTGGAGCGGTCGTACAGCGTCTCCTGGAAACGAGCCTGGTACAGCTCGTTGTCCGGCTCTGCTTCCGCGGCGGTGCTGAGGTGCAGCTTGGCGTCGTCGAAGTTGCGAAGGCTCAGCTGCGCCGCACCAAAGTCGTAGTGCAGGCTTCCGGCGAGCGACTCGTCGCGGTTCGCTTTCAACTCGAGACCCATCAAGCGCGTGACCATCTCGAGGTTGGCCATCGTCCCGTAGATCTGTCGTGCCCGACGCAGCGCTTCGAGGTTGCTCTGGTCGAGCTTGAACGCCTTCTGGTACGCCTGCATCGCGCGCGCCTTGTCGAGGAACACGTCCTCGCATGCACGCGCGAGTTCGAAGAAGCCCTTCGACTGTTCGGCTTTGTCGCTCGCCGCGCCGGCTTCGGCTTCGAGTTCGTCGACCACTGTCGACCAATCGTCGACCTCCCGAAGACGCTGTTTGATCCGCTGGGTGAGTTCCATGTGGGCGCTATCCTTCGAGACTTACAGGGAAAACCCGCGCTCGAAACGTTGCTGGATATAACACGCGCGCGGCGTCGCTCACAAACGGCTAGGCACCCCTACGCGGCCAATTTCTGAACCTCACGTTGGGGCGGGTCGGTCTCGACGATCGCACCAGGTGCGCCCTCAGGTCCCGGAGTTCCACACCCACGTGAACCCGAGTGCAGTGATGGCGGAAATTTGAAACGCGCCCGCCGGTCCGAGAACAGGCCTCGGGACCACGACGAGCGCGACGGTCGATAGCAGCAGAGCCAGGGCCCTACGGCGATACCGGAGCCTGGCTCCGACTAGATCACGTCCTGCATCCGGGCGATCGTGCTGTTGGCGGCCTTTTTCAGGTGCTCAGGAACGTCGTTGCCGGCCTTGGAGAGGAATCCCTGGAGGGCTTCCACCGCTTCGTTTCGTTGACGGAGGTCCGCATACGCCATGCCGAGGCCGAACAGGACGTCCGGCATGTCCGGGTCGATGGCCTTGGCGGTCTTGAACGAATCGACGGCTTCCTTGGGCTTGTTGAGGGCCCGCTGGGCTCGGCCGAGGCCGTTCCACATGTCGGCATCTTTGTCGTTCACCTTGACACCGGTCTCCAGAACCGCTTGGCCAACGTTGGCGTGGCCGTAGTCGATGTACATGTTGCCGAGGGAGACGAACGACGCGCTGAAGTTCGCGTTGAGCTCGATGGCCTTCCGGAACGCCGAGTCGGCCTGCACCGGGTTGTCGAGTCGCTCGTAGAGCACGCCCATGCGGTAGCTCGCCTGGTAGTGGTTCGGGTCGAGCTTGAGCGTCTCCTGATACTTGGTGATCGCCTCTTTGTACTTCGCTTCTTTGTCGGCTTGCGCCGCGCCGGCCTGCTCGCCCTGGGCTGCAGTCACAACACCGAGCTTGAAGATGTAGTTGGCGTCGGGCGCATCGCCCATGTTCTCGACGGCATCCTCAAACGCCTTCGCAGCGTCCACCAGCTTGCTTTGCTTCTGGTAGACGAGCCCAAGCGTGTAGTGAGCCTTGGAGTGCGTCGGGTCGATCTCGATCGCTTCTTTGAGGTAGCGCTCTGCCGACGAGGTGTTGCCCTTCTTCTCCGCCTTGATGCCTTCGTTCATCCGGTTGGTGGACTGGACGCGCTGGCGACTCGCCAACTGACAGCCGGGCGCGACTGCGACAACGGGAACGGACAACGCGAGGAGGAGGAGGATGCTGCGCATGTCGATTGGGCCCCGCCGGGTGAGGGGGAACGGGGCGGCTCGGATTCGGATGGTATCGGCGCCGCTCCTAGGTGACAAGACCGGCCGCCAAGCAAACCGATCTCCGCTGAACACCAGGCGAGCCCCGCCCGGGTTCACCGGCCAGGAGTTCGGGCCCCACCAGGAACGCCCCGGTGCCGAACTGTGAAGCTCACCTACAAACCAACAGCCGTTGAAGAGGCGTCCGGGCACCGGGCCCCGGAGTCACTCCAGCTGCGCCCACAGAGCGACCAGCAGCCCAGCCGGGCGCGCGCCAGAGGCTCCACCCCGAAGCGAGGGCGACCGCGAGGGCCCCTTGCAAAACCAACGAAAAAGGCGAGCCCGGAGGCTCGCCTTTCTCTTCGAAGACCCTAAATCAGCCGGGCTCGAGGACGAACGGGTACGTGACGACCACGTTGCCGCCACCTTGCGGCTTGGGGAACTTCCAGCGCTTGACCGCTTTGGCCACGCAGTTGGCGACGTTCTTGTCCTTGAGGGAGGACTGGGCGACGACTGCGACGGGCACCTTGCCGGTGGGTCCGATGGTGAACTGGACCGCGACGCGACCTTTGAGGTTCGGGTCCTTCACGAGGCCCTGGTTGTAGCAGTGGCGAACCTCGTTGATGTGGGCGCGAACAATCCGACGAATGATGTCCTTGTCGAGCGCGCCCTTGACCTTCGCCTTGGCCTGACGGATTCGGGGGACTCGCTTACCGCGACCACCGAAGCCAGCACCGGAACCGCGACCGTAGCCGGAGCCAGTACCGCCGCCGCCGCCCTTGCCGATGAGGCCGGTGTTGCCGAGACCGATGGTTCCTTCACCGGTACCACCGCCGCCGCGACCCGTGCCGACCAGACCCAGTCCGCCAACGCCGAATGCTTCGCCGACTTCGGTGCCAGTCAGGCCACCCCAGACATCCTCGTCGTCGTTACCGACCGCGAATGCTCCTCCATAAGGAGACGCCAGGAAGTGGCCGCTCTCCGAGGCCATCATGCCGAGAATACCGGCCTGACGAGCCTGCATGTCGGGGTCGAAGTTCCGCGCCATCTGCGGGATGGCGTCCTTGGGGCCCTTCATGGCGTAGAGACCGGACTTCTGCTTCGAAGTCGGCTTACCCATCTTGCCCTCTTCACCCTTGTGGCGCTGACCGCTACCACCGGCTTCGTCGTCAGAGTCTTCTTGCTCTGGCGGAGGCTCTTCTTCGGGCGTCTCGTCGGGCTGGTTCATGTAGCCGACGAAGCGGTTCTCGCCCATCTCGTCGTCAAGGCTCATGCCATCGCCCGCAGGCAGGGCAAGGTGCGCGAGCACCAGGAGCGAGCCAAGGACCACCAGCGACGCGGCGCTGTAGAGCCAGAACGGCTTGTCGGTCTCGGACTTCTGGGCAATGACCTTGCCGGGCGGAACCGAGTTGACGTGGAAGACCAGACCGCTGTGGGCGACCTTGCAGTGCGCTCCGGCGGGGATCGGGAACGAGTAGGTCGAGCCCATCGCCGCCGCGCGGCCGGAGCTGACCAGCTCTTGGAGGCTGAGCTTCTGACCGTCGAGGGTGACGTCACCCGTCATTTGAGCGGTGAAGTTCAGCGTCGAGTCGCCGGAGCCACTCCCGCGAACCAGCGGGAAGGCGGTGCCATCGGGAAGCCCCGAAGGCGGCGCGGCGAACGTGGCATCGGTGCCCTCACCGATGGTGTAGTTGGGCGTGCCCTTGTCGGACAGTCGAGCAATGCCGATCCCGAACGGCACGAGACCGAAGAAGGCAAGGACGACCCCGATGCCGCCAAAGCCAGAACCCGGAGCCATCGGCGCCGGGCGACCCGTTGCCTGCGCTTCTGCGGCTTCGGTTTCGTAGGCTTGCCACTCGCTGGTCCGAAGAATCGTGTCGCTGGCGAAGAACCCGGCGCCGCCGACGAGCATGAGACCACCGAGCGCGAGGAAGACCGGCGCAGACGCGCGGCGGCTCTTCACCTGGCCGACGTGCTGGACGTCGAGCACGGTGCGACCGTAGATGGTCATGACCTCGGTGACGGTGGAGCCGTCTTGACGCTCGACCTCCGAGGCGTCGACCTGCATCACCGGGCGGGCGGGCGCAGCCATCGGGGCAGCGGCAGCCATCGGTGCAGCAGCGGCCGCCATCGGGGCAGCCGCCATCGGGGCAGCGGCCGCCATCGGGGCAGCGGCCATCGGGGCAGCGGCCGGCGCGGAAGGCGCAGCTGCGACGACGGTCTGGGACTGTGCGCCAGCGACGGCGGCGGCAGCGAAGACAACCTCGACGCGGTAGGGCCCGAACTCGAGAGCATCGCCATCCTTGAGGACGGCGTTCTTCTCGACCCGCTGTTCGTTGAGCGTCGTTCCGGTGGAGCTGCCCAGGTCGATGACCCGGACGTCCGATCCAGAAACCTCGATGACGGCGTGCATGCGAGCAACAGCGTCGTCTTCGAGGCAGAGATGCGAGCTCTTCAGCTTGCCGATCTTGATGACGTCCTGGGAGAGCGTCTTCTCTTCGACCAGCGCGCCATTGTGAAAGATTTTGAGGTTCAGGGTCTGGGACATCGGGAGTCCTTCGGGTTCAGGCGCCAAGACACCCCGCCCCGCGGGAAGTTCCGGCAACTCTGATTTTTTTTCGTGGGATTCGTGGGTGGGGTGGCGGGTCGACACGGCGCCACCAGCGCGGTCTCGTTCCACCCCAGGGTCCGGCCAGGGGGCGGCCGGCAAGCGGCTCTAGATATCGAACGAGAGCGAGATGAGCTCGGAGATGAAGTGTGGCCGGATCGTGATCAGGCTGGCGTGCTTCACGCGGGCGCGGGAGTTCACGTTGGCACCGTCCGGGCTGAGGATCTCACCGTCGACGTTGTCATCATCGAAGTCGTAGACCGTCGTGTCGCCGCCTTCGACGCGTGCGGCCGAGTCAGCGTCTCCGTCGTTGCCAGGAGCAGCAACCGCGGTGGATGCAGCCGCCATGGACAGAGCGAGGGTCGTGGTGATGGCGAGGAGCTTTGCGCGCATGGGTCTTCCTTCTTTCGACAACGTGGTTGAAACGATGGCTGATGCGCCAGGGCCTGGCACGCGGCCGCCGGACGCACCTTGGGCGAGTCCACCGTTCGCGCGCATCGTATCTGTGGGCTGGGGGCGTTGTCCACTGCTCCCAGACGCCGAAATCGCGTGTGCGCGGCGCAGCTGTTCACCCAGGCCCGCGATCACGACTACGGTTTCGTCACTGGCTCGGGTTTTCTTCGCTGCGAGACCGTCCGATCTCCGAAAAACCGGCCAACGACGGGCGACAGCCACCACGACGGGTGCAGGTCTTCGACGGCACCCGGCGCCGGTGACCGCGCCCATTCCGGAGCGGACCAGCCGGTTCAGCGGTTGGCGCCGGCCTCTTCGTCCAGGGCCTGCTTCGCACTGCGCTCCAACTCCAGCAGCTCCTCCCGTCGAGCCTCGAGTTCCGCGCGATGCAGCGCTTCGAGTTTCGCGGCATCGGCCTCGAGTTGGTGCTGCACCCCGATGAAGCTGGCGTACTCGACGAGGTTTGCCATGCGGTGATGGGCCTCGGCCACCGCGTCGGAGTACTGCGGGTCCTTTCGGGCCATCTTCGTGAAGCGCTCGAAGTAGGCGGTGGCGGTCTCCCCTTCGGGCACACCATCGCCGTCGGACTGCGGGGCAACGTGCTCCTGGTACAGCACGCCTGCGTTGTACAGCGGCCGAGGATCGGCTCCGTTCAACTCGAACGCCTTGGCGTATTCCTGCTCGGCCGCGGAGAAGTCACGGGTTCCTCGCTTCGCGACACCGAGCGCGAGCGCGGCCTCGTATTTTCGGGCTCCGGTCCCCAGTCCCTGCGCGACCTCGAGGTTCTCTTCGGCCGACGCAAAGTTTCGCAGCTCGAGTTCGAGCAGTGCCGCGTTGAGTCGCGCATCAACATGCTGCGGGTCGAGGTCGATCGCTTTCTCGAACGCTCGGAGGGCGCGCGTTGGTTCTTCGCCCTGAAGCGCAAGCAAGCCTTGAATGTTCCACAGCTCCGCCGAGGTCCGGCCCGTAGCCGTCGCACGTCGGTGCGCTTGCGTGACCACGAGGTCCGCAAGCAGTGCATACGAACGGTCACCCGCGACCGCCCGTTCGTAGTACAGGCGCGCCAGTCCTTCGTACGCGGTGAGATTGTCGCTATCGAGCGCGAGCACGGCCTGCAGGCTCCGCTGTGCCTCGTCAAAGTCGGCGACGTTCCCCGACTCCAAGTACCGCGCGCGATAGACATGCGCGAGGTTGAACCACGGTGGAAGCGGGCGCCCCCGCCCCCTGTAGGCGCGGCGGTACAGCCGAATCGCCTCGTCCGTTTGGCCGTCGCGATACGCAATGGAGCCGAGGTTGTTGTAAGCGAGCCCGAAGTTCGGGTCGAGGCGCACCACGTCCGAGTAGGCCGCCTTCGCTTGCTCGGACGTCCCGCACATCTCGAGCGCGACCCCGGCATTGAACCGATGCTCGACGTCGCCGGTCAGTGCAAACGCCCGGTCGAACGCAGCGACGTGTCTGCGGCAGGTCTTTGCATCGAGGGTGCCAGCGGCTCGCGCTCGCTCGAAGGAGCCCGCGGGGTCTTCCAGCTCTCGAGCCGTCGGACACGGCTCGGGACAGGCCGTCTGGGCGCCCCGTTGTCCGACACCACCGCTGACGCACCCCATCACGCCTGCACATACCCAGCCGACCCAAACCCACCGTCGCATGCTCCATTGCACGACGAGGTTGCACGCGGGTTCCCACGGTTTCGAGAAAACGAGAGCGCTACTCGAAGAGGGCTTCGGCCACATCCGGGTAGGCGGTCTGGATGACCTCGAGGTTCTCGGTGCCAACGCTCGAGCAATGCAGCGTCTCCTCGAACGCGGCGGACGTTGCGTACTCCACGATCGCCCAGCCGGTCTCGTCCGTGAGCAAGTCGTCGCTGCACTGAAACAAGAATCCTGCAGCCGCAGCGCCGCAAACCCCGGTCTCCTCGGCGATCTCCAGCAGGTTCTGCCCTGCGGTGTTCGACGCGGTACAGATCTCCGAGGGCACCAAGTGACCGGCGTTCGTGATGCCGATCAGGCGCTTGGGGGACGCGGACGCTGCGTAGCCGTTTTGCAGGTTGCCGTAGGCCACCACGGAGTCCGCCGTTCCACCGAGGATCAGCGAGGACTCCAAAGCTTCTCCGCCGCCAACGGTGGGGCCTGCCGACAGCGGCACAATCACGCGAGCGTCGTCAGCGTACGGGCCGACAGCCCCGCCTCCGGCGGAATGCCCGGTCATGCCGATACGGTCGGCGTCCATCACCGGGGCCAGGTCTACGAGTTCATCGGTCTCCCCGCGAACGGCAGCGAGCATCGCCTGCACATCGGAGTCGAGGTCTCGCGGCGCCGCTTCCCCGCCACACAGCGGGGCCAAAATATCCCGGAGCATCAGGCCGGGGTGATCGGCGGTGAGCACCACAAAACCCCGGCTGGCCCAGTGCGTGAGATGCCGAAGAGACTGCGTGCGCCACCCAGCGGTCCCATGCACGAACACGATCACCGGGTACGGACCGAATGCGTCGTCGACCGGAAGGTCTCGGCCGCAGTCGCAGATCTGCCAAGGGTTCTGCTCGTCGCTGATCTTGGCAGCCTCATCAGGAGGCAACGCGTCGCGGATGTCGAACCGAACCGGGTCCCCGCTCGGCGACTCCGCAGCGGGATAGAACACCTCGACCGTGAGGTCGTCGATGGTCACAGTGCGGGTGCCCACCGGCCACGGGCCACGCACAGCGGTGTCGTTGGGCTTCGCTCGCATCACCGCCCCCTCGCATGCGTCTGCGTTCTGGTCGTCGGGCAGCCCGGTCGTAGAACCGCTCGTGGTGTCTCCGGAGCTCGAGTCCGCGGACATCTCCGAGATCGGGCCCGAACTCGACCCGGTCGAGGCTCCTCCGGTGTCGCTCTCGCCCGCGGTTGTCGATGCCTCGGTTTCCGTGGCGGACGAGGCCGCGCCATCGTCCCCGCACGCGAAGCTCAGAAAGACACTGGAGACGAGCAACCATCGAGGCATGGGATGGTCATACAGGACCCGGGCCTGCGCCGCGTTCGCCGACCAAGAAACGCCGTCCACGGCGGTCTGAACCACGAAAAAAGCGGCGAGCCCTGAGAGCCCACCGCTTCTTCGGAGTCCCGAGCGTGCTCGGCTATTCCTTCTTTTCGGCGGGCTTGTCCGCCGGCGGCGCAGCAGCGGCGGCGGATGCCCCAGCAGCAGCGTCGCGAGCCTTCTTCTCGAGGTCGAGAAGTCGCTTCCGCTCTTCAGCTTCTTGCTTCTTCTGGATCTCCTCGAGCTTCTTGGCTTCAGCCTCGAGCTTCTTCATCTCCTCGAGGTCTTTTTTGTACTGCTCGATGTTCTCGATGCGCTGTTTCGCATCGGCAACGATGTCGGAGTACTCCTTGTCGCCACCAGCCTTGCTGATGAACTTGCTGAAGAACCCCTTGGCGGTGTTGTTCTCCTTGATTCCATCACCGTCGCTGTTGGGACCGATGTGGCCCTGGTACAGCACGCCAAGGTTGTAGAGCGGACGCGGGTCCTTGCCGCTCATGTCCATCGCCTTCTTGAACGACTTCTCGGCGTCCTTGTACTTGCGAAGGCCACGCTGAGCGACGCCCAGTCCGAGGAAGGTCTCGACGTTCTTCTTCTGACGCGAGTCCTTCAGCGCGATGTTGAGGCTCTTCTCTGCCTGCGCGTAGTCGCGGAAGCGGATGGAGATCATCGCGATGTTCATGTGCGCGTCGGCGTGGTCG
Organism: uncultured Pseudomonadota bacterium; assembly: GCA_913061055.1. GTDB lineage: Bacteria > Myxococcota_A > Polyangia > Nannocystales > Nannocystaceae > CAJXVA01. The sequence goes on from CAJXVA010000033.1 coordinate 22,512, forward strand.
GGCTTGATGCTCGCCGCCTTGGTGAACGCCTTGAGGGCGTCGACCTGGTTCTCACGCTCCATGAAGATGAGGCCCTTGATGTTGTAGATGTCGGGGCTCTCGACGCCCGTCTCTGAGAACACCCGCAGGGACTGCGTGACGACCAGGTCGGCAAGCAGGATGTACGACTTGTCCTTGAGACGACCGCGGTCGTAGTACAGACGCGCCAGGTTCTCGTAGGCGAGCTGGTTGGACGAGTCGACCGCGAGGACCGTCTGAAGGTTCCGCTCCGCCTTGGAGAAGTCGTCAGACTTGGGATCGCTGGAGTACTTGTCCCGAAGCGCCGCCGCGAGGTTGTTCCGCGGCGCCTTGGTCTTGGGGTTCGCTTCCACGGCCCGCTTGAAGTAGTCGAGCGCTTTGCTCTCCTTCTTACGGTTCCAGTAGATGACGCCCAGGTTGTTGTAGGCGAGGTCGAACTTCGGCTCTTTCTTGATGATCGCTTCGTAGATCTTCTCGGCCTCCTCCGTCTTGCCGCACTCCTCGAGTACAGCACCGGAGTTGAACCAAGCGATCGTCATCTGGGAGCCGTACTCCTTGTAGACCTTGGCGAAGTCCTTCGAGAAGGACTCGCACTGCCCAGCGCTGAGCTTGCCCGACGCCTTGGCTTTGTCGTAGCGAGCGCCGACGTCCCCGAAGGCCTTCTTGGCCTCGGCCGAAGCCTTGGAGGGATCGGTTGCAGCCCCGGCCGTGCCCGCGGGCGCTTGGGTGTCGGGGTTCTTCTTCTTGCAGCCAGCGGCGGTGGTCAGCGCCAGCGAGAGTGCGATGAATCCGAAGATGTTTTGGATACGCATGATGATGTTCCTCGTGATGCGAACAGAGACCTAGAGGCCCTCTTCGGAGGCCCCTTCTTCGGACTTGGCAGGCTGCTTCTTCGCCTTGGGCTTCTCGCCGTCGAGCGAGGTCTGAACGCCAACGACGTCCAGGCGGCTGTCGGTGTAGACCGACGTTCCGAACAGCTCCTCGGTGGCCGGGAACTTCTCCGGGTCACGCTGCTGAAGCTCGGCCTCACACATGCGGCTGAACTCGTTGAAGAACTGGAACTCGGTGGACCGCTCGAGGCAGTAGGTGAATGCGTCGTTCGCAAGCTTCTGAGGCATGGCAGCCTGGTCAGCGAGCGCATCGCAGTAGGCGAAGACCTGGTCCTCGACCTTGAAGCTGCGTGGCACCTCGGCGCGGTACAGCTGGTCTGCGAAGTTCTGCATCGAGATGGCCGAACGAGCAGCGGCAGCGAGGACCCAGTACGGGCTCTGCGAGGTCTTCACCTTCGCGTAGCGCTCCTGGAGTTCCTTGGCGACGGAGACCTTTTTGTCGAAGAACTCTTTGAATCGCTTCTTCGAGTCCTGCGCGGTCTTCATCTGCTCTTTGTACTCGCGCTCCCACTTGGGAAGGCCCGAGTCCTTCTTCCACTCCTCGACGGTGAAGTCGAGACCGGCAGGCATGACGTTCTGCAGGTACTCCTCGTACTTCTGGTCGGCGGAGTAGACCATCGACATGCCGACGGCGTTCTTGTAGGCCTCGACGCGCTCGACCTCTTCGGCCGGCATCTTGGGCTTCTTGCCCGACAGCTTCAGCGCGGTCGAGAAGTGGCCCTGTGCCTGCTTGGCCTTCTTGCCGTCCCGAGCGTGCACGGTGACGATGCCCTGGGTCGGGTTTCCGCAGTACTTCGGCAGGTCGTTCTTCTTCTTCTTGGCCTTGCGGCGAAGCTTCCGAGCCTTCTCTTTGACGTCCTTACCTGCGTTCGCCTTCTCGCGTTTGATGCTGATGCAGCTGTCGAACAGGAGGGACTTGGAGCAGGACTGGCGCCAGAGGATCTGGCCGATGGCCGCTTCGGCGACGACGCGCCGGTCGACGCCGCCTTTGGTGCCGTAGCGAGAGACGAACTCACGTGCGTGCGAGAGCTTCTCGTCTTCGTTGTCCAGAAGCTCGTGCTTGGACCAGAAGATCTTGGCCGCGGTGCTCGGGTCCTTCTTGCGATACAGACCCTCGAACTTGCCGAGGTTGGACTGGGCTTTCTCTTCGTTGCCAAGGCCCAGACGGAACAGGTACGCGTTCTGGAGGGCTTCGGGTGTGAAGTCGTCCTTGGTGTACTTGTCGGCGTACTGCTCGTAGCGATCCGCCGCGTCGGAGTAGTAGGCAACCGCCTGGTAGTTCTGCCCGAGCTCGCGCAGCGTCTGCTGGTAGTGCTCGGAGTCCGTGTGCGCATCGAGTAGCGCGCTACGGATCTTGATGGCCTTACCGACGAGGAATGCAGCCTCGTAGCAGCGAGCGGCGTTGAAGAGCAGCGTGTCAGCGCGCTCGTGATCTTCGTGGTCGTTGTAGACTTGGACGAAGGTCTCGGCACAGTTGACGTACCCCTCGGGGTCGCCGGCCTTGCCCTGCTCCTGGTAGGCCATCGCCTTCTTCCAGCCGATGCCCGCGAGGTATCCCGGGACCGCTTCGCGGATACGGGACGACTCGGCGTGCTTCCACAGCTTCATCTTCTGAAGGTCGGTGGCCCACTTCTCGAGCTCGTCGGACGTCTTGACGGTCTGCTCGGGAGTGTTGTCCTTGTCGGTCCAACGGATGACCAGCAAGTCGATGAGCATCTCCGCAGCCCATGCTGCGTAGACCTGACCGTCGAACTTCTTGACGATCTCTTTGAGGACCGGCTCGGCCTCATCGAACTTGTTGTGGATCATCATCAGCTTGGCGCGGTGGTACTGGATCTTCGGAAGCTCCTTGTCCTTCGCGTCCTTCACGTACTTCTGATAGATGTCGTACGCGCCGAGCATCGCGGCTTCGTTGTCGGTGTAGTCCGACTCCGGGAACTCCTGCGCCTTGTCGGTCGCAGTGTCCTTGTCGCGATTCTTCTTCTTGACCTTTTTGTCTCGGTAGACGCAGACGCCTTCCGAGTTGGTCTTGCAGGCCTTCTTCTTGCCGCCGGTCTCGTCGTACTCGAGGGCGTTCTTCATCGCCAGCATCTGGGCGTATGCGGCGTCCTTCGTGTACTTGCCGTCAGGCTTGATCTCGAGAACCTTCACGAACTCGTCGTGCGCGTTGCGGAAGTGCTTGAGGCCAACTTCCTGCTGGTCGCGGTTCTTCGAGTTGTAGTTGTTCGCCCCCTGCGCCCACAGCAGCTCTGCAAAGTAGAACTGCATCTCATAGGCGTCCTTGTCCTTGGGGAAGTGCGTCGTGAACGAACGGTACGCCTTCTCGGACAGGTCGTAGGTGCCCGGCAGTCGAGTCTTCTCAGCCTCGTCGTGCCAAACGGTGGCCATCTGACGCATCGTGTCGCGAGCTTCGTCGCGGCACTTCTTCTTGGTGGCCTTCTTGAACTTGGAGCTCTTGTACTCCTCCCAGTAGTTGGCGAGACGGTCGGTCTCTTTCCACTGAATGGTCTTGTTGTCGGTCGCGAGCGCGTTGACAACGACCTGGGCTTGCCACTCACAGCGCGCGGAGTCTGAGCCGAACTCGGACTGCAGCGTCTTGTAGATCGAGCTCGACTCGACGTACTTACCGTTGCCGAAGTAGGCGTTGGCCAGAAGCTCCATCTGCTTCTTGGCCATGTTTTCTTCCTTCTTGGGGCCGTTGCCGACCTTCTGGAAGAAGCCCCATGCGGCGGACGGCTTGCCTGCGTTGACGTAGGCCTTGACCATGTCGCGGCGAGCGTCGCGGCGCAGCTGCTTGGCGTTGGCTTCGCTACCGGCTTTGCCGGCCATCGTCGCCTTCACGGTGCGCACGAAGTAGTCGAGGCTGGTGCGGTACGAAGGCTCGGCGGTGCCGATCGGGTTGAGGTGACACCACCCGATTTTGTACAGCGCGTACGCGAAGACCGGGCTGTCGGGATAGCCGTCGACGATCTTCTGGTAGAGCTGAAGCGCCTCGTCGATCTTGTTGTTGCCGTACTTGAAGTCCGCGAAGCTGAGGTAGGCGTTCGGGATGTACTTCGAGGTGGGGTAGTCGCGGATGAGGCGCAGGTAGGCGTCCTGCATCTCGGCGTCCCGCCCGAGTTGGCCGAGCTCGAACGCGTAGAAGTAGATCGCCTCGTCGAGGCGCTTGTACTTGGCGAACGCCTTGGCGTTGACCAGAGCTTTGTAGATCTTGACCGCGTCGGCCGAGGCCTGCTTGCTGCCCTTCTCAAACTTCTTCTGGCTGGCCTTGAGCTGGTTCGCCTTGGCCGTTTGGCCGGCTTCCTCAGCTGCGTAGATCTTCTCGTAGAGCGTGCCGGCCTGGAGGTCGAAGTAGGCCTTCTTGTCGAGGTAGTGATCCGCAAGCCGGAACAGGAGGTCCGGATACTCGGGATCGGTCGACTCGGATGCGTTGAGCAGGCGCTTGAGCGTGCCGATCTGCTTGTCGGCGATCTCCTGCGCGACGGCTTCCTTCTGACGAGCGAAGGAGGCAGCGTCCATCATCTGGACCTTCTTCTTCTTGTCCTTCTCGGCAGCCTTCTGCTTCTTCTTGAACTTGGTGTCGAGCGTGTTCTTGGCCTTGACCTTGCCCGATTTGCGCTCGTAGCGAACGCTGTCGTCGCCGCCTGCATCCTGGGCGAACGCCGTCGTGGGCACGCTGAGCATCATCATGCCCATGACCCCAGTCATGATGCCGATCGCGAGCGGCGAACGGCGGTACTTGTTGTTGTTGGACGACATCTTGGACCTCTTCTCGTTGCCGCCCCCAACTTGATGGAGCGCGGCCGGCTTACGAAACCCCAACGTGGGGCCTCCCTCCCGATGAGGGAGTGGTTTGGCCCGAGAAAAGTTCCCAGGCCGAGTGAGCCGGGCCCCGTGCGCGCGACGGGAGCCGACTCGAGTAGACTCATTCTTTGCAGAGACTGGTGACTTCGTAGCGGTAGAAGCCGAGCTCGTCCTGCCAGTATTCGCCGTTGTAGTTGTAGATCTCGTGCTCGGAGTCGATCTCAGGCTTCTGAGGTTTGGGAGGCACGGCTTCGAGCTCACCTTGCTCTTTGCGCTTCTCCTGAATCTCGTACTCGACCTTGATCATCTCTTTGTTGAGGTTCTTGATCTCTTTGATCTGCTTGGTGATCCGCGTCCGGGCCTCGGCACCAGTCCGCTCCTTCGCAGCTGAAGCCGCGAGGTCGAGATCCTCTGTGACGCGCTCACCGACACCGCTGGAGATGAACTCGCCGCTCATCTCCTCGAGCAGCACCTGCTCACGCTCGAGCTCCTCGACGTACAAGAAGTACTTCGAGAGCGTCTTATCCTCGAGCGCCTTCTGGGCGACCTTCTCGACGAACGGATCCAGGCCGGACTCGTCGTTGAGGATCTTCCGGGACAGCTCGAAGAGCTCGAAGTCCTCGGGGGCCGAGTCGAGGATCCCGCGCAGCTCTTTCATCGTCTCCGGGTAGCGGCGTTCGAACTCGTCGACGGTACGCTTCGCGGAGTCGTAGCGGCAGTTGAAGTAGTACGTGACCGCCTTGAGCTTCAGGGCGTCCGGGTACAGGTAGTCGTAGAAGAACGGCGCGTTGAGCGTGTGCACGTAGCCCAGCGTCCGCTGGTAGTGGCTGTTCGCGTTCGCGTCGTCGACCTCGACCTTGCGGAACTCGGCCCAAGCAGCCCAGTGCACGCCGTCGAGGAAGTACTTGGAGGACAGGTCGATCTGGTCGAGGTACTTCGTCGCCGTGTCGAACTTGCCCACCATGTAGAAGATGTTGGCGAGGCCCAAGGACGCGAGGTCCTGGTACTGCTTCATCTCGTCTTCGAAGGTGACCTCGAAGCTGGTCTTGTCCTTGCGCTTGCGCTTGCCCTTGTTCTTCTTGGCCTTGGCGCGCTTCTCTTTGCGCAGCTTCTTCTTGTTGGCCTTCTTGTTGGCAGCAGCGGCGTCACGAAGCTCGACCGAGCGGCGGATGACCTGCTTGAATGCGTCCACGGCGGGCTCGCCCTTGAAGTCGCGGGTGTGCGCGACGCCCAGGAAGAACTGCGACGGGATGTAGTAGTCGGAGTTCTTGGGGACCTGCTCGAGAAGTGCGATCGACTGCGGGAGATCGCCCTTCTGGTAGTGGAAGCGACCCAGCAGGTAGTACAGCTCGTCACGCACCTCGTCGAAGTCCTCGTCTTCGAGGTCGGTGGGCTTGTACGTACCGATCTTCTGCAGCACCTCGGCGCCCTCGGGCAGCTCGCGAGAGAGCGAGGCAAGCCAGGGAAGGGTCAGCTTGTGGAACGGGTGCGACGGACCGGCCTGGACGATCTCGTCGAAGACGGAGAGCGAAGCCGAGTAGAACTCGAGCTTGTACAGCGCCTTGCCGAGCCAGTACTGAGCGCGAGGCTGGTCTCCGGGAATCTCTCCCGCCGAAACTTTGTAGAACTGAATCGCGGAAGCCTGGAAGTCCTCCGCCTTGTAGAGGGCTTCGCCTTGAGCGTTAGATCCACCGGCGGTGGCGGATGGTGCTGGCGCTGCGGGCGGCGGAGGCGGAGCACCGGCATCGGGAGCCGGCGGCGCACCACCATCCGCGGGACCACCAGGATCCGGCGGCGGCGGCGGTCCATCGAAGGACGCGCTCGCGCTCGTCGCCGAGAAGGCGAGAGCAAGGCCCAGCATGATGCTGAGGCGAGAGGACAAGAGGGACGCCGTGTGCCTGCGCGAGGTCTTCTTGGACATGAGGATTTCGGTTCGAGTGTGGAGCTGGCCTAGGGCCACATCGGGACCGGAGCGGGTCGGGCTCCGACGTTCGAACAAGGCACGAGGAGCCTTCGTTCGGTGTCGTGGGGGGACCTGGGTAGGAACCCCCCCGGTTCGACGCGGCTGGACATTACCAGTGGCCGGCGCTGCGTCGCAACACCGCACATCCACCGCCAAGCGAGGGCTAGCCGGCGCTTTTCGCAGTTTTGATCGACCGGTGGGATCGCTGACTCCTCGAACCACAGCGCTCGTGTCACGCGGGCCCGACGACGCGGGTTCCCATCCCCCAGGGATCGGGGCCGGTTCGGGCCTGGGGACGAGTTCGGTCACCGCGGGGTGACGGCAGGAGCGCCGGGTACACACGGGAAAAACCGTGACCCGTGCGCTTCGCAGCGGAAGCCTCTTTACACTTCTTTCACTGTGCGTGGGTCAGCAAGCCTCGCATCCCAACCTGCCCCACCCGGTTCGGGGCAACGCAGGAAGGAGATCGGAACACCGTGCTACTGCCCTTCTGATGCACTTGACCGTACGGCCGGGGAGTGTACGATGGCGCGGGTTCGGAGGTGTCGTCCCGACGCGCCCCCGTCCCTGTCTCTAGCTTGGGCCACCCCCCAGGCGCCGGACATGTCGACAGTCTGACTGCCGACTGCCCCCCGAGAGCCAACATGCAAACGAACGATACGTCCCGTCGTCTCCCGCTTCAGTGGCTTCGCAGTGTTGCTGTGACCCTTGGCGTGCTCTGCATCGCGCCCGCCCTGACCGCCTGCCCCAAGGGGGATGTCGGTGCGCCGTGCAACCACGGCCGCGTCAACCCTCCCGAGTCCAAGCTCGTCACCTTCCCCGCGCTCAGCTGCGACGAGCTTCTGTGCGTCTACGCCGACGAGGAAGAGCCGCCAGCGTTCAACTGCACGGTGGGCGCAGCCGGGGACGCGACCTGCAACGAAGCCGACACGTCGAAGACCCGCTTCGAGTGCGTGGCTTCGGCAGACGGCACCAGCGGAAGCTGCCGACTTCGCAACCAGTACGTCCTCGAGCGCTCGATGTGCTCGAAGAAGTGCAGCAGCGACGCAGACTGCCAAAGCGCCGGGATCACCCAGCAGGTGGTCGTGGACGACACTGCTTGCCAGTCTGGCTTCACCTGCGCTCGAATCCAGACGCTCGGTGAGTTCTGCTGCGAGAAGCTCTGCGTCTGCAAGGACGACCTGAACCAGACTGCCGCGGACGACATCGAGATGGCGTGCTCGCTCGGTCAGCAAGAAGGCTGCTGCGACCAGGACGTCGTCCCCGACTCCTGCAAGTAAGAGCTCTCGCCCAACGAAACGCCTCCGTCCTCGGGACGCGAGGCGTTTTTTGTTGGTTGGTTTCGGCGTGGGTCAGCTCTACGGCGGGAACAACGACGGGTTGCGCCGTGTCGAACTCCACATGGAGCCCGATCGAACGCACCCGTACCGAGGTGTGAGCGAGGGTCCACTTTCGGAGCCACGCTCGGAGCCCCGTTTCGTTTCACCTCGGGAGCGCATGCTCGCCGAGACCGTCATCGATTGGCGGGCGCATAGAGGGCTGAAGGACGTCGCTGCCAACCCTTCGCCGTGGACGTACGCCGGACCGAACCCGACCCGGTACGACTGCGACTACCACCACCGTTATTCGCCCCTGGAGGAGCGTCCCGTGTACGGCAAGGTTGCGTTCACGCTGGTGATCGGCTTCGCGGTGTCCGTGGCAGGTGCCTTCGCATGGGTCTGGGTCCAGTCGCTCGAAGCCCCGCTTCTCTCCCGCTTCCTGTACTCGGTCACCGCTGCGTGTGTGCTCTACCTGGGCGCTCGCTTCCTGCGAAGCCGCAAGGGTTCAGACTTCGTAGGCGCCGGGGATCCAGCGGACGCGGAGTCGGCCCGGCCCGATCGTGACGCCGACGACGTCGAACCGAACAGCCACCACATCCCAGAGATCGCGCTCGACGAGCCACGCCGTGGCGGCACGAATCACATGCCGCTGCTTCGCAACACCCACCGTCTCGAGCGGTGAGCCTCGGTCTGCGCGGCTTCGGGATCTGACCTCGACGAACACGTACTCGGGATCCTCCAGCCGGAGATCGAGCGCGATCAGGTCGATCTCTCCCCCGGCCCGCTCGACATTTCGATCGAGGATGCTCAGCCCGCGCTCGCAGAGGTACTCAGCGACCCGCGCTTCGACTCGCATGCCCAGCGCCCGAGTCGACCCGGCGGGTTCCATCAGCGCCCAGGCTGACACCGATGCACGGATCTCGCCCGCGAATCCGCGGTCTGGGGACACCCCCCCTACCGCTTGCTGGGAACCAGACGTCAAAAAGCCGACCCACAGCCAGGCTGCGAATCGGCTTCGTCCTCCGAACGGACAGAAAGGTGTCTAGTCTTGCGCAGCCTTGGCGGCTTTTGCAGCCTCAGCCTTGGCGGCTGCTGCTTTGGCGTCGGCGGCTGCCTCGACCGAAGACTGGGCTTGAGCGGTCTTGGCCTGCTCTTGCTTCTCGGCCTGGCGGGCGAGGATGGTGCCGTAGTTGCCCAGCTTGGACGTGATGCGGGCTGCGTTTCCGCGAAGCTCGCGGAGGTAGTAGAGCTTGGCGCGGCGGACTTTGCCGCGGGTGACGAGCTCGACCTTGGTGACGCGAGGGGAGTTGTCGGGCCAGACGCGCTCGACGCCGACGCCGTGCGAGCTGGAGACCTTGCGGACCGTGAAGGACCCGCGGCCGCCACCGCGCTTGCGATGGATGCAAACGCCTTCGAAGACCTGGATGCGCTCTTTGTTTCCCTCGGAGATGAGGGCGTGAACGCGGATGGTGTCACCGGCGCGGAACATGGGAAGCTCGTGTCGCTTCTCTGCTTGCTCGATGGCCTCGATGGCTGGAATGCTGTTGCTCATGGCGTCGCCTATCCGTCGCTAGTCTGTCGCGTGTCTATCGGAGGAGGAGTCCTGCAAGGCCACGATCTAGGATCGTCAGCGCGGGCGGGCGCGAAGAGTCCTCGATCCCTGGGCCGGTTGCAAGGATTTGATCTTGGGTTTGCGCACCTTTTCCGCTCGCCGACGGATCCCCCTCAGGCGGGGGCTCCGAAGGCGCGTAAACGGCCGTCGCATCCACGCCCCAAGGGTCGAGCCCGGCGACCACGATCAGGCTCGCAGGCGGCTGTGTATCGGTGGAACGCAGGATGTCGAGCACCCACGAGGGATCGGCGGAGGACCGGGGATCTCTGCGCGGATCCCCCGGCTCATCTGAGAGCAGATCTTCCGGACGCGCGATCGCCACAGTCGCGGGATTGCGCCCGTGGCGCTGCCGCAACCGGCGTCGGAGCTGCTTGAGGCTGGCGAAGCCCGCCACCGAGACCCGACCTTGCGTGGCCTCGACCCAGGGAAGGACGGCCGCCGGATCGCCACCGAGCACCACCAAGGCCTTCACGCCGTGGCCGCGCAAGACATCGACATACTCGGCCGAAGGCACGGCCGACGCGGGGACGGCGACATGCAGCTCGCACGACTCCGGGAGTGGTTCCACGTGGCGGAGTTCGGGACGCAGCTCGAACGTTCGCGCGCGTGCTTGCTCCAGCCGCCACGCAGCGATCGCCTCGTGGTTGCCCCCGAGCAAGACGCCCGGGACTTCGTGGCCGCGGAACGACTTTGGTCGCGTGTACTGGGGATGCTCGAGGTACGAGCCGGCATCTCCGGTCGCAAAGGACTCGGTCCGGGCGGACTCCGGGTTACCCAAAACGCCTTCGCGCAGGCGCGACACCGCCTCGATGATCGCAAGCGCCGCGACCTCGCCCCCATTGAGCACGAAGTCTCCAAGCGAAACACAGACGTCGACGAAGTTCTCCCGAACCCGGTCGTCGATACCTTCGTAACGGCCGCAGAGCAGCGCGATGCGATCGTGCTTCGCGAACGCTTCCGCCGTGCGCTGATCGAACAGCGGGGCCGAAGGCGTGAGCAGCACGCGAAGCATCGGGCCGCGCTCGTTGTGGACGTGCTCGAGTGCGTCGACGACCGGCTCGGGCTTGATCACCATGCCGGCACCGCCGCCAAACGGCGCGTCGTCCACGGTCCGATGCTTGTCGGTCGTGAAGTCGCGAAAGTTGGTCGTGCGAACTTCCACGAGGCCGCGCTCCACGGCCTTTCCAAGCAAGCCCGTCTTGGCAAATGCCTCGACCGCTTCAGGGAACAGCGTGAAGACTTCGAAGCACTGAGCGGTCATCGCAGCCTCGGCGTCCATCTCAGGAACCGGGCTCGAGAGCTTCTGGAAGCAGGCCCAGGGGCGGATCGACGAGCACACGCTTGTCGTCGACATCTTTGACGAACCCGGGGATCACCGGGATGAGCCACCGCTGCGCGCGACCGCTTGTGCCGAAGAACTCGATCTCGAACAGGTCCTGCGCACCGTTGGTGGTGACAGCGACGACCTTGCCCAACGCCTGCACGGTCCCGTCCTCGAGCACCCGCTCAACGGGCAGACCAATCGCATCGACAAGGTAGAACTCGTCGTCTTCGAGGTCGGGAAGGACATCCCGTTCGACCTCGATGGTGAGTCCGCGAATCGCCTCGACGGCCTCGCGTGAATCGACCCCCTCGAGGTCGGCCCGGGCGATGGGCTTTCCGGGGATCATCGAGACCTTGTTCAAGACCTTGCGAGTGACGATCGCCTTGGTCTTGCGATGGACGAGCACCAGCTCGACGCCCTGTTTGAGCGCGTGCGACCCACCGTCGAACAACTGCAAACGCGTCGTGCCGCGAACACCATGTGCTCCCAACACGAACCCGACAGACAGGCGCCCAGATGTTTCGGCTTCAGTTGTTTGGCTGGTCCCGGCGGGGCCAGTGGTCCGGCTCGTCATGGTCGACTCGCACACACCCTCCGCTCGTCGACCGCCGAGGCGGGGCGACGTCGGGGGGCGCGGAATGCATTACTCGATGATCTCGAGGTCAGCGCGCTTGCGAAGCTTGGATGCAGCGGCGCTCAAGATCGCGCGCATCGCCTTGACGGTGCGGCCCTGTTTGCCGATCACCTTGCCAAGGTCTTCTTTGGCGACGCGCAGTTCGAGGACTACGGTTTGTTCACCAGAGATTTCATCAACATGGACGTCGTCGGGCTTATCGACGAGAGACCGCGCGATGAACTCGATGAGTTCTTTCAGCGAAATGGTGGAAGACATGAGGAGCTCCAGCGGCAGCGTAGCGGTACGTCCTCAGGGACGTAGCAGAGCGGGGAAGGGGTTTGCCGCGTAGATACGGATCATCCCACACGAAACGGGCGCCGGCAAAACAACAATTCTGCCAAACGCCCGTTCCAGTACCCTTCGCCTAGTCGGCAGGGGTTGCGCTGTTAGCGCGCTATTCTTTCTTGTCTTCGGCCGAACCGAGGTTCTTGATCAGCCGAGCGACGGTCTCACTTGGCTGAGCGCCGTTACCCATCCAGTACTCCACGCGAGGCATGTTCAGCTCGACGGTGGAGGGATCGGTGTTGGGGTTGTACGTGCCGAGCTTCTCAAGGAAGCGGCCGTCTCGCGGGGAGCGAGTGTCAGCGGCAACAATACGGTAGAAGGGGCGCTTCTTGGCGCCACCACGGGCAAGTCGGAGTCGAACGGACATCTGATCTTATCTGGCCTGGCGAAAGGGTGCGCGAAGGTAGCGGTCGCGGCGAGCCCGGTCAAGCTGGGTAGGCGGACAATGTGCGCCCTTCATTGAGGATCAGATCTCACATGAACGGCGAGAAACCGCTGTTCCGGGCATTGCGCGCGATGCGCCATGGCGATCTGCGGCAGATCGTGCCAAACGGCGATCTTCAATGGATGCGCGCAAGGTCTACTTCGTCTCCCTGGGCTGCCCGAAGAACCAGGTCGACACCGAGGTCATGCTCGGCGTGGTCCGGCAAGGCGGGCACGAGGTGGTGGACTCCGCCGACGAAGCCGACACGCTCGTCGTGAACACCTGCGGATTCATCGAGGCGGCCAAAGAGGAATCGATCGAGACGATCCTCGAACTCGCCCAGGCCAAAGAAGGCACGAAGAAGAAGCTCGTCGTCGCGGGCTGTCTCACCCAGCGCTACCCCACCGAGCTCGCGGCCGAGATGCCCGAGGTCGATCACTTCCTGGGCTCGGCCGACATGCTGGGGTTGGCCAAGGTTCTCGGCGGCGGCGGCAAGCGGCTCGGCGTCAGCGAGCTTTCCAAGCGCGCCTACCTCTACGACCACGAGACACCGCGCGAGCTCACCGGCGTTCGGCACACGGCCTACGTCAAGATCGCCGAGGGCTGCGATCGCCCGTGCGGCTTCTGCATCATCCCCAAGCTTCGCGGCGCGCAGCGTAGCCGCGACGTGTTCTCGGTCGTCCAAGAGGTCCACGCGCTCGTGGGTGCGGGAACCAAAGAGATCTGTCTGGTCGCCCAAGACCTCACCCGCTACGGCAGCGACCTCGAAACACCGACCAACCTCGAGATGCTGCTGGATGCGCTCGTCGAGGTCGAGGGCCTCGAGTGGATCCGGCTGCACTACGCCTATCCTTCGGCGGTCACCGACGGCCTGATCGAGCGCATCGCGATGCAGCCCAAGGTTGCGACCTATCTCGATGTGCCGATGCAGCACGTCGACAGCGACGTGCTCAAGGTGATGCGCCGCGGCTATGGAGAGCGTGCGGTGCTCGAGCTCGCCCAGAAGTTGCGGGATGCAAAGACCTCCGAGGGCCAGCGTCTGTGGCTGCGGACCACCATGTTGGTCGGCCATCCAGGTGAGACCCCCGAGGCCTACGCACGCCTCAAGGATTTCGTCAGCCAGGGCTTCATCGACCACCTCGGTGTGTTCCCGTGGTCCCGGGAGGACGGCACGGTCTCGGCGATGAAACCTGGCCGCGTAGAGGAAGCGATCGCTGCCGAACGCGCCGCGGAGCTGATGCAGATCCAAGAAGCGATTCGGGCCGAGCGACACGCAGCTCTCGTCGGTCAGCCCATCCGCGTCTTGGTCGACGGCCCCAGCAGCGAGAGCGACCTTCTGCTCGACGGTCGTCACGAAGGCCAAGCGCCCGAGATCGACGGCAAGGTTGTGCTCACCGACGGCACCGCCCAGCGCGGAGACATGGTGATGGCCACGATCACGCAGGCTTCGGCCCACGACCTGATCGCATCGCTCGATCCGGAAGCTGCGGCGGAAGCCATCGCGCAGCAGTAGTCCAGCCGAGCCGCGCGGGGGGAACCTTTGCGGCGCCGTTTCGTACTACCGCCCCGTGCGTCGTCCGAACCTCCGTTGGCTCTGCAGATGCTCATTGTGGCCGAGCCTGGCGCTGCTCGGCTCCTCGGCCTCCTGCGCGGAGCCTGGGGAGGAACACGTTGTCGCACCAGTCACCGAATCGACGGACGGGTCCGAGTCCGAGTCCGGCGAGCCGCAGGACGAGCTGCAGGGATGCGGATGTCCGGCTGTGACCGAAGACCTGGAGGCTGATTGTGACGTGCAGCTGCTGCTTGCAGCGTTCTCCAGCTGTGACGATGAGTACGATTTCACAGTGCCTTGCCCGGTGATCGAAAGCGCGTGCGATGGCGAACCCATCAACCCGGCGGCAGTGGACTGCGTCCTCGAGCATGCTGCCGCGGGCGACCAGTTCATCTACGCCGAACAGCGTGATGCATGCGACGACAGCGGCCCGTACGTCGTCGTGGTCCGCGCACAGCGGCCCGGTCCCCTGCCTCGATACCTTGGACTGGAGTGCTACAGCCACCAAGGGTCCCAGATCCCCTTTGAGGCGATGTTCAGCTGGCCCTGTCTCTTATACACATCTCCGAGCCCACGAGACCTCTCTACATCTC
>CAJXVA010000034.1 GCA_913061055.1 uncultured Pseudomonadota bacterium
CCGCACGCCCCGCTCGTCCATTGACCGGCTGTACCGGACGACCAGCTTCACCGGCATCACCGCCAGCCACGGCGCCGCCGATCTCACCAGCGGTCGGGACGTCGACCAAACCGCCGAACATCACCCAAGCGAACGAGACGCAGCCCCGCCAGACGATGCGCGCGTTCGCCTCGCCCCATTTCCTCGCGGCGCCCACGTCGGAAACTTCTTTCACGAGGTGCTCGAGCATGCGCCGTTCTCGGCCGATGACGACACGCTCGGGCATCACGTGATCGCCGGACTGCGGAAACACGGGATCGAGGGTCCTGGGCGTCGCGAGTTGGCCGTCTCCGCCCTACGGGACGTCCTCACGTGCCCTCTGGATGACACGGGCCATCGTTTGTGCGACCTGCCCCCGACCGACATGTTGGCAGAGCTCGGGTTCGTGCTGCCGATCTCGGCGGCATTGACCGATGGAGAACTCGCCTCCAAAGCTCTCGACCCCGGCTCGCTGAGGCGGGCGTTCGCGGCCGATCCGACCGGTCTTCCCGACGACTACTTGGGACGACTCGCCACCCTGTCTTTTGTGCCCGTCCGGGGCTATCTGCGGGGCTTCATCGACCTTGTGTACCGGGTTGAGGACCGTTGGTACGTCGCCGACTACAAGACCAACGACCTGGGGCCCCACCCCGACGACTACGTCCCGCCGCGGCTCGCGGCAGCCATGAGCCACGAGCACTACATCCTGCAATACCACCTGTACACGGCAGCGCTGTGCCGCCACCTGGCCCGCCGGCAACCGGGCTTCGACTACGACAAGCACTTTGGCGGAGCTCGCTACCTCTTCCTGCGGGGCATGGATCCACAGCGGGGTGCGAGCCGAGGCATCTTCGCCGAGAAGCCGCCTCGGGCCCGCATCGAGGCCTTGGATGCGCTGCTCGGCCCAGGAGGTTTCTCATGACCGACGTCCTGTCGCGCCTGCAGAGCGCGGGCGTCCTCTCGCCGCTCGACGTGCAGCTCGCCCGCACCTTGGAGCGCCTGCAGCCGGGTCAATCCGAACCGGTGCTGCTTGGGGCTGCCTTTGCCAGCCGCGCGATCGCTCATGGGCACATCTGCGCCGACCTCCGCGAGCTCGACGCCCGTCCGCTCGTGGACGAGGCCGGGGAGAGCATCGACGACGTCCGCCTGCCACGGCTGTTCGAGTGGGTGATGGAGCTTGGCCAGACCACCTTGTGCAGTGATGGAAGCGGCGGATCCGATACGACGCCGCTGGTGTTCGACGGCGAAGCGCGGCTGTACCTCACCCGCTACTGGCGCTATCAACACACGCTCTGCACGTCGCTGCGGAGCCGGGCCATGACCCAGCTCCCGATCGACACCGAACAACTCGGCGCAGATGTCCGGCGGCTGTTCGCGGGCGGCAAGGGGAAGGTTTCAGACCCGCGGCAGATGCTCGCCGCGGTCATGGCCGCCGCCCGCCGCCTCACCGTCATCTCCGGCGGACCCGGCACGGGAAAGACGACCACGGTCGTTCGCGTGCTGGCGCTGCTGATCGAGCAGGCGCTGTCCCGCGGCGAGGCGACACCGCGCATCATGATGCTCGCGCCCACCGGGAAGGCCGCGGCCCGACTGTCTGAGTCGGTGACCCGCAGCCTGAAGGACCTCGCCTGCACCGACGAGGTCAAGGCTGCCCTGCCGGTGGAAGCTCGAACCTTGCATCGCGCGCTGGGCTATCTGCCCCACACCCCAACGCGGTTTCGTCATGGCCGCGAGGACCCACTCCCGGCCGACGTCGTGCTCGTCGACGAAGCCTCGATGGTCGACCTCGCGCTGATGGCGAAACTGGTGGAGGCCGTCGCCCCCGAGGCCCGGCTGATCCTGCTCGGCGACAAAGATCAGCTCGCCTCGGTCGAGGCTGGCGCCATTCTCGGCGACATTTGCAACACCGAGGGTTCCCACGCCTACTCGGCTCCGTTCGGCGCGGTGCTCCGGGAGGTTCTGGGGGAGAACGCCAACTCGCTGCCAACCGACGGCCGCACGACGACCGGACCCTGGGACTGCATCGTGGAGCTCACCCACAGCTTCCGGTTCAAGGCGGACGACGGCATCGGCAAGTTCTCGCAGGCTCTGCGCTCGGGCCGGAGCCCCGAAGCCTTGGCGCAACTGCAGCACGGGGACGACGCGGTCTCGATGGTGCAGCTCCGCGACGACACCGAGCTCGAGGCGATTCTTCGACCGGCCATCCTCGAAGAGTTCAGCGACTACCTCTCGGCGTCCGACCCCCAGGCGAGGCTCGACGCCTTGGGGAGCTATCGGCTGCTGTCGGCCCACCGACGCGGGGCCTTCGGAACCGAACGACTCAACCTACTCATTGAGGACATCCTGCTGCGCGCGGGGAAGATCCAGCGAGCAGACGCCGGGCCGAACTATCACGGCCGCCCCATCATGATCTCGGCCAACGACTATCAGCTCGGCCTGTACAACGGCGACGTTGGCGTGATCGAGCGCGACGGTCGCCGCCTTCGGGCGTACTTTCGCGCGGCGGACGGCACGTTGCGCACGCCCTTGTTGCCGTCCCGCCTGCCGCCACACGAGACCGTGTTCGCGATGACCGTGCACAAATCGCAGGGATCGGAGTTCGACCGCGTGGGCCTACTGCTGCCCCCGGCGCTCTCGCCGATTCTGACTCGAGAGCTGATCTACACCGGCGTGACGAGAGCGAAGAAAGCCGTCCGGCTCTACGGGACGCCCGAGGTCCTCCAGCAATCGGTGGAGCGTCGCGTGGAGCGAGCCTCGGGCCTGCGCGATGCGCTGTGGTCGCCCTGAAGCCCTTGTGAATCCGCGAAACCGCGGCCAGCCCCCTTGCTGGAGCTTCGCGGGAACCTTCCGCAGGCGGGAGTGCACCCCCTGCACGGAAGCACACGATGACTTGCGCCCGCTACACGCTGACCCGCCTCGTGCTCGCCGCAGCACTCCTGCCCGCGTGCTCGGACTCCAGCCGGGACGATGGGGCGTTCGACACCGCGGTCGACCCCGGGCCGGTCTCGTCGGCCACGGACACGACCGGTGCGACCGACCCCACCGATGAAGAATCCAGCGGGGACAGCACGGTTGCGGACCCAACCGAGTCTCCGGGCTCTGGCATCGACCCCGACGGGGACGTGGGCTGCGACGCCGTGGACTTCCTGTTCGTGATCGACAACAGCGGGTCCATGGCGGACGAGCAACAACAGCTCATCGACTCGGTCCCGGCCTTCGTGTCGTCGATCGAAGAACGCCTCCCGGTTGGGGCCGGCACGTACCACATCATGGTGACCGACTCGGATCCGTGGGTGTATGGGGGCTGCGAGGACGCGTGCACCGAGTCCGCCGCGTGCGAAGCCCAGAGCGCCGACGGATCGTGCGACTGTGGCTACCCGTGTGCACTGCGAGGCCTGTGCTCCGACATCGGGGACTACGTGTGCGGGCAGACCGAGCCGATGGAGTGCGAGGATATTCTCGGCGCAGGCATCACCCACCCCCGGGGACGCGACGCCTCCAACGAGACCTGTGACTTCGCCTCCGGCCGGCGATTCATCGCCTCGGGCGAGCCCGATCTGTCCGGCGCCTTCGAGTGCGCGGCCCGGGTGGGGACCAACTCATCACTCGGCGAGAAACCCATGGAGGCGATGATTCAGGGCCTGACCGGGTCGGGAGACGTCGCCGCGTGCAACGAGGGCTTCCTGCGCGACAACGCCGTGCTCGTGGTCGTCATCATCACCGACGAGGACGACAACGGTCCCAACGCGAATGACCTCGAAGGCGACTCGGCCGGATCCCCGCTCGCGTGGGTCGAAGCACTCGTCGCAGCGAAGCACGGCAACGGTGACGCCATCATCTCGATGGCACTCATCGGCGACGGGGACGCACCGGACGGCATCTGCGCTCCGCTCGACCCTGTGACGTTCGAGGGCGCCGAGCCGGCCCCGCGGATTCGGGAGTTCACACAGATGTGGGGAAGCCATGGGATCGTGGGCTCGGTGTGCGCCGACAGCTACGCCCCGTTCTTCGACTCGGCCGTGGAGACCATCGGATCCGCCTGCGACGAATTCGTCCCGGTCGGGTGAAAGCCGGCGCGGCTCCCGGCGTTGGCCTTGATGTGAAGCGGTTGATAGCGGTCATCGGGGTCACGTGGGTACTGGGGTGTGCACACGGGACCACCGGTACGGCTCCCTCCGCTGGCGATGACGGTGTGCGTTCGTCTCGCGTGAGCGCGGCCCGGATGTACGAGACCGCCGAGTCCATGGTCGAGGCGGGGTACTACGCGGATGCCGTCCGCCTGATGCGGCACTCGATCCTTTCGCTCCCCCGCAAAACCGACACCGACGCGCTCCGGCACGCCTTGGTGATGCGCATGGCCCATGTCCAGCTACTCGCCGCAGGTGCGGGACGGGACAGTGCGTACGCTCGTGATGCCGCCGGGATGTTGCTGTCCTACGGAGAACGCCACGCCGAGCTGTTTGGCGAGGATGCCGCCAAAGAGCGCGAAGACATCTACGAGCTGCTCTACGAGGCCGAGACCTTCGCCGAGGCGCTCGAAGGGCTGGACCAGGAGGTCGCATCGTCCCAGGCGACAGCGATTGAGGAAGCCACGGCCCATCGGTCTGCGGTGCTCGACAACGAGCTCGACACCCACGCGGGGGAAGAACTCGGCGAGGCGGTCACGCGAGAGGTTCGCGTCCGTCGAGAGTGGTTCTACGACCCCGACGACCCCAGGGTCCGGGAGAACCTGGAGGGTTGGTTCTCCCAAGCCGATGGCTACACGTTCATGACCACCCCCGGGATGGCGGTCCTCTCGGGTCCTCGGCCGATGGTTCGACGGACCGGAACGCTCGAGTCGATCGCGCTGCAGGGTGTGCCGGAGCCGCAACGTCGAGCGATGCGCACGGTCGCGCGGTCGATCCTTCGGGCATCGCGCGAGGGGCTCCGTGACTGCTACCGCGAGGCTGCGGCCCGGGGCGGAGAGCTTCAGACCGACGCGACCCTCGAGCTCACCATCACCCAGCGAGGTGCTGTCAACGACGTCACGGTGGTGTCCGGAGATGTTGTCGACGGGCTCGGCGATGCCTGCGTCATCGAGCACGTCGATCAAGTTCGGCTTGCGGACAACGACCTTCCCGTCGTCGCGATGCGGATGAGAATGCCGCTGCTGTTCTTCTATGACGGGCCCGACGTGATGTACGAGGGAGAACGCATCGAGCTTCGAGGCACCGACGGGGGGCCCAAACCCATCGAGCACCCGGGCATCGACGGATTCGCGCGACCGTTGAGAAACGCACGGGTCCCGGGAAAGCCCGCCCCGCCGCGGAGTCAGGGAAGCGAGTAATGGGTCGAGCGAGGCCCGTGCGAAGGTACAGTGACTCGTGCTCTTCGACTGGCTCCGACAGCGTCGCCGCGACAAGATTCTCGCCAACCCCTTCGATGAGGGGTGGACGGAGGTCCTGCAGAACAACATGGCCGTGTGGCGCTCGTTGAGTGCCGAAGAGCAGGCGAACCTCAAGCAGCTCGTGCAGGTGTTTGTGGCCGAAAAGAACTGGGAGGGCTTGGGCGGACTCGAAATGAACGACGAGGTTCGGGTGACCATCGCCGGGCAGGCCTGTCTCTTGGTTCTCGAGCTCCCGCACGACCTGTATCGGAGCGTGGAGTCGATTCTCGTCTATCCCTCGGCCGTCCGGACGCCCCCACGGCAGCCAGGAATGTTCGAGGTGTCCACGGACATGGCAGACCAAGGCATGCCGGTGCTCGGCCAGGCGTTCAAGAACGGACCGTTGATCCTCGTCTGGGACGCTGTCTTGCGAGGAGGCAGGGACGCGAACGACGGCCACAACGTGGTGTTTCACGAGTTCGCCCACAAGCTCGACATGCTCTCCGGCGGCGCCGACGGCGTGCCCTGCATCCACGACCGCGATGTCTACGACCGGTGGATCACGGTCTTTCAGCGTGAATGGGAGCTCTTGCACGAAGGGCTGGACCGGAAGCGCAAGACGTTCCTCGACGCGTACGCGGGAACGAACCCGGCTGAGTTCTTCGCCGTCGCGACCGAGCAGTTCTTCGAGCAGGGCAAGACGATGCGGCGCAAGCACGCCGATCTGTACGAGGTTCTTCGGGGCTTCTACCAACAGGACCCCGCCGAGCGCGCGGCTTAACAGGCCGCGTCCGGGCGTGATCGATGACGCGCTCATCCGCACTACCCCCTTAGACTCAGCCGCTCGCGGGAACAGTCCGGACATGAACAGACTCAACCAAGGAATACTCGTCGCCGTCGTCGGAATGAGCTCGGCCTGCATCTGGGAGGACAGCTGTATCGCGGAAGGAACGATGATCCGCGTGCCCTCGGGTCTGGTGCCGATCGAATCTCTGCGCGTTGGGGATCTCGTGTACGCGCTCGACCTGTCGACCCACAGGCTTGTGAAGACCTCGATCACGGAGATCCGGTCGGCAAAACGGGAGTGCATCGCCGCGGGACTTGGTGGCGGGGATAGCCTGCGTTGCACACCGACCCATCCGCTCTACGATCCCGAAGAAGGGGTCTACGCCCCGGCCTCGGAGTGGATCGAGGGTCGACGCAGACGCCTGCTGCGGGTGCCACCGGATGGGTCGCCGCACGAGATCAGTGTGCACGACAAGATCGTCCACTGCGGCGTGTTCGAGGTGTTCGACTTGAGCGTCGAGTCGGAGCACCACAACTACGTCGCCGCCGGGGTGCTCGTTCACAACAAGACCATCGACGACACTCTGAACCCCGAGCTCACTCTGAGCGGTACGAGTTCAGGCACGGAAGGAGACACCGACACAACGGGGGATCAATCGTCCACCGGGGGCGACACCACTGGGGAGCCCACGGGCTCGTCGAGCGGCACGGCGGGGTCGAGCTCTGGAACGACCAGCTCCACCTCTGGCTCGGGAGGATCGGGCAGCGGGACCGGAGCGTCGGGGTCGTCCGGCGCAACGGGGTGAGCCCCCGAGAGGTCTTCCAGATCGATGACTTCGCCCTCCGTCCGTCGGTCACCCTCGAGCGACCGTGTGCTCGAACGCGTCGCACAACGTCGGCCACATCTGCGGCGGCAGGTCGTGCCCCATGCCCTCGATGGACAGGAGCTCGCCGCAGCGAAGGGCACGCGCGGTCTGCAGTCCGCCCCGGTAACGCACCAAACGATCCGCGGTGCCGTGCACGACCAAGCTCGGGAGTTCGAGTCGGCCCAGGGCTTCGCGCCGGTCCTCGCTCGCCAAGACGGCCAGCGTCTGCCGCACAAACCCCTGCGGCGAGGGCCCGCGCTCGAAGTGAAGTCGACCCATGGCGTCGTGAACCTCGGGCTCGAAGGAAAAATGCGGGGGACGGCTTCCGATCTCCCGAAACAGTCGGACCCAGGACTCCCCCGCCTGCTCCGCCGTCCGAGGTCGCGGACCGAGCATCGCTTGCAACGCTTTGGGATGCGGGATCTTCGAGAGCCGGTCGCCGGGGTGAGACATGATCGACGTCAGCGACAGCACCCGCTGTGGGTGTGCGATCGCCATCCGTTGCGCGACCATGCCGCCCATCGACGCGCCCATCACATGGGCCTGCGACCAGCCGAGCGCGTCCAGCACCGCGACCGCATCGTCGGCGAGGTCTGACAGCTGGTACGGGGCCCGGACCTCGAGCCCTGCCGTCCATCGCAACATGGCCTTGCGCAACGAGGGCACGCCCAGGTGGTCCAGCCGGGTCGACGCGCCGACGTCGCGGTTGTCGAAGCGGGCCACCGCGAATCCGCGGTCCGCAAGCATGTCGCACAGCCCCTCGGGCCACAGCACCTTCTGCGCCCCAAGCCCCATCACCATCAGCAGCGGCGTGCCCTCCCCGCGGAGGTCGTAGTTCAACTGCAGCGCGCCGGCGGTTGCGGTGGGCATCTGGGCGGGTTGTAGCAAGCGAGCACCGGGGCCACTACCCTCCCCCTCGTGCAGCTCCCCGCGCTCGTCGGATCCTTTCCCGATGCCCCCACCCTGGCCCGCGCCGTCCTCGCTCAGGACGCGACGCCGCTGGGCGAGGTCGCGTCGTTCCTCGGGGCGCCGGCGGTCGAGCTCGAGGCCAACGCCGTGTCGGCACGCATCGCGGTCGCCGCGGCCAACGAGGGCCGCTGCTTCGTGCACCACGAGCACCGCCTCTCCCCGCTGCTTCCCGAAGGCGCCAGGCCGGAGATCGACGTGGGCATGGACGACGACGCCTTCGTCCCCGAGGACTGGCGCGACGGCGTCTTGCACGTGCCTAAATACTTCTCGGCGTTTCTCGAGGGAGCGCTGCCCGTGTTCCACCCCAGTCACCGGGCCAAGTGGCGCCCCCACGAGCTGTTGCATCGATTGGCCCGCTTCGCGTGGCGGCCCGAGCTCACCCGATTCGAGGCCTACCTCTCGGCCCGGCTCTCGGAGCTGCTCCCGGTCGTGCACTGGTATGGCTTCGACGAGATCGGTCGACATGCCTGCCCCGACCACGTCGGCAGGCGTCCCGATCGCAACCACTGCGAACGCTGCGAGCGCTCGCTCGTGCCGGCGTGGCAGGTCGATGCCTCCCCCGCGCACGCCGAGGCCGCCGCCGCCCACGGCTTGGAGCACCTGGCAACCGAGCTCGATGCGTGCGAGCGGGAGCTCTCCTCGGGTCGTATCGTCTCCACACCCCGCCCTGGCCTCGATGCCAGCAGCGACGCCATCGGCTACCTGCGCGCCCATTGGAACCGGCTGACGGCTTGGAGTTTTGGTGCCTGGGTCGAGCGCTTCGCCGACGTTGGCGTCGATCGGTTCGAGAGCTGCGCCGACCATCTCGAGCATGTCCGCGGGCTCGCGTCCGCGCTGCTGACTCAGCCCTACGACCTCGCCCCCCTCGCCGAACGCATCGCAGCCCGGGAGCGACGCACCGCCTCCGATCTGGCCTATCGCGTGCTCCTGCACATCGAGGCCCTCGACAGCGACGAGGCCGAAGATGCCCTGATGCCCTGCATCGACGCACTCGCGGGCGGACACCCCGTGGACGACACGCTGCGGGAACTCCCCAAACGGCTACGCGCCCTCGACCCGGGTGTTGCCGATCGAACGGTCGCTGGTGGTTGGGGCTGGCTCCCCACCACCGAAGGTGCGCGGACCTCTTTGGCTGCCGGCCTGAGGACCGCGCTCCCTCGTGCGCTCGAGGGAGCGGATGTCGGCGAACTTGCGCGGGGCTTTGCCGAAGCCGATCAGCCGCCGCAACCGCGCTCGCTCGCGCTGCGATTCGCCGACCACCTGGAGCGGGAGGCTTCCCCGCGCTGTGAAGCTGCGTCCTTTGAAGCGTGGCTCCGCCAGGCCCCCGGTGCCGACCTCGAGGCCGAGCGGTTTGGCGCGCTCCCGGAGCACCCCGACGCGCCTGGGCGCATCCGGGTGAACACCACGTTGCGGCGCGATGCGATCTCTCGGGACACACTTGACGCGGTCCTCGGCGAAGACGCCGAGGGGAGCGTCACCGGCGTTGCGGCCGTGGTCGCCATCCGCTGGGCCGGGGAACCCCGGGTGCTGGAGGAGACCGCGGAGGTCCAGACCGCGCTCGAATCCGCGAAAAACGGCGTCCTGTCCTCGAACGAGGCCACGCAGGACCTGTTGGAGCAGGGCTTCATCGTCTGGTTTCCGCCCGTACGCTGAGAATCGTCGACGGCGTTCACGAATCAGGCGGGCATCCGGGCACCCACCGGCATGAAGCCTACCTTGCCCTTGATTCTGACTGCCCTCCTCGCGCCTGGCTGCCTCATCACCCCCGCCTCCAACGATGACGACGGGATCGACGAGGCCGACAGCGCCGAGGATTCCGAAGGGGCCGAGGGGGACGACGAGACCCCACAGGAACAGCTTCGCGAGTGTCGCGAGGACCACGACGTCGACGATGCAACGCAGATCGTCTCCGACTTCGACCTCAGCATTCACGAGATGATCGCGTGCGGCGGCCTGTCGGTCACGCTGTGCTCCTCGATCGTCTCGGGCATCGTCGATGCGATCGTCGACAACCGATCCGACGCGACGCCAGACGGGTGGCGTTTCGAAGGCGACGGTCTGTACACCTCGGACGCGGCCGGTGCCGAGATGACGACGCGTTTCTATCTGGCCAGCGACTACAGCTTCGGCCGCGCTGGCGACCCGGTGCAAGAGAACCTGTTCGAGGTCACGACGTACCTCAGCGGAGCCCGCGTCTCGGTCGACTTCGATCCCAGCGACCCGCTCTCCACCGAGGCCCAGCTCCACTTCGACGCCCCGGGCCCGTACGTCGAGCTGCTCGGATTCGGAGCGGACCCCCAGAGTCCGATTTCTTTGTCCCTGAACGCGTGGGACCAGGCGCAAGACCAGCTGGGAACGCTCCTGTTCGAATCCGAGATCACGGTCAGCGACCCGCAGGACCAGACGACGGTGCGGTACGACGTGCAAACCACCCGGATGTCCGCCGCGGCGCTGCTCGGCGCGGCCCCGATGGAGTTCGAGCTTCTCGGCGCAGATGCATCCCGGGCGGACCTCGGTCAGGAACTCGTGGTCGACGACTGGGGCGTCGAGTTCGTCAGCGGCAACGTCGGAGCGCTGGAGGGCGTCGTCGACTTTCACGTGGAGGGCGGACCGCTGTCGTATCTCGGCGCGCTCATCTACGAGAACTCGACCTACGCCGAGATCGACCTGAGCTGCCAGTAGCAGCCGGCAGACGAAGGCCTCACGTCGCCGGGCTGCGGCGCAGGAACCGAACAACGGGGCCCGCGAACGGGAGCACACTCGCGCATGCGAGCACCGCCGCGCTCACGCCGAGGAACCTCAACAGCAACACGCCGTGGGGCATCACGTCGGCGGCGAGCAAGGGATGCATGAGCGAGATCGGGACCACTGCCGGAGCCACGAACGCCCCGGTGCACAACATGGGCACCGCGGGCAAGGCGGCGAGCAGTCCCCACGTCCGGCCGCGAGACAAGCCGACGGCCATGGCGAACAAGAGCGCGGCACCGCCCACGAGCATCACCCGGGTTTGGGGATCTGCGAGCGGCGCGAAGCCGTACATCAACGCCCCCGGAAGTGCGGCCCCGGCCAGCAAGAGCGACCAGCGGTGCCGAGGCTGCAGCTCGCACGGTGCGATGGCCAACAAGGCCGCGACCGCCGCGTGACCGCCCACGATCCCCAGCAAGAGCGGCTGAAAGCCCAAGCCAGCGAACATGGACTGCACCCAGGCGAGCAGTCCCCACAGCACCACGCCAAGTCCCAAACTTCGGGCCCACGGTGTCCGGCGCCACAGGCCCGCGCCAACGACGGTGTACAGCGCGCTCGCGGCGGTCCAGGCGGCCAGCCAGTCCGCGCCGGCGGCGATGGTGGCGTACGCGTTCATCGCCGCGATGCAGGAGAGCCCCAGCACCAAAACGGCTGCAACGCGGGGGATCACGGACGACGAGGGAACGGACGCGCGGGCCATGGGGAGGCGAATACGCGCGAGAGAGCCAAACGATTCATCACTTCTTCCGTGGGCGCGGCAACCGGTAGAGATCCAGGCGGTGAATCAGTGTCCGGCGTGACATCCCCAGCATCTGGGCCGCTTTCGTCTGGTTGCCCGCGGCGCGATCCAGCGCCTCGATGATACGGGTGCGCTCATCGGATTCGGCGCTCGCCATCGCCCGACTCGCGGTGGGATTGGACGCGAGGCCCTCCACGTCGATGACGTCGCCGTCCATGACCGCTGCCGCCCGCTCCACAGCGTTGCGCAGTTCCCGGATGTTGCCCGGCCACGGCTGAGCCTCCAGCCAGCGAACCGCATCGGCGCTCAGTGCCGCGGCCAAGGATTCCCCGCCCACCTCGCGCAAGAACCCCCGCGCGAGCGTCTCGATCTCGCCACGCCGGGACCGAAGCGGCGGGATTTGAAGTGTCACCGCGTTGAGCCGAAACAACAGGTCTCCGCGAAACCTGCCCTGCGAGACTTCGTCGTCCAACACCCTGTGGGTTGCCGCGACAAACCGGACATCTACCTCTCGCTCACGAACGTCCCCGACCCGTCGCACGGCACGCTCCTCGATCACCCGCAGCAGCTTGGCTTGAATCGAAAGCGGGAGGTCCCCGATCTCGTCGAGAAACACCGTGCCGCCCTCCGCCATCTCGATGAGTCCGGGCTTGGCACGCGTCGCCCCGGTAAACGCCCCCGCCTCGTGGCCAAACAACTCGCTCTCCACGACGTCGGCCGCGAGCGCGGCGCAGTCGACCACGACAAAGGGCGCGCTCGCGCGTGGGGACGCCGCGTGAATCTCTCGCGCCAACATGCCCTTGCCAACGCCGGTCTCCCCCAACACCAAGATGTTGATCCGGTGTTGGGCGGCCTTGAGGGCCTTGCCCCGCAACCGGGTCATCGCATCGGACGCAGGTCGCGGCTCGGCGGAGGTCGGCCACTGCACCGCCAAGACCACCGAGCCGAGTTCGATGACCTCACCATCGTGGACCTCCACCGTCCCGTGCGGCTCGACCCGTTGCCCGCCGACCCAGGACCCGTTGCTGCTCCCGAGATCCACAAAGTGAAGCCCGCGACCGCACTCCAGCCTGCCGTGGAGACGCGAGAGGGACTCGTCGTCGATCGTCACGTCGGCGGACCGCGAGCGCCCGATCGTCAGCGCCCCCGAATCTGGCAAGTCGATCGTGGAGTTGGACGGGCCCCCAACGACCGTAAGACGCGCGACTCGGCGGTGTTCCTGCCGTTGCGTGAGGCTCTCGTCGGACACGGGAGTGGGCAGGATATCAGCCTTGGCTCGCCGCCTTTGCCCGCCAGCGACCTGGACTGGCAGGATGGGGGCGGTGACCGAGGCGGACTCGAGCGGGACGGCGGCCACGGTTCGCGGAAACGGTGGGCCGGTGGAGACGCTCCCGGCCCCTCATCGCCGGGTCGGGCGCTATCTCGTGCTCGAACGCGTCGGCGCCGGGGCGATGGGGCACGTCCTGCGCGCCTACGACCCCAAGCTGCGCCGCGAGGTCGCCGTGAAGATGGTGCGTCTCCCCGACCCGGCGCGTCAGCGCGATGCCGTGCTGAAGGAAGCGCAGGCGATGGCGAAGATCTCGCATCCGAACATCGTCGCGGTGTTCGACGCCGACGTCGTCGACGAGCAACCGTTCCTCGTCATGGAGTACGTCGAGGGAGGCACGCTCGGCGAGTGGCTCGAAGCGGACTCTCCAAGCGAATCGCAGATCCTGGGCGCCTTCCGCCAGGCGGGACTGGGGCTCCAAGCCGCTCATGCCGCGGGGTTGGTGCACCGTGACTTCAAGCCAGCGAACGTCCTGCGTCGGGCAAGTGGCCGCATCCAGGTTACGGACTTCGGCATCGCGGTCGAAGGACCCGTGTCGGGAGTCTCCGACGGAACGCCCGCGTACATGGCTCCGGAGCAGCACGATGGGGGTCTCGCGGATGCTCGCAGTGATCAGTACGCATTTTGCGTCGCGCTGTGGGAGGCGCTCGCAGGACCGCGTCCGTTTGCGGGGGCAGACCTCTCGGAGGCTAAGCGCACCCTGACGCTCAACGAGCCGCCCGATGCCCGGCCGCTGTCTCGGGCGGTGCGGGCGGTGTTGCTTCGCGGTCTCGCCCCGGATCCCAGCGACCGCTTTCCGTCGATGGTCGCGCTGGGCTCCGCGCTGCAAGCCACGAGAGGCGGACGCCGCACCGTGATGCTGGGCCTCGGTGTCGCAGGGCTTGTCATCGCAGGCGGGCTCGGCTGGACGTGGACCCAAGCGCGTGAGGTCCGTGCCGCCTGCGAGGAGCAAGGCGGCGCCCTCGGGTCGATGTGGAACGACGAGGCGCGCGAGCGACTCCGGGCGGGCTTCGTCGCGACCGGAGCCCACAACGGGGCCACGCTGCACGCCCGTACCATCCCCTGGCTCGACGCGTTCGCAGAGCAATGGCGAGACGAGCGGACCCGACACTGCCTCGCACGGGCCGAGTCCCCACAACCGACCGACCCCGCTGCCCAGGCCTGCTTCGACGAGTTGCGGGTGCGCTTCGAAGCGACGGTGGAGGCCCTGAGTGCTCCCGAAGCGCGCCTGGCTCAACGAGCGATCAAGATCGCCGCGGGCATCGGCCAGCCACAGGAATGCAACGACCCCGCGAACCTTCGCGCTCGTGCACCGCTGCCGTCCGACCCCGACCTCCGAGAGGCGGTCGAGACCCTGCAAGCGGACCGGGCTCGCCTCTCGGCAGCGGTCTCGGCCGGCCGAGCGGCAGACGGAGTCCTCCGGGCACAAGAGATCGTCGACAAGGCCGAGCGGATCGGCTGGGCCCCGCAGGTCATCGACGCCCTGGTCGTCCTCGCCGAACGACAGGAGGCGGCAGGCGACTACAAAGCCGCGCGTGCGACCGCGATCGATGCGTTTCAGCGGGCCCTGGCCGAGGGCTACGACCTGGCGGCGCTCTCCGCCAGCACCCGACTGGTCTACGTCGTGGGGTACGGACTCTCCGACCACGAAGAGGGGCTGCTCTGGGCCGATACCGGACAGGCTATGGCGCGCCGCCTCGGCTTCGAGGACGATCATCCGCGGACCAGCGCGCTGGTCAGCAACACCGCGGTCCTGCACTGGGCCCGTGGAGACTTCGAAGCGGCCAAGTCCGCCAACGAACGCTCTCTCGCGCTCAAGCGGAAGATGTTCGGGCCCAAGCACCCCTCCCTGGCTGGATCGCTGGAGAACTACGGCATCACGCTCGCGTCCATGGGCGACACCGACGGCGCCCAGACAGCGTTTGAGTCCGCGCTCGAGCTCGCGATCGCAGCGCTCGGCGAGGACCACCCCAACGTCGCGTCGGTCTTGATCAAGCTCGGGTCTCTGGCGGGAAACCGTGGTGCGACCGAAGACGCACGCGCCTACTTCGAACGCGCGCTCCCCTTGATCGAGCAGGCCTACGGGGCACAGCACTCCGACGTGGCCTTGGTGCTTGTCAATCTCGCCAACGTCGCTCAGGTCGAGGACAAACACGCCGAGGCGCTGACGCACGTCGCCGGGGCCGAGGCCATCGTGGGTACGCCCGACCCGCCTCACCCCTACCAGTCCTCGATCGCCATGGTCCGTGCCGAGTCCGAGCTCGCGTTGGGCAGGCTCGACGCCGCGACGCGGGCGATGGAGACCGCCCACCGGCTCCGCGACGTCCTGCCTCCAGAACACCCCGAGCGACGCGAAGCCGATCTTCTCTCGGCCAACGTTCGCTTCGCCGTCGCCGCCCGCGATGGGGATGCACAGGACGCCGAGGAGATCCTCGGGACGCTGGACGACCAAGAAGACGCTCGGGAGCTCCGGACCCAGATCCAGGCCTGGCTGGCCGAAAACGAGAACTGACCCGTTCGTGGCGGCACCGGAGCTCGACTCAGGGCATGATGCCCGTCATGAATCGCCTGGGCCGTCGTGGGTTTGTGAAGGGATCGCTCGGTGCAGCTGGAGCCGCGGCGCTGTTCTCCAGCCTGTTCTCCCGGCGCGTGTCGGCGAGTGAATACGGCGAGCTGGTTCCGGATCCCGATGGCATCCTCGATCTTCCGGAGGGCTTTTCGTACACCGTGCTTCAAGAAGCCGGCGTCCCGATGGCCGACGGCTACGTCGTGCCCGGGCGCCCGGATGGCATGGCCTGCTTTGCCGGTGCCAATGGCACCTGGCTCCTGATGCGCAACCACGAGGTGAGCGCGGGCGACGACAGCAACGGCGCCTACGCACGGGGAGAGGCGCCGAAAGAAGCCTACGACCCGGACGGTTTCGGAGGGGTGACGCGTGTCGTCATCAACGCGCAGACCGGCACCGTCCTGTCGACCAACCTCGTGCTCACCGGAACGGTCCGCAACTGCGCCGGCGGCCCAAGCCCCTGGGGCTGGCTCTCGTGCGAGGAGAACACCGTCGGCGAACACGGCTACGTCTTCGCGTGTCCGCAAGACGCCGAGTCGGTCGTCCCAGCCGAACCGATCATCGGATTCGGCCGCTACAACCACGAGGCTGCTGCCGTCGACCCCGACACCCTCGTCACCTATCTGACGGAGGACCGCGGCGATAGCTGCTTCTACCGGCACGTCCCGGACGACCTCGAGTTTCCCTTCGAAGGCCGCCTGCAAGCGCTTCGCATCCTGGACACCGACGCTCTCAACACCGCGAGCCTCGGCAAGGTGGGCGAGCTGTTTGAAATCGAGTGGGTCGACATCGAAGACCCCGCCCCAGCCGACGACACGGTTCGGTATGCCGCACAGGCCGACGGCGCGACCGTGTTCATCCGCGGCGAAGGCCTGTGGTTCTTCGAGGGCGAGATCTACTTCTCGTGCACCAATGGCGGCCCCGCCGGGTTGGGTCAGATCTTCCGCGTCGTCGACGACGGCGACACCGGCACGCTGGAGCTCGTCGCCGTTTCGGACGGCGCTGCGACGCTCGACTTCCCGGACAACCTCACCGTGGCCCCGTGGGGGGAACTGTTTATCTGCGAGGACGGCAGCAACGACCAGTTCATCCGCGTTCTCGCCGCGGATGGCACCCTCTGCGACTTCGCCCGCAACGCCCTGAGCGAGAGCGAGCTGGCGGGGGTCTGCTTCTCCCCCGACGGAGACGCCCTGTTCGTCAACATCCAAGAGGAGGGGCTCACGTTGATGGTTACCGGGCCGTTCCCGGACGTCTCCGAAGGCGGCGAATCGAGCGGTGGCGAATCGAGCGGTGGCGAATCCGGCGATCCGAGCACCGGACCCGGTGAGACCAGCGACAGCGACTCGGCCGGCGGTGCCACCGGCAACCCAGCGGCGGAGTCCTCCGGAGGGCCGGCCGACGACGTCACCGGGAGCGACACGGACCCCGACACCACGGGTGAAGCGTCCGGCGACGGTGGCGGCTGCAGCGTGCAGGGGGATCACCGGCTCGGCGCAGCGGCGATCGGGGCCGCGCTGCTCGCCAAGGCTGTGCGCACCGACGACGGGCAAGACCCGAGCTGAACTGCGGGCGATTCGTGGGGCCTGCCGCCGCTAGCAGTTGAGGTCGCCGCTTCCGGCTACGGCGATGCTGCAGTCCGCCCCGCCGTGCACGGTCACGTCTCCGCTTCCCTGAATCGCGCCCTTGGCGGTCTCGGTGGCGGTCACGCTGATGTCCCCGCTTCCACGAAGGATGATGTCGGCATCTTCGACCTCGAGTGCACGCGCGCCGACGTCCCCCGACCCCGCGACGGAGATCGAGACGGACTCGGCCTCGCCGCCGGCCTCGACGTCCCCGCTGCCGGAGACCGCGATCGAGAACGACGCCTCGTCGAGACCTTCGACCGAGGCATCCCCACTGCCGGAGACCGCAACCGATTTCAGTTTGGGCACCGTGACGCGGACCAGCATCCGGCCGGTGTTCACGTGCACACCGCGCTCCAGCGACACGTGAAGCGTGCCGTCCTCGACCCGGGTCTCGACCTTGTCGATGACCTTCCCAGCGGCCTCGACCTCGACGCTGAGTGCCGAGCCGACCTTCGCCTCGACATCGACCGAGCCCTCGATCGCGATGGCGTCGAACGCATCCACCGAGCGGGTCTGGGTCTCGCGATCGCCACCGGCGACATCACCGAGGTTGAGAACACAGGCGGAGAGCCCGAGGGCGAGGCAAGCGATGGCTGCGCGTCTCATGCATTGTTTGGAAACGCGGCGGGCCCGTTTGGCTTCCCACTGCAGCAGTGCGCCCACTCACACCCCCTAGAAGCCGCCCCAGGAGCCCGTGCGCTAGCCTGAACGCGATGCGGGTCCTGATGGTCGAGGACAACGCGGCGTTCGCAAGCGTCGTGATCGACCAATTCCTGGGCGAGCACGACGTCACGGTGGTCACCACGGTGGCCGAGGCGCTGGAGCAGTCGACCGACCTCTTCGAAGCCGTGCTCGTCGACTACGACCTCCCCGACGGCAAGGGCGACGCGGTCGTTCGCGCCCTTCGCCGCTGTGCACCGGACCTCATCATCATCGCGATCTCATCGCACGCGCAGGGCAACGCCGCGCTGACCTCGGCGGGGGCCCATGCGGTGTGTCCCAAGCGCGACTTCGATCAGATCGCCGCAGTCATCGAGGCCGCCACGGCCTCCGGGTCGTGATCCGGCCAAGTCATGCGCGGAGCCCCAGCAGCGCCCTCGCCTCTTGCGGCGACGCGATCTCCCGCCCAGCGTTGCGAGCACACTGCACGATGCTCTCGACCAACGGCCCGTTGCCCGAGGTTCGTTCGCCGTCGGGCAAGTAGAACGTGTCCTCCACCCCGGTTCGCAACGCGCCGCCGAGTTCGGCCGCCTTCTGGTGAAGCGGCCAGATGTCGGCACGTCCGATCGCGGTGACCTCCCAGGTGCTGCCGGGCTTGATGTAGCGCAGCAGCAGCGGCAACAGGTCGGGGTCGGCCGGCATGCCCGAGGCGACGCCCATCACGAAGTTGTAGTGCGGGCGCTCTGCCATGCCGTTCTCGACGAACAACCCGACCGACCGCACGATGCCCGTGTCGAAGCACTCAAACTCCGGCTTCGCACCCAACGGCGTCATCGCGTCGATCATCTCCTGGACCTTGGAGACCGGGTTGTCGAAGACCATCGGGGGCCAGGCCCACGAACCGTCCCGGCGGGTCTTGAGGTAGTTGAGCGTGCCCGCGTTGCAGGCCGCGATCTCCGGGTTGACGCGGGGCATCGCAGCCAACGGAGCCGAGACGTCCGGGCCGATCACCCCGGTGCTCATGTTGATGATGACCCCGGGGCACGCCGCCCGGATCGCATCGGTAATCGCTCCGCAGACCTCGGGGTCCCAGGTCGGCAGGTGACCCATCCCGTCCTCCTGTCGGCGGTAGTGCACATGCATCACGCTGGCACCGGCATCGAAGGCCTCTTTGGCGGCGGCCGCCATCTCCTGTGGCGTCACCGGCACGGGATGTTGTTTGGGATTGGTCAGCACCCCGGTCAGGGCGCACGTCACCACGGCTTTGTTGCTCATCCTTCGGTCTCCTCGCTCTCGATTCGCAGCAGTGTTTGTTCGCCCGCGACCTGGTCTCCAGCCGACACCGTCACGTCTGTCGCGACGCCATCGAGCGGAGCCTCAATGCGGTGCTCCATCTTCATCGCTTCGACCGTCACCAGAAGCTGGCCGCGGGTCACGCTCGCCCCTTCTTCCACCTGCACCGTCATGACCGTGCCCGACAAGGGCGAGCGGACGGTACCGTCACTGGACTGTGCCGCCTCGGCTCGAAGGTCCGGCTCCTCGAACGCGTGGGACACCCCATCGATGCTGAGCCACGCACGGGTTCGCTCCACCGCGTAGACCGCGGCTTGCAGCAGTCCATCGCACTCGAAGCGGAGCCGGCCGTGCGCGTCGGAGGCCACTCGGAGCCCGATCGCATCCTGCCCGAACGTCACGGTGGCGGCATCTCGGCCGTCCAGTTCAACCGTGACCTCGTGCTGCTCGTCCCCGCAGCGGAGCGTCATCGGGCTCCGCAGGACACCGCTGCTACGCCAGGCCTGGCCGTCCCCCACCGCCGGGTCGACGCCATGGGCGCGAGCCATCACAAGCCCTGCGACGGCCCACGACACGGCCGGGATGTCCGGGCGCTGCGGAGGCTCGGCAAACCGGGCGTCGAGCGTGTCGGTCTTGATCGTTCCGGCGACCATGTCCGGGTCATCCAACAACGCCTGCAAGAACACGAGATTGGTGACCGGGCCCAAGAACACGGTGTCGCGCAGCCCCCGACGGAGCTTGCGAAGGGCCTCGTCACGGTCTCGGCCGTGCGCGATCAGCTTGGCCAGCATCGGGTCGTAGAACGCAGAGACGTCCCCGCCGCTGCGAACTCCGGAGTCGACGCGAATCCCGGGTGCGGGCTCGAATCGCACGATGTGGCCAGTCTGCGGCAAGAACCCGGCGTACGGGTCCTCGGCGTACAGCCGCACCTCGATGGCGTGCCCTTCCATCCGCAGCTCTTCCTGCTTCATGGGCAGCGGCTTGCCGGCAGCGACGTCGAGCTGCCAGGCGACCAGGTCCAAGCCGGTGACGCACTCGGTGACCGGGTGTTCGACCTGCAGGCGGGTGTTCATCTCCAAAAAGTAGAAGTCGCCTTCGTCGTCGAGCAGAAACTCGACGGTGCCAGCGCCGACGTACCCGATGGCCCGAGCCGCAGCGACCGCCGCCTCCCCCATCTTGGTTCTCAGCGCATCACCGACGACTGGCGACGGTGCCTCCTCGACGACCTTCTGGTGACGGCGTTGGGCGGAGCACTCCCGCTCCCCCAGGTGCAACACGTTGCCGTGGGTGTCGGCGAACACTTGCACTTCGACGTGACGCGCCCCGGTGATGAGGCGCTCGAGGAACACGTGCGGGTTGCCGAAGGCCGATCCCGCCTCGGCTTGGGCGGAGGCAACGGCCTCGCGCAGCTGCGATGCCTCGGTCACCTTGCGCATGCCCCGACCACCACCGCCGGCGCTGGCCTTGACCAGAAGCGGGAGTCCGAGCTTGTCCGCCTCGGCCACCAGCGTGTCCACCGAGGCATCGCCACCCAAGAAGCTCGGCGCGGTCGGAACGTCGGCCGCGATCATGCGGAGCTTGGCCTGGACCTTGTCGCCCATCAGCGTGATGGCCTCCGGTGGCGGGCCCACGAACGTCAGCCCGGCCTCCGCACACCGCCGGGCAAAGTCGGCGTTCTCGCTGAGAAAGCCGTACCCAGGATGCACCGCGTCTGCGCCCGCCTTGTCCGCTGCTGCGAGGATCGCGTCGACATCCAAGTAGCTCTGGGCCACCGGCGCAGGACCGATGCGCACCGCCACATCGGCGAGCGCCACGTGGGGCGCATGGGCATCGGCGTCGGAGTAGACGGCCACCGTCCGGTAGCCCAGCGCCTGCGCCGTACGAAGGACCCGGACCGCAATCTCGCCGCGGTTGGCGACGAGGAGGGTTGAGAACCCAGTCATCCCTCGCCTCCGGGCCAGTTCGGCTCGCGCTTCTGCATGAACGCCGTCATGCCCTCGATGCCCTCAGCCCCGCGAGCCGCGGCAGCGAATCCATCGGCGGCACCATCGAGAAGCACCTCGAGCTCGACAAGACCCACGTTGTTCATCAGCTGCTTGGTCTGCGCCACTGCCCCGGGCGCACATCGGAGGATCTGCCTCAGCGTCGCGGCAAGCAGGCCCTCGAGCGCCTCCGCATCCTCGGCGACCTCATGCGCGAGCCCGATCGCAACCGCCCGATCGCCATCGAAGCGGCCTCCGGTGACCGCGAGTCGGCGCGCCTGGGAGAGCCCGAGCCGCCGCACCAAGAACGGTGCGATCTGAGCCGGCGGAATGCCCAGCCCAGTCTCGGGCAGTCCGAACTTCGCCCCCGCGAGGGTGAGCGTGATGTCGGCGACGCACGCCAGGCCGAACCCACCGCCGAGCACGGCGCCCTCGCAGACCGCGACGACGGCTTGGGGCGCCCGGTCCACCTGGGTGATCATCGAACCGAACCGCCGGTTCACGACCGCCAGCGCGTCCTTGCCATCGTCGCCCGGCGGCTTGCCGCGGGCGGCCGCCATGTCCTTGATGTCCCCTCCGGCGCAGAAGTGTCCGCCCGCGCCGCGCAGCACCACGGCACGCACGTCCCGGCGATCCGCGACCGCAGTGAACGTTGCCTCCAGCTCCGAGACCGTCTGCAGGCTCATCGCGTTGCGGACCTGGGGACGGTCGAGCAACACGGTGAGCACACCGGCCGAAAGCGACAGACGTAGATGCTCCGTCTCGGGTAGCGACATCAGGCCTTCTTCCGCCTCGGCAGAGTCCCCTCGAGCTTGCAGATGATGCTGAGCATGATCTCGTCCGCACCACCACCGATCGAGATGAGCCGACCGTCCCGGAAGAACCGCGAGATTTTGGACTCCCACATGTAGCCCATGCCGCCCCAGAACTGCAGGCATCCGTCCGACACCTCGCGCGCCAGTCGGCCCGCCTTGAGCTTGGCCATCGAGGCCAGACGTGTGACGTCTTTGCCCGAGATGTACTGCTCGGTCGCGCTCCAAACGAGCGCCCGCAAGCACTCCACCTCGGTCGAGAGCTCGGCCAACCGAAAGTGCACGTACTGATTGTCGAGAATCGTCGCGCCGAAGGCTTCGCGTTGGCCGGTGTATTCCTTGGTGATCTGCAGCGCGTGCTCGAGCGCTCCGATCACATTCGCCGCGCCCCACAGCCGCTCTTCCTGAAACTGCAGCATCTGAAGGGTGAAGCCCATCCCCTCTTGGCCGATGACGTTTCGCGCCGGCACCCGCACATCGTCGAAGAACAGCTGCGCCGTGTCCGAGGCCCACATCCCGATCTTGTCGAGCTTGCGGGCTCGCTCCACGCCCTTGCTGTCCAGTGGGACCATGATGAGCGACTTGTTCTTGTGGGGCTTGCCCTCCGATGTGTTCGCGAGCAGGCAGATCCAGTCGGCCTGCATGCCGTTGGTGATCCACATCTTCGTGCCGTTGATGACGTAGTCGTCGCCATCGCGCCTCGCCGTCGTCTTGATGCTCGCCACGTCGCTGCCCGCGCCGGGCTCACTGACCCCGATGGATCCGACGACATCGCCGGCGATGGCGGGCTCGAGAAACTCCTTCTTGAGTTCGTCGCTGCCGAACTTGGCCAGCGCGGGCGTGCACATGTCCGTCTGCACGCCAACGGCCATGGGAATGGCGCCGCAGTCGACCCAACCAAGCGTCTCCGCCATCAGAACCGAGTAGGAGTAGTCCAGCCCCATGCCCCCGTATTCCTCCGGCTTGCTAACGCCGAGAAAGCCTTGGTCGCCGAGCTTCTTGAACAGCTCGTGCGCGGGAAAGATCTTCTCATTCTCCCAAGCATCGACGTTGGGGTTGATCTCGCGGTCGATGAACTTGCGCAAGGTGTCGCGCAGCTGGTCGTGTTCTTCGGTGAGTTTCATGGATGAGTCCTCCGCAGGGCGGTCTTGGGGCTGGGGTTAGAAGCGGGCAACGCCGAACGTGTTGGGTCGAACGACCCGGGCGCCTGCTTCGCGGCAGGTGGCCAGGGACATACCGAGCACGCGCCGGGTGTCACGGGGGTCGATGATTCCGTCGTCCCAGATTCGCGCGGAGGCGAACAGGGCGTCAGACTCGGAGTCGAGCTTGTCTCGAATCGCGCCGGTCATCTTCTCGAGGTTCTCCGGCGGTATCTCCACACCTTGGCGGGCGAACTTGGCCACCGTGATGATCTCCATGACCTTGGCGGCTTGGGTGCCGCCCATCACCGAGATGCGCGCGTTGGGCCACGAGAAGATGAAGCGGGGATCGAAGGCACGGCCGCACATGCCGTAGTTCCCGGCCCCGAACGCACCACCGACCAGCACGGTCATCTGCGGGACGGTGGCATTGGCGACGGCTTGAATCATCTTCGAGCCGTGTTTGACGATGCCGGCCTGTTCGGCCTGCGTCCCCACCATGTAGCCGGTGGTGTTCTGCAGATAGATGATCGGGGTCCCGGACTGGCAACAGGCTTGAATGAAGTGCCCCGCCTTCGCGGCTCCCTCGGCGAAGATCGGGCCGTTGTTCCCGATGATGCCGCACGCGTGCCCTTCGATCCGGGCGTGGCCACAGACCGTCTGCGGGCCGTAGTCGGGGCCAAAGTCGAGGAAGTCCGAGTCGTCGACGATGCGAGCGATGATCTCGCGGACATCGTAGGGCTCGCGATAGTCGACGGGCACCGCCCCGACCAACTCCTGCGGGTCGTATCGCGGTGCGCGAACCGGCGCCGGAGCGGAGGTGTGCACGTCGTCCCAGCGGATCTTCGAGAACAGCTCACGGGCGACGCAGATGGCATCCCCGTCCGACTCGGCGAGGTACTCGGCCGTCCCCGCCACCTTCGTATGCATCTCGGCGCCCCCGAGCGCCTCTTCCTCGGCATCTTCGCCCAGGGCGGCTTTGACCAACGGGGGCCCGGCCAGGAAGATCTTCGAGCGCCCTCGCACCACGATCACGTAGTCCGAGAGCCCGGGGATGTACGCGCCCCCCGCGGTGGACGAGCCGTGGACGACGGTGACCTGAGGCAGGCCCGCGGCGCTCAGTCGGGCCATGTTGGCGAACACGCGGCCGCCTTCGACGAACAGCTCGCTTTGGTACAGCAGGTTGGCCCCGGCGCTCTCCACCAGGTTCACCATCGGCAGCTTGTTCTGCAGCGCGATTTCCTGAGCGCGGAGGGTCTTGCGCAGACCCATCGGTGAGACGGCCCCCCCCTTGATCGCGCTGTCCGAGGCCGAGACCAAGCACCGCCGCCCTTCGACGAAGCCAATGCCGATGATGTTACTGCCGCCGGCGATGCCCGACTTGCCGTCGTCGTCGTGCATCTTGTAGCCGGCGAGCGTGGACAGCTCGAGGAACGGTGCCCCGCGGTCGAGCAGTCGCTCCACCCGTTGCCGCGGCAACAGCTGCCCGCGCTTGGAGAACTTGGCGGCCTTCGAGGCGGAATGCTCCCGAACCTTCGCCTCGAGCGCCCGGAAGCTCTCGATCAGCGCGAGCATTTGGTCTCGGTTGCGGCCGAACGTCTCGGATTTGGCGTCGATCTTCGACTGAAGTTGCGGCATCTATTCGCCCTCCTCGAGCACTTTGGGGGTCACCGCGCGATGGAAGCCGTTGTAGGCCTTGGACTCGTTGTGCCCCGGCGTGGGCCACACGCTGCTGAACAGCGGCGCGCCGCCGTCGATGGCCAGCGTGGTGCCGGTCATGAAGGCCGCGCCCTCGCTGAGCAGGAAACAGATCCCGCTGCTGATCTCCGCCTCGGTCGACAGCCGCTTGAGGGGGACCGCCTCCTTGAGCTTGGGGATCATCGCCTTCACGGCACCGTCGTAGGTATCCATGCCGCTGCTCGCGACCCAGCCCGGCGCGACCGCGTTGACCCGGACGCCGGCTGCGGCCCACTCGACCGCGGCGGTTTTCGTCAGGTTGACCATTCCAGCCCGCGCGGCACCCGAGTGCCCCATGCCCGGCATGCCGTTCCACATGTCCGCGACGATGTTCACCACGCTCCCACCGCGCCGGTTCATGCACTGCATGAACACTTCGCGCGCCACCAAGAACCCGCCGACGAGGTTCGTCCGCACCACCGTCTCAAACCCCTTCTGGTTGATCGCCGCCAGCGGGGCTGGGTACTGACCGCCCGCGTTGTTCACCAGGCCATCGATCGCCGCGTGCCGCTCGAGCAAGGCCTTGACGACCGACTTCACCCGCTCCTCATCGCGGATGTCGAGCGGCTCGAGGTCGGCCTTGCCGCCGTCTTCGGCGATCTCGGCGGCCACGGCCTCTAGCTTTTCTCGCTTGCGACCCACCAACACCACGGTCGCGCCCAGCGACGCGAGCTCGTGAGCGGTGCAACGCCCGATGCCGCTGCCACCTCCGGTCACGATGATGGTCTGGCCCTCGAACAACCCCGGACGAAACACGGATCGATACGTCATGCCCAACTTGGGGCGAGGCCTCTGATCCTCCACCCACCCCGAGCGTAACGAGAATGTGGGCCCGACAACGAACCGGCCGCGGCTGCAGATTCGCACTCCGCCGGCGCAGGCTGTAGCTGCAAACTCGCAGGATGGCTGAACGCCGGCCGGGATGGTAGGAAAGTGGCCGATGAGCATCGAATCGGCGACGACGACGATCAAAGAGAAGGTCGGCGAAGACTGCGGTCTGGCCTCTACCCTGAAGTTCGACTGTGGCGATGACGGCGTCATTTTTCTCGACGCCAACGTC
Source organism: uncultured Pseudomonadota bacterium (assembly GCA_913061055.1). Classification (GTDB taxonomy): domain Bacteria; phylum Myxococcota_A; class Polyangia; order Nannocystales; family Nannocystaceae; genus CAJXVA01. The sequence continues at coordinate 25,690 of CAJXVA010000034.1, forward strand.
GTGCCCAACGTGGTCAACAACGAGGACAGCGATGCCGCCTGCACCGTGAAGCTCTCGCTTGCAGACCTCGAGGCGATGATCGGCGGAGAGCTCGACCCCATGGCTGCGTTCTCGCTGGGCAAGCTTCAGCTCGACGGCGACATGGCCGTGGCCATGAAGCTGGGCAACGTCATCAAGTAGCAGCATTCGCTGCCTCAACGAAAACACGGAAGAAGAAACGCCACCGGGGTCGTCCCCAGGTGGCGTTTTTCGTTGGTTCCCCGGCGTGCGGCCTCAACGCGTGAAGCGTCCAGTCACCGGCACGTGATCGCTTGGCGTGTCCCAGCCCCGGGGCACCATGTCGTGCTTCACGCCAACGCAACGCTCGGCCAGGGAGTCGGTCGCGTAGATGTGGTCGATGCGAAAGCCCTGGTTTCGCTCGAAACCCTGGGTTCGGTAGTCGAACCAGGTGAAGTGATCCCCACCGGATTCAAACTTCCGGAAGCAGTCGGTGAACCCAAAGTCGAGCAACGCCCGAAGTCGCGATTTTTCGTCTTCGGTGAACAGCATCTGATCCCGCAGACGCTCCGGGTCGTAAAGGTCCCGGTCCTCGAGCGCGATGTTGAAGTCGCCGACCACCGCGATCGCTTGGTCCGGCGAGTAGTTGGAGGCGATCTCCTCGCGCAGGCGTTCCAGCCACGCGAGCTTGTACTCGAACGCGGCGCTTCCCAACGAGGTGCCGTTGGGGACGTAGAGATTGTAGACCCGAATCCCGTCCACCACCACGTTGAGAATGCGAGGGTGCTTGTCCGGAGGGTCGGCCAAGAACCCGCTGTTGGTTTCCTCGGGCTTCGACTTGGTCAGCGTCGCCACGCCGGCCAACGCCCGACCGCCATGAATCGTGACGTGATAGCCGAGCTCGAGAAACGGCACTTTGGGGAACAGGGCGTCCTCGACCTTGCTCTCTTGCAGGCAAACGATGTCGGGCTCGTGCTCGGCCAAGTACTCGGTGACGTGGTCGAGCCGGGCCCGGATCGAGTTCACATTCCACGTCGTGATCGTCAGCTCGCCGCCCATGCGGCGGGGACTCTACACCAGACGCAACGCGTCAGCAGCCGGGACCATTGCACTCGCCGACCCGCGGGGTGGACGAGCCGATCCCGACCGAGCACCATTCCGGGAGCGAGGGCGGCGTCCCGGCATCCCACGGAGTCTCGCCGTCCTCGAGCCAGTACGGGTGATCGAGGAAGAACTTCCACATCCCGGCAAATGGCGTCAGATCGGGTTTCCCGCTCTCGAACGGCGGCGCGGAGTGGCCGCAGTTGTGCTCGCACTCCACCACTGCATGACCATCGGCCATGAGCTCGGCTTCGAGGTTCTCCGAGGTGTTCGTGAAGTTGAGCGCGACACACACATCACTGGGTCCGCCCCACAGGACCATCGCCGGCATGATGTGGACCGCTCCGTTCCACGGCTTGACGAGACCTCCTGTGCCCCCGGAGAGCACGATGATCGACGAGAGGTACTCGCTGCGTGCCCAACCCAGCTGCGAGGTGAACAGCGCACCCGCGCTCACGCCCACACTGCTGACGCAGGTGTTGTCGATCGAGTACGTCTGAGCGGCGCACGCGAGCATGTCGTCGAAGAACACAAACTCTTCCTCCATGCGCTCGTTCGAGTCGACCGAGGAGAACGGCCAACGAAAGATCAGGTCGCCCTTTTCTGCGGGGACGAGCGCCAGGAAGCGGAATTGGTCGACGGCGTTTTGCACGTCGGCCTCTTCGATGAAGTCCGCCGCGCTCCCGCCAAGCCAGTGCCACAAGAACGCCACGGGTAGCTGCTCCCCGGGCTGGAGATCGCTGGGCGCGACGACGAACACGTCACGCGCGTTGCCCGAGCTTGCGAAGGTGTTCCACCCGGGAATGAACGGCGGGCACACGCCGCTGGGCTCCGGGAGGGGCAGCGGCGTCTCGGCGCCGTCCGGGGGTGCCGTGCCGCACAGAACGTCGAGCGCACCGGGAGGGTCGATCGGCCCGCCGGTGGTCGTCTCCCCTGCGGTGGTCGTCTCGCTCCCCGCTTCGCTCGAGCTCTCGTCCGCGGCCGAGGTTCCCTCCGCCGAAGCCTGACTCGACGCGCTCGACCCGGGAACGGCAGGTCCGGTGGTGACGACGCCCGTCGATGCGGCCCCGCTGGAGCCGGACGTGTCCCCACCGGCCGACGCCGCCGACTCTGATCCACATCCAAACAGCGCCATTGACGCCATCACCAACCCGCAAAACCAACCATTCTGCACAGTACGTCTCATCATGCCAGTCTCTAGGGAGGTTCGCTGACAGGCCCGCGGGGTTGCCAAGCCCACGAATCCCGCTGCGCAGGGCCCCATGGCGAGAAAGGACGCAGATGATCGACCCCGCCCATGCCCGAGCACGCTACGCCGCCCTGCGGGAGCGCGACAGGACGATTGCGTCCATGCAGAGCAAGCAGCGGATGCGGCCCGTGTTCGGGCATCTGCTCGACGCGGAAGCCCAAGGCACGATCGCGGAGGGTCTGCGGCAGCAGCTCACATCGGTCCGCAAAGACGCCACCGCGCTGGCACTCGAGCTGGGCAGGCGGGCGCTGCTCGAGACCGGCGCGGACGACTTCGGCCGGATTGGAGCCTCGCTGCGTCGGCTCGAGGATCACCTCGATGATGCCCCAGCAGAGGCCCTGGACGCGTGCTTCGACCTGCTCACCTTTCTCGACGAACGGGCCGAGCTTTGGGGCAGCGACTCGTGGAGCCCTGCCCCCCCCGATGGCTGAGCGTGTAAGGTGCGACCCCGATGTCCCGCGCGCTCGCTTCGCTCGTGTCCCTGGCGCTCCTCGCCACCGCTTGCAACCGACCCTCCGACGGACCGTCGACCAAGCCGCCGCAGGGGTCCGGGCAGGCCGAAGCCACCCCCCCGAAGCTCGACCCCGAGCAGCTGGCGAAGGACATCCAAACCCTCGCGGATGATGGCTGGGCCGGACGGTTCACCAAGGACCTCGAGCACCTCGGCGTTGCGGCCGACTACATCGCCGCGAGCCACAAGGCCGCGGGCATCCAGCCGGTGGGTTCGTCGTACCGAGTGGAGTTTGAATACCCGACCGGCAAAGAGCCGGGCGACGCCTTCTACCTGTGGGTCGACAGCGAATCGGACACGGTCCAAGTCCACGAAGCCGACGTGCAACCGGCTGCCTTCGGACCCCGGCGCGCGGTCGTTGGCACACCGGTGTGGGTCGCGGCGAGCAGCACCGAGGGTGTCAAAGGCCGAGCCGTGCTCACCCCAGCCCCAGAAGGTGACGTCCACGTCCGGGTTCAAGCCCTAGCTTCGGCCGGCGCCTCCGCGGTCTTGTTCGTCACCGAGCATCTCCCGGCTGCAGTCGCAGAGCCACCCACGGACAGCATCGGTGCCGCGTGGATCACCACCGCCAACGCGACCACCTCGATGAAGCTCCCCAGCGGCCCGGCGCCCAAACAGGCGGCCGAGCTCGAGGGCATCAAGATCTCGATGGCGCGCTCGGAGAAGGAGGTCCACTCGACCGCCCCGAATGTCGTCGCCTGGATCGAAGGGTCGGAGCGCCCCGAGGAGATCGTGCTGCTCGGCGCCCACTACGATCACATCGGGACCAAGGACTTCGGAACGTTCTGCCGCCCGCCAGAGAACGACACCGACCCCGATGATGTGATCTGCAACGGGGCGGACGACAACGCCAGCGGCACGGCGCTGCTGATGAACATCGCGCGGGCCATTGCAAAGAGCGGCTACCGCCCCAAGCGCTCATTGGTCTTCGCCCACTTCGCGGGTGAGGAGCTTGGTCTGCATGGGTCCCGCGGCCTGGCCGAGACGCCGCCTGCGGTTGCCCCGTTCAGTACGGGGCACGTCGTCGCGATGCTCAACATGGACATGGTGGGTCGGCTCGCGGAGGACGGCGTCGAAGTCGGTGGCGAGAAGACGAGCGCGGCTTGGCCGGCGATCATCGCAGCGGCCGCACCCGCGTCGCTGAAGGTCAAGCACCCCGAGTCCGTCACCGGTAGGAGCGATCACGCGCATTGGTTCCGACAAGGGATCCCGGTCCTGTTCTTCTTCACCGGAATTCATGCCGACTACCACCGCACATCCGATGAGTTCGAGACGTTGAACCTGGCCGGGATTGCGGACATCGGCGAGCTGGTGTTGGGCGTCACCCTGGCGTTGGCCGAGGGCGCCGAGGTCCCGGCGACGCCGAAGAAGTAACGGGGCGCACGCTCCCCGGATAGGCGTGCGCCCGCCGTTGGCGGGCACGGTCGAAGCGAGTACCGTGAATCCGTGGCGCACGAGCCGGCGTACCGCGGAACGATGGTGAGCACCGTCGTTCGCATGATGGACGACGACAGCGAGATCCTCGAAGCGGTCGAGCAACAGCTGCCCCAGCCGATCCTGCATCGGATGCGAACTTCGACGCGCTTGGCGTGGCTTCCGGCGGAGCCGTTCGACCTGCTCAAGCAGGCGCATTTCGAGCACGTCGGCCTCGAGCGCTACGTCGCATTCTGGCGTCGTTACATGACCCAGGTCGCGGTCAATCCTCTGTTCCGCAACCTCCTCGAGGGCGGCAAGCGCATCTTCGGCGGCGCCCCCAGTGGCGTCATCAAGTGGATGCCCAAAGGCTGGGGCCTGTCGACACGGGGCTGCGGCACGTTCAGTGCGGACATCACCGAGACCACGGCCACTCTGACGCTCGAGGACGCTCCGCCGTCTTCGCGTCAGTCCTCCACAGGCCACACGTCCAAGGGCACGATCCTCGGCCTGTGCGACCTGCTGTCCATCGAGGGCACCGTCGAGGTTGACGACTCCCGCATGAACGAGGGCCGTTTCGTCATGCACGCTCGCTGGGCCTGAGCGAATCCGTCCCAACACGGGGGCCGATCGAGCACACCGTGGCACCATGGAGATGTGGGTGGTCGAGGGCGCGGACAGTCAGCAGCATGGGGTCTGTGCGCACTGCTGTTGGCGCTCCCCGGGGAGGCTGTGGCCCAATGGTGTGGCGACGGCGTGCTCGACCCAGACGAGGCGTGCGACCTCGGCATCGGCAACGAGGCAGGTGCGTCCTGCACACCGCAGTGCACCGACGCTGTCTGCGGCGATGAGGTCCGCAGCCTGGAGGAGGCGTGCGACGACGGCAACACGCTCAGTGGAGACGGGTGCAGCGCGGACTGCCGCGACGAGTCCCAGCCGCGGTGGTCGGCAACCGTGGACGCAGACGCAGAGACCAACGAATGGTTCGACGGGGTGCAACGAGGCACCGACAGAATCTTCGTGCTCCACCACGCCTCCGACGTGTGGCAAGAGTGGTCGAGCACGCTCATCGCGTACGACCTCGATGGCAACCAACTGTGGGAGTCGTTCTTTGGGGCGGAGCCGTTCAACCAGATCGGCAACTTCGCGGTCTCGGGCGACCGGCTGTTCGTCGGCGGCCGCCGCTTCGGCTCCAGCGGCGGAACGGAAGCTGTAATCGGCGCCTACACCTTGGACGGTTCTGTCGTCGGTGAATCGCAGCTGCTGGGCATTGCGCACATCTCGTCCGTGCTCATCGGCCCCGAGGGCGACCTCTTCCTCGGAGGCCAGCTACGGCGAGGCGACGCTGACCGGTGGTTCGGTCGCTACTCGGTCGCCGAGGACGCGTTGCGTTGGAGTTCCTCTGAGCCTCGGGTCGGTGGGACCGAGAGCGTGAGGTTCGGGGCGTTCGACCCCGATGCAGGCCTGTACTTCGGCGGCGAGATCGGACGGGAGGCGTTTGTTCTGAGAATGGACCCCGACTCCGGCGATGTGCTCTGGGAGGACCGCCCGCATGAGAGCGAGAGCGCGTTTGGTGCCCAGACCAACGGGCTGGCGCTGGCGGGTGGCCAAGTCGTCATCGTCGGCACCACCCAGTTCCCCGGTACCCCAACCGTGGATTTCCACTCCCAGGGCTGGGTGTCGGCGTACACCCTCGACGGCGAGCCTCGATGGGGCGCTGTGGAAGCGGCTGCGTTTGCGGCGTACGACGGCTTGACCGCCGTCGCCGCAGGCACCGATGGCTCCGTGGTGGTCGCCGGCTATCAAGAACACGAAGGCTTGGCCGCCCCGGTCGACTGGGACCGCGATGGGCTCATCGTCGAGTATGACGCCGACGGTACGCGCGGCCGGGAGCTCCGCTACGACGGTCCCCTCCACCTCGAAGACACCTTCTCCGCCATCGCGGTCCTGGACGAGGATCGAGTGTTGGTGACCGGAACGTCGATGGGGATGGCCGCGTCGGAGGTTGGGCTACTCGCAGAGTTCGAGTTGCCGCCGCTGAACGGGCGAGCCGAGCCCGGCGCTCCCCCCTCGGATGATTCACGCTCCCCCCAACTCGGGCCCTCCTCGCCGCATGCCCAGACGCTCTACATCGACTTCGACGGCGCGTCCCTTCGCCCCGGGTCCGACGGGCGGCTCGAGCAGATGAGCTGCATCGACGGTGTGTTCGAGTTTCCCGGGTTGGATGCCGGCCAGGCGTTCGTCGAGGCAACCGTGGAGCGGGTTCGGCAGCACTTGGAGCCGTTCGACGTCACCGTGGTCTGGGAAGAACGCCCCGACCCAAGCCTGCCCTACACCACCGTTCTCGTCGGCGGAGCGCCCGAGCAGCTCGGATTCGACGAGTCCACTCAGGGCTACGCGTGCCAGGTCGATTGCGGGAACCGGGTCTCTGGCGAGCTCGTCTTGGTCTTCGAGAACAACTCCGAGCAGGCGCTCGCCAACACGATCGTGCACGAGGCCGCGCACGCCTGGGGCCTGGACCATGTCGTCGACAACGCCTCGCTGATGTCACCGTTTTCCCCCGTCGACGAGGCCACGCTGCTGGACCGCTGCGTCGAGATCTCCGAAGCGACCAGCAGCCCGGTGTGCATCGAGGAACACGAGACGTTTTGCCCACCAGGGCAGCAGAACGAGCGCGCCGAGATGATGGCGCGGTTCGGCGAGCGGCGGACCGACACGCAAGCGCCGACGCTCCTGGGTCTGCCGGACGATGTGGTGGGGGTTGAGCCGGGACAACCGTTTGCGCTGAACTTCGATGTCGAGGACGACTCCGGCAACCCGGGGGTGGAACTGCGCGTGCCGGGCCTGGACGTTCGCAGGACCCTGGACCCGAGCGCACCGGAGTATGAGGTCTACCTTCCACAGGGCGAGCACACGCTCGAGCTCCGCGCGATCGACCACGCGGGGAACGAGAGGGTCGAAGCGATCACCGTGTTGGTGCAGCCGATGGACGAGGAGACCACCGGTGGGCCGGAGGCGACCGATGGGGACGACGACGAGGGAGACACCGACGGGAGCGACACCGAGACCGACTCGGCCGGGGCCGACGGGGACGCGCTGGAGTCCGGGTGCGCCTGTACGACGCGTGGGGGAACGGGCACATCGGGGTCGCTGCTGTGGCTGATGCTGGCGGGTGTGTGTGTCCGACGCGCGTCGCATCCGAAGACCGGCGACTGACGGAAACCGTGCCCCAAAACGGATGCGCGATATCGCGCAGAATGCGACAATATGTCGTATTTGAGAAACGCCAGCTCCTGTCGCATTAGGCGAGGCGCTGACGTATGAATACGGAAGCAGACCGACCCGGCGGCTATAGAGGGTTGCCTTCGAAGTCCGCGACGTACTGTCCAGAGTCCGAGAGGTGGGCGAACTGACGAACGACCTGGTGGCCCAACTGGACCGCTGCGGCGGTGTCCTCGTCAAGGCCATCGGTGGTTGCCATCTCGTTGCTGAATGCGGTGAACGACATCGACGCGAGGAGGCTCCTGAAGGGACCGGTCATGTGTGTCCCGTCGTTGCTGAACACGACGTCGGGATAGCGGTCGTAGTATCGGGCGACCGCAGCGAACAGCGGCAGGTAGGTGCGGTTGGTGATCCCGCTGGTGGGGTACTTCGAGACCACCATGAAGGGTTGGAACAGGTTGTTGGAGATGGACTCCGCGTCCGCGGGGACTCCGTTGCCGGGCTCGAACTTCGAGTAGATCATGCACTGGACGTCGTACGAGTTCAGCAGATCGTTGGCAGAGTCTTCCCAGTTGCGAGCGAGCGCGAGGTAGTAGGTGTCCGTGCTCGCGTCCATGGTGGCGACAGCCTCGGCAGCTCCGATATCACCAAGCGTCCGACCGTCTCCATGCGTGACGCGTTCGGAGAGCGGCGTATGGCCGGAGTTGGTCAGCAAGGCCGTGAAGGATTGATTCCAACCGCTCTCGGTGCTGGTTCCAGCCCAGAAGAAGCCGACGTCGCTCTCGTCTGGCACCGCTTGGGATGCCAGTCTCACGACTCCAGAGTAGGGCCCGTCGTAGTGAGTCGTGCTCATCTGCGCGAAAATGGAATCGTTGACCTCATCACCGATGGAGTCCAGGAGGTCTCCGCCGGTGGGCAAGGTGTCGCTCGGGAGGTCAGCGGGGTTCTTGAGCGTATAGAACACGTACAAGCCCATCGCGGCTGCGATGGCGTGCTTGTCGGCTTCCGCTGATGACGCGAAGGCCTCCACATCGGCCAGCGCATCCAACATCGGTCCCATGGGAGCGACTTGCGCCGAAGTTCCACGTCCAACCCGGTAGCCCAGCTCTGTCTCGAGTTCGCCTTGGTGGGCGTACACGACCGGGACTCCGCCTTGCTCGACGACCGCCTGCGCGATGGGGCTGACCCCGTTGTAGTAGAATTCCGGATAGCCGATGATTTGGGAGCGCTGTCCGACAATGACGACGCTGTCCCAAGAGTCCAGGTCCAATATATCGAGAGTCTGGTCGTGATGCTGAGCGCTCCAGTAGCTTTGGTGAAGCATCGTGCCGGCGGTGGTCTGCCCCAGGACGACGGCGTCAGGGTTCTCCGTTCTCAGGAGCGCCTCCAGTCGCTCCGCCACCGCGCCCAGTTGCGTATTCGCGTTGGGATCGAAACCGATCAGGAGCACTCGGTCTACGTCTTGGGGCTCGAAGCCACCCTCGCCGCCTCCCTCAGTCTCCCCGGTGTCGTCGTTTCCTGTCGTTCCGTCGGTTCCAGCAGTCCCTCCGGTGCTGCCGCTTTCGGCAATCCCTGAGCTGTTGGCACCGGTTTCGGTGTTCCCGCTCGTCGCCGCGCCCGAGCCGTCCCCGCTGATCCCCGTGTCGTCGCCTGCAGAACTCGAAGACCCATCCGAAGGCGCGCTTGACCCACCGTCCGAACAACCGGCTCCCACTCCAAGCAGCGCGCTCAACCCGATCGCAAGGCCAAGGAGCCTGTCCCGGCATCGAGCTCGCACGACCGTATTTTCCTCTTCCGACAACCCCACACAACGAATGTAGCCGGGTGTGGCGGTCGAAGGGTCGGCAAGGACGCTGCCCCTTCCCAATGTCGAATGGCGTCTCGCTCAGCGGTTCTTCGATGTCTGGTGCAGCCCCGTGATCGCCTGGGGGGCAGGTGCCCCACCGTGCGCCGGCTCCACCGACTCGAACCCGAGCCATGCAAACACACCAAGGCGAGCCCGGCGCCACGCGACTCGCCTCGCAGGCTCAGGGCGATGGGGGCGAACGCCGGGAACAGCAGAAAGCTCCGGGTCCGAGATAGGCTCCCGCGATGGCGCGTCGTGAAGATACGGAGGGAACCGAGACGAGCACCCTGGCGTTCGAGGGCCTGTACGCGTTGGTTGGCGGAGCCTTCGCGGTCGCGTTCGCCGTACTCGTCGTGCCCGCCGTCCTTGAGACCGGTGACGTGGTGGGCGCGTTCGCAGCCGGATTCGTCAACCCGTTCGCATCCGGCTACGCCCTCGATGCGATCTGCTGTGCCCTGCTCCTGGCGCTTTGGGTGATCTACGAACGCCGCCACCACGGAATTCGGCACGGCTGGATCGCCATCCCCCTGAGCTTCGCGCCTGGCGTTGCGACCGCGTTCGCGGTCTACCTCGTGCTGCGGTCTCGACAGGGTCGCTGAGTGGGCGGTGGAGGAGAAACCAGTCTGGAAGACATGTTTCGCGCAACGATCGCGGCGCGCGGTCGACCGCTACGGTGCAATGTCGACCCCGCGAAACCTCTATCCTGACACCAC
>CAJXVA010000035.1 GCA_913061055.1 uncultured Pseudomonadota bacterium
GATCTACACTAGATCGCTCGTCGGCAGCGTCAGATGTGTATAAGAGACAGGTACGGACCGGGTGCAACCGAGGTTCCCCGAGCACCGTGGCCCACCGACGCGTTCGATGCGTACGTCCTGCCCATTGTGCTCCCGACCGAGTACGAGCCTCCTGAGGGTGTGACGCTGCACCGAACCGCGGGGGCAACTGCGTTCGTCGGCGACCTCTCCGTTCGCGCGTGGTCGTTCTCGGTCCTCCAAACGCTCCTCGAGGCTGGCCCGATCACGTACGAGGCCGAACATCTTGCGGCTGCGGGTTGGAACACGACGTTCGAGGATCCGCAGGCGTCAGGCGGAGCCCTGCGCCGCTACACCCGCTATCGGAATGAGCTCACGCCCAAGCTACCGTTGAGCATCGGACCCAAGCTCAAGCTGCCCAAGGGTCAGCACGTGCTCGAAGTGTGGATGCGGTGGTCTTGCCCCGAGTCCGCCGCCCAACACACCGCGGCGGTGTTCAGCGTCTCCGCCGACGGTCGGGAGATCAAGCGAGCAGAGCTCGTCTGCGAAGACGGGCCGGATGTCCTGACCCCGTACCGTGTCGAGTTCAAGCTCGCTGCGTCCGAGGTGGTCAACATGCGACTCGGGTTTCGCAACGGCACGGTCGAACACGACCGCACCGTGCTCACTTGGCAAGGCGAGTAGCGCGTCGCTCGTAGATCGACTCTCGGCCGCCGCTGCGACACGCGAAGCCAGCGTCCATCAGCCGGCAGTCCTCGACGATCGCACCGGGCCGCTCCGGCATTCGTCGTTCGATACGAAAGCCGTCCGTCGTGGTCTCCATCCGAGCCAGAGGGAACACGCCCCGTTGAATCTGAGCCTCCGAAGGATGATCCCACCACGTGATGTGGTTGTTCAACGTCCACAGCGAGTCCCCCGCGACGATGTTGAGCGATGGCCGGCTCATCAGATCCTCAGCCAGCCCCCGCGCCTTGCCCGGCTCCACGCCGCTGGAGACCAGTGAGTTCTCGATCGACTCGACGTCGGCGACCTCCTCCACGCCGTGCGCGGGCTGCCAGCCGTAGAGCCCTGGCGCGGGCAAGCCGGGCCGTGCGCTGCTCTCCCGTTCGAAGACCAAAGGCAGCGGCGCCTGGAGTTCGCTGCCCTCAAAGTCGAAGTCGCATTCGAGGCGGCTCTCGGAGACCGCACGACACCGGGCGCTCCCTCGGCTTGGATGCTCCTGGAGCGTCAAACCGAAGCCGGTTGCGTCCACGGCGACGGACAAGACGTCGACCTCCATCGACTCGGTCCCGGCGCCGTATAGCAGAAGCGTTTCACCGCCGGGGTCGAGCACGAGCCACGCGTTTCCCTCCGCGAGTTCATCACGGACCTTGGCCGCCTCCTCGCTTCGGTCGCCCTCCGTCAACACGGCGCCCAGCGTGTCGAGACCTGCGGCGAGGTCCAGCCGGTAGACCCCAGCACCGACAGCGACGGGGTCGTACGCCGGCACATGCACTTCGGCAGGCGCAGACACAGCGGCCACCGTGACAGGAGATGGCGCTTGCTGGGTCACACATGCCGATACAAGCACTGCGCTGACGGCGATGGCCCGGACGCTCACGCGTTGAGGATCGCACGGATCGTTGACACGGCAACAAAACCGCGAAGTGCCGGAAAACGGTCCACAGAGGGTCTCAGCTACCGCAGCTTGAACGTCAGCGAGACGTCGACGGCGACCGGGGACTCTGTCGGCGCGGCGAAACGTAGACCTCCAAGACCCCGCGTCAGACAGGCTTCCACCGCCTCGTCGTCGAGCGAGGACTCCGGAACGCCGACCTCGATGACCTTTCCGTCTTTGCCGAGCGTCAACCGGAGATCCATGGTTCCCGCGAGGGTCGGAGAGTCGGCGAGCGCGGCGAAGTAACACATGCGTGCGAATCCGGCGCGGCGCTTCAACACCGCATTCACCTTGGACGCATCCACCCCCTTGCCCACCTTGGCCTTTCCGATCTCAACCGTCCCAGGGGCATCGGAGGCGCCCGCGGGCTTGGACAGCTCCAGCTTCGGTTTCAACTTCGGTGAGACTCCCTTCGCCGTCTCCACCCCGTCTCCGAACGCGATGTCGGGGAGCCAGCATCGACGCGGCTCGACCGAACACTTGGGGCCACGGATCTGCGAGATGGCCCGCGCAAGGACCTCCACCGTGACGCCCTCTTCCACATTCAACCGGATCGCGGACAGGTCTGGGTGCTTCGTTCGAAAGCTCTTCGCTTTGTTGCGAAGCTCGACGTAGTTGAACGTGTCACCGGCTTTGTCGGGCCCGAGGTCGTACTCCTTGCCGTCGCTCTGCTCCGCGAGATGAAACCCGTCGGAGGCGATGCGAACGTAGGGAACACCACCGGGCACGGTGCCGACCAGCGTCACGGCCCCCTGCTGCCCCTTGGACGTCTGCATCACCAGAACACGAGATCGCTCGGGCGGGAGTACACCGCTCAACGTGCGGAGCGTCGCCGCCGGTACGCCAGCATCGGCCACCCACGCGACCGGGTCTTCCGAGGCCAGCAGTGCGTCGGCGATCGCTTGCGGCGGCGTGTCGGGCTTGGGCAGCACGCCCGCCTCGAGCGCGAGGGTCACCTCGCCAACCTGGATCTTCTCCAACGTCACGACAACCGCGAGGCTGGGCTCCGGCAGCGGGGGCAACACTCCAGGCACCGTCGGAACGGGCTGACCGGGATCGCCGATGGAAGCTGGGACGGCCGGTGGTGGTGGTTCCGGCTCCCGCTTCGGGGGTGGCGGAACCTCCGGCGGCTTCGGCTCACTCGCTGCCTTCGACGGCCCCGCCGCTGTTCCCGTCGACGCGGGTGACTGCTGGGCGGAGGTTGGTGCCGGAGGGTTCGCCGGGCTTCCGCAGCCCATGAGTCCGAGGCTGAAGAGCCACGCCGAAGCCCGTTTCACGCCGGCAGTATAAGGGCCCCTCAAGCAGGCGGAGCCGAGTTCGACGGTGTCCACGCCGCTGAAAACATCACAGTTCGCCGTATTTGAATTTGGCCACCAGAAGACCAATAGAAGCACGTTGAGGCTCATTCGCTTGATCAATTTGCGCTTTACACCGTGTCGGACCAGACTTTGGCCGTGGCTCGCTCCTTCGGTTCTCACTTCGTCATCACGGCCAACACCACTGATGCCGGAGCCCCGGTCTATCTCCGTCCAGACCGCACCTGGTCCGCCTCGCTGACCGATGCTCACGCAGTGGGTAGCGAGGACGAGCGGGACGACCTGCTGTCCCACGCCCAAACCCAGGAGCACGACGTCTGCGATCCGTACGCGTTCAAGGTGAACGTCGAAGCGGGGGCAGCCGTGGCCACGACCACCCGCGAGCGCATCCGTTCGCAGGGCCCCACCTCGCCGCTGCGGCGACCCGACGCGGCCCAGGGATAGACGACATGTACCAATACGACGAACACGACCAGCGCATCGTCGACGAGCGCGCCGCCCAGTTTCGCGGCCAAGTTCAGCGACGCCTGGCCGGAGAAATCACCGAGAACGAGTTCAAGCCGCTGCGTCTGCAGAACGGCCTGTACATGCAGCTGCACGCGTACATGCTTCGTGTCGCGGTTCCGTACGGGCTGCTCAGCTCGGCCCAGCTCCGGGCACTGGCCACCATCGCCCGCGACTACGACAAGGGCTACGCGCACTTCACCACCCGCCAGAACGTCCAATACAACTGGCCCGAGCTCGAGGACGTCCCCAAGATTCTCGACCTGCTGGCATCGGTGCAAATGCACGCGATCCAGACCAGCGGAAACTGCATCCGCAACACCACCTCCGATCCGCTGGCCGGCATCGCGGCCGACGAGCTCGAAGACCCGCGGCCGTACTGCGAGCTCATTCGGCAGTGGTCCACGTTCCACCCCGAGTTCGCGTTCCTCCCCCGCAAGTTCAAGATCGCGGTCACCGGATCCAGGACGGACCGCGCCGCCGTCCGCATCCACGACATCGGCATTCGGATCGTCGACAACGACGCGGGCGAGCGCGGCTTCGAGATTCTCGTTGGGGGTGGCCTGGGCCGGACCCCGCACATCGCCAAGGTCGTGCGGGACTTCCTGCCCTACGAGCACCTGCTCTCCTACTTGGAGGCTGTCCTGCGGGTCTACAACCGCTACGGACGGCGAGACAACAAGTACAAGGCGCGCATCAAGATCCAGGTCTCCGAGTGGGGCGTGGAGAAATTCGCCGCTGCCGTCGAAGAAGAGTGGGGTCACATCAAGGACTCCGCCACCGCGCTGACCCGGGCCGAGATCGATCGCATCAAGGGTCGCTTTCACACGCCGAGCTTCGAGGCGCTGCCCAACGAGGACCTCGATGCGCTCGCGCTCACCTCCGACCGCGAGTTCGCCCGCTTCCTCAAGAACAATCTCAGGCCGCACCGCGTCCCCGGCTACACGGCGATCGTCATCTCGACCAAGCCCAAGGACCGAGCCCCTGGAGATGTCAGCGACAGCCAGCTCGAGGCGCTGGCCGACCTCGCCGACCGCTTCGGGCTGGGTCACGTCGTCGTCATGCACGACCAAAACGTGATGATGCCGAACGTGAAGCAGGCCGACCTCAAAGCGGTCTATGCCGTGCTCGAGGAGTGGGACCTTCACACCGCCAACGCCGGGCGAGTGACCGACCAGATCTGTTGCCCCGGGCTCGACTTCTGCAACCTCGCCAACGCGCGGTCCATCCCGGTCGCGCTGCGCATCGCAGAACGCTTCGATGACCAGGACTACTTGGACGACCTCGGGGACGTCAGCCTGAAGATGTCCGGATGCATCAACGCGTGCGGCCATCACCACGTGGGCAACATCGGCATCCTCGGCATCGACAAGGCCGGCGTCGAGGCCTACCAGCTGATGCTCGGCGGCGACCCCGGAGACGAAGCGAGCCTGGGCAAGATCGTCGGCCGAGCGTTCTCATCCGACGAGATCGTCGACGCCGTCTCGACTGTGCTCGACACCTACGCAACGCAGCGCGAGAGCGCGGACGAAACCTTCCTCGACTTCTATCGCCGGGCCGGACTGGACCCGTTCAAGGAATCCCTCTATGGCACTGATTAAGCACAACGCTGTTGCTCCTGCTGAGCTCTGGACCACCCTCGCCGCGGATCAACCTGTCCCTGCAACCGGAGACGTGCTCGTGGACCTCGAGCGATGGGTCTCCGAGGGCGAGGCACTTCGAGCCCGGGCGGATAGGGTCGGCGTGCTGCTACAGCCCGACGACGATGTCCTTGGTCTCGAGGGCACGCTCGACGGACTCGCCCTGATCGCGGTCGCCTTCCCCAAGTTCACGGACGGTCGCGGCTACTCGTCGGCACGTCTGCTCCGAGACCGGCTCGGATACACCGGGGAACTTCGCGCCGTGGGACACGTCCTGCCCGATCAGGTCTTCTACATGCGCCGCGTCGGCTTCGACGCGCTCGAGCTCGCCGACGGCAAGTCGGCCGACACCGCGATCGCCCAGCTGGGTGAGTTCTCGGTGACGTACCAAGCGGCTGCCGACGATTCACGGCCGCTGTTCCGTCGCGTCGCTCGACCCGCGTAGGTACAGAGCCACGCTCGGACCAAGGTCAGTCCATGCAGCAGACGGTGACAGCTCCGGTCTCCGAGATCTCGCCCTGCACCTCGCCGGTCCCGGCTGCGGGCTGACACGTGCCGTTGCTGGCAATGTTGAAGCCCTGGTGCGAAACCCCGTCGCCGTCCCCGGAGTTGAGCTGGTAGCAGTCGCCCCCGGAGACCAGCGTCTCGTCCACGAAGCTGAGGCTGCAGATCTCAACGTCGATGGAGCACGCCTGGCCCTGGGCAGTACAGGAGCACGCCGAGCAAGAACGGCCGTCCTGGAAGCCCTGGTGATACACCGTCGCTTCACCGAACCCGGCAGGGCACGTGTGTTCTCCATCCTGGGTGATGCACACGGCTCCGGCCTCGGACGGAAAACACGTCCCGGTATCCTCGCACTCCGCCCCGGATGCCGCCCCCGAACAGGCAACCCGTTCGTCTCCCCACGTGGGGGTAGCAGGCACATCGACGAGCGTTTCGGAACACGTCGCGTCCACGACCGCGGAGAGACACTCGTCCTCGAAGTCTGGCGACACGCAACTCTCCTCGGGTGAAAACGGAAGGCCCTCGTTCTCGAGCCACAAGCCACACGACACCGACTGAACGCCGCAGTTGCACGCGCAGGTCGGCACACCCGGCTCCAGGCTGGTGTTGAGCGCGCCTCCAAGCTCCGGATACTCGGGCGGGCAGGCCCCTTCGCCGAGCACCGTTGGGTCGGACCAGCCCTCCGGGATCGCCGGCACACAACGCTCGGTCGCACCGCAGGCGGGTGAACCCGTCTCCGACCCGGTGTCGGACACACTTCCTGCGGTCGTCGACGTGGTCAAAGGTGTCGTCGTCTCACCGACCGTTGCCGTGGGCGCCGTCGTCGAGGCATCCGTGAGCGCACCCGTCGTCCGGCCCGTGGACGCCCCCTCTGTCTCACCGACTGGGCTCGGGTCCCCCGGATTGAAACATCCGGTCAAGACAAGCGCAGAGACCCAGACTGTCCAGCTTCTGTGGAAGCGAAGCTGGCCTCCACGTGGGGGGTGGCCAAGACGGTTGCGAACCCGTTGCTCCTGCATGACAACAGTGTAGTGGGACCCAGGCACATGTCCTCGTCGAGGCGCGCGCATAGGCGGAGCGCTTTCCTGTCTCACCCACGCAAACTCTGCAGACGATTTCTGCGCAACAGCGGGGTCCGTCCTCAACCCGGCGAGAGGTTGAACGGGTACTTCACGACGACCACGCCCCCGCCCTTGGGCGATGGGAACTTCCACTTCTTGGCCGCGGTGGCCATGCAGGTCCCCACCTCCTTGTCGCTGAGCGTGGTGCTCGAGATGGAGGTCGCGCTGACCATGCCGTCACTCCCGATGGTGAAGTCCAGGACGACCTTCCCCCCCACGGCCGGATCTTTGGCCAGCGCCGTGTTGTAGCAGCCACGCACATCACCGATGTGGGCCCGCACGATGCGTCGGATGATGTCTTTGTCGAGGGAGCCCTTCACGGTCGCTTTCGCCTGGCGAACCCTGGGCACCTTCGGACCCCCGGTCCCCTTTCCGATCAAACCGGTGTTCCCGAGCCCAATCGTGCCTTCGCCGGTTCCTCCGCCGCCGCGGCCGGTCCCGATGAGCCCAAGGCCTCCCTCGCCGAACTCCGCACCTTCGGCCCCGAGCAGGCCTCCCCACACGTCCTCGTCGTCGAGCCCCTCGGTGAAGGCTCCACCGTAGGGACTCGCAAGGAAATGTCCGCCCTCGCCCGAGAGCACGGCCAAGACGCCGGCACTCTTCGCCATGGCTTCCGCGGCGCTGCGAGGCGTATCCTGAAGCCGAACGTTGAGATCGCGGCAGGTACCAGCCTCGTCACACCCCGGCTGCTCGAGCCGCGCGAGGACGTTCACGAACACGCCCGCGGCGATCCCCGGAGCGGCTTCGACAAACAACGGAAGCGCGTCCACCTGCGCATCGGCAAGTGCGAAGACCTTCTTGTCGAGTGCCTCGAAGTCGTACGGCACCGGGATGGCCTCCGTCTTCCCGGACGGGCTCGTCAGGTGAAACCCCTCCGCGTCGATCCGAAGGGTGCCGCTCCCAGCGGTCACTCTCGAGGGCGAGGAGATGCCGACGAAGCCATCATCGACGTCGGCGTTCTGCACGACCAACCCCTTTGAATCGATATCAGCGTCCTGGGTGAGCGCAGCGACCCGTACGATCGACGAACTCGGAATGCTCGCATCCACCGCGATCGCGAGGGTGACCAGCGCATCCTCGGGAAGGGTCTCGCGCTCGGCCAACAGGGCCTGCGCGATCTTCTTCGTGACCGGGTCCTCCTCCCCCGGCGCCGACTTCTCCGGCAGTTTTCCGTCCTCGAGTGGAAGCACCCGCGCGCCACCGATACGCAACTCCGTGAGCGCCAACTCCAGCGAGAT
The DNA here is from genome assembly GCA_913061055.1 of uncultured Pseudomonadota bacterium. Classification (GTDB taxonomy): domain Bacteria; phylum Myxococcota_A; class Polyangia; order Nannocystales; family Nannocystaceae; genus CAJXVA01. The sequence continues at coordinate 7,978 of CAJXVA010000035.1, forward strand.
GGTGTTCGTTGGGATGGTCTGCATCTCCCCCTCCACCATCGGAAGCTTCTGGTCGGGACCCGACCACCGGGTGCGGTCCCGCAGCAGTAGCGCACGTGCGACGACGATCGCGTCATCGCGGTGCACCCCCTGCGCCTCGAGCCAGTCCCGGGCCGCAAATGGCACGACGGAACTCGGTCCCGAGCGCAGCCACATGCTTCGCTCGATCAGTTCCTTGCTGCCCAGTCCGCACCGGTCGAACAGTGCGGCCGGCCGCTCGCTGGGCTTCATCGGCCCCAGCGCACCGGTGAGTTCCTCCGGATTGGGACACACCGCGTCCAAGAGATCGATCGCCTTGACCGCCGCCTCAAACCGAGCTTCACGCCTGGCGTCTCGCTGCGTGGCGTCGAGAAACGCGACGTAGGATGGCGGCACATCGCACGCCTCCTTCAAACCTTCGGCGACCTTTGACCTGCGCCGCACAGGGGTCGCTTTCGCGAGGACTGCAGCGAGTTCATGGACCTCGTCCACGCGACAGGCCCGTTCGACCGGCTCGGTCGGCGCCGCCGGTGAGGCGCCCTCCGGTTTGGTGTCCGGCTCCGGTGTCTCGCCGCCACAGGCAGCGAAGAGACACAACGCGGGAAGAGTCCAGAGCAAGCGCGACACGGCTCGAGTATACGAGGCCACGAATAGGACAAACGGGGTCAGCACGCACAACCCTCGCAAAAAGCCCCGCACTCCTTTCCGAGGACGGGGCGTTGAGCGTCGCGCAGACCTGGGGTGCTCAGCTGCAGCCGCTGGTGGCTCCGCAGGCGATGCACTTGAGGCACGAGCCGTTGCGGACGAGCGTGAAGCTCTGGCAGGCCGTGCACGCGTCGCCCTCGTAGCCTTGCATGCGTGCCTTCTGAACCTTGGCGCTCAGCTCGGCAGCAGCCTGCTTCTCGGCGCCACGCTTGGCCTGGCGGCTCTCGGCAACCTCGCCATTTGCAGCCGCGCCGGCACTCACCGAGCGGTCTTCGAACTCGATCTTCGCTTTACTGTCGGCCAAGAAGCCTGCGCTCGCCGGCAGGGCAGCCTCGAGCTTGAGCGGGCCGGGAGTTACGTGGTGCTCTTCGACCACCTCTTCAGCTTCAGCGTAGTCGACACCGCGAACCATGCCGTCGTCGGGGGCCGACTCGGCCTGGCGATCGCCACCCGTCGTGTCGGGCTCGAGGTCCTCGGGAGCAACGTGGGCCAGGTCGTGACGGCCCAAGTAGCTGACGGCCAGCTCGCGGAAGATGTAGTCGATGATGCTCGTGCACATCTTGATGCTCGGATGACCGTGCACCATTCCGTTGGGCTCGAAACGCGTGAAGGTGAACGCCTCGACGTACTCCTCGAGTGGCACGCCGTACTGCATGCCCAAGCTGATCGCGATGGCGTAGCAGTTCATCAGGCTGCGGAAGGCGGCGCCCTCCTTGTGCATGTCGATGAAGATCTCCCCCAGGGTGCCGTCGCTGTACTCGCCGGTGTGGATGTAGACCTTGTGGCCGCCGATGACGGCCTTCTGGGTGTAGCCACCGCGACGATCGGGCATCGAGCGGCGCTTCTTGAGGTAGCGCGTGACGACCTTCTCGGTGACCTTTTCGATGACCTGGGGCTGCGAGGTCGCGGCGATGGGAGCCTCGAGGACGTCCTCGTCTTCGAGGTCGTCGGAGACCTCGTCCAGCAGCGAAGCCGACAGCGGCTGGCTGAGCTTGGACCCGTCGCGGTACAGGGCGATGGCTTTGATCGCGAGCTGCCAGGACTGCTTGTAGACGTCCTCGACCTCGGTCACCGTCGCGGTGTTGGGCATGTTGATCGTCTTGGAGATCGCACCCGAGAGGAAGGGCTGGGCCGCGGCCATCATGTGCACGTGGGCCATCGCAGCGATGAAGCGCTTGCCGTAGCGACCACACTTGTTCGCACAGTCGAACACCTCGAGGTGCTCGTCCTTGATGTGCGGTGCGCCCTCGATGGTCATCGTGCCGCAGACGTAGTCGTTGGCCTTCTGCACGTCGTCGCCGGTGAAGCCAAGCTCGCCCAACATGTTGAAGTTGGTGTCGCCGAGCTGCTCCTCGGTGAAGCCGAGGGTCTCCTTGCAGAACTCATCGCCGAGCGTCCAGCGGTTGAACACGAAGCCAATCTCGAACGCGGACGCGAGCTCGGATTCGATCTTTTCCAGGACCTCGGCGGTGAAGCCTTTGGCCTTGAGGTCGGCGTGCGAGATGCGAGGGCTGCCCACGAGGCTGCCGGCACCCTTGATGTAACGAACGATGTCGTCAGCCTGCGCGACGCTGTAGCCCAGATGGCCGAGCGCACTTGGGACCGACTGGTTGATGATCTTGAAGTAGCCGCCGCCCGCGAGCTTCTTGAACTTCACCAAGGCGAAGTCAGGCTCGATGCCGGTGGTGTCGCAATCCATCAAGAGGCCAATCGTGCCGGTCGGCGCGATGACGGTGACCTGCGCGTTGCGGTAGCCGTGCTCTTCGCCTTGGCGCAGCGCTCGGTCCCACTCTTGCTGGGCGGGCCCAAGCAGGTACGCGGGACACAGGTCCTGCGGGATCCCGACCGGCGGGGTGTTGAGGCTCTCGTACTCGTGCTTGGGCGCGTCGTAGGCGGCCCGACGATGGTTCCGCATGACGCGGAGCATGTGCGCCCGGTTCTCGTCGTAGCCCGCGAACGCGCCCAGCTCTTCAGCGAGTTCGGCTGAGGTCGCGTAGCAGGTCGCGGTCATCAGGGCCGTGACGCCGCCGCAGATCGCTGCGCTCTCCTTGGAGTCGTACGGCAAGCCGCGCGTCATGAAGTAGGTCCCCATGTTCGCGTAGCCCAGGCCGAGCGTGCGGTACCGGTAGCTCAGCTCGGCGATCTGCTTGCTGGGGAACTGCGCCATCAGCACGGCGATCTCGAGCGTGACAGTCCAAAGACGAGACGCGTGCCGGATCGCCTCGGTGTCGAGGTCCCCGTTGTCGGCGACAAACTTGATGAGGTTCAGCGACGCCAGGTTGCAAGCCGTGTCGTCGAGGAACATGTACTCGGAGCACGGGTTGCTGGCGTTGATGCGACCCGACGCAGGGCACGTGTGCCAGTCGTTGATCGTGGTGTCGAACTGCAGGCCTGGGTCCGCGCAGGACCAGGCACCGAACGAGATCTTGTTCCACAGCTCGCGAGCGCGAAGCGTCTTGGCCACGGACTCGTCGGTACGCCGACGCAGGTGCCAGTCGTCGTCGTTCTCGACCGCCTCGAGGAACGAGTCGGTGAGACGAACCGAGTTGTTGGAGTTCTGACCGGAGACGGTGCCGTAGGCCTCGGAGTCCCAACCCGTGTCGTACTCTTGGAAGGCGATCGACTTGGCACCCTGCTCGCCCAACTGAAGGACGCGCTGGATGTAGTTCTCGTTGACCTCAGCCTTGCGAGCGACGCGCATGGCTTTGCGCAGCGGCTTGTTCGCGTTGGGCTTCCAACGGTCCTCGTTCGTGATGTCGGCGTTGCCCCAGCCAGCCTGAAGAATGTTGTTGAGGTGCTCGTTGCAAAGGCGCGACCCGGTGACGAGCGCGGCGACCTTCTGCTCTTCGATGACTTTCCAGTCGATGAAGGACTCGACATCGGGGTGGTCGATGTCGACGACGACCATCTTGGCGGCGCGGCGGGTGGTGCCGCCCGACTTGATCGCGCCGGCAGCTCGGTCACCGATCCGCAGGAAGCTCATCAGGCCGCTGGAACGACCACCGCCGGAGAGGCGCTCGCCCTCGGCACGGATGCGCGAGAAGTTGGTGCCGGTACCCGAGCCGTACTTGAACAACCGAGCTTCGCGGACCCAGAGGTCCATGATGCCGTTCTCGCCGACGAGGTCGTCGTCGACCGACTGGATGAAGCAAGCGTGGGGCTGCGGCCGACCGTAGGCGGTCTTGGACTTGCGGACGCGACCGGTCTCGGGCTCGCAGTAGTAGTGACCCTGGGCAGGACCGGTGATGCCGTACGCCCAGTTGAGCCCGGTGTTGAACCACTGTGGGCTGTTGGGTGCGGCGCGCTGCGTCGCCAGCATGAACAGCATCTCGTCGTAGTAGGCGCGCGCCGAGCCCTCATCCGAGAAGTACCCGTGACGCCATCCCCAGTACGTCCAGCAGCCCGCGAGACGCCCGAAGACCTCCCGGCTGTCCTGCTCTCCTCGGGTGCGCTCTTCGGCCGAGAGCTCCGAGAGTTCCTCCTCATCGGGCTCACTGCGCCACAGCCACTCCGGAACGCCTGGCTCTGGAACCCGACGCGTGCGCGTGGGGATGCCGGCCTTGCGGAAGTACTTCTGGGCGAGGATGTCGACCGCGACCTGGGACCAACCCTTCGGCACTGCGATGTCGTTCGCCTCGAACACGACCGAGCCGTCGGGGTTGGTGATCTTGGACGAACGGTCTTCGAACTCGATACCTTGGAAGTCACCTTCAGAAGGGTTGGAAGCGTCAGCGGAGGTGAAATGACGGGCGAGTTTCATCGGTCGGCCTGGAGAGCGAAGCGGTAGAGGCGGAGGAGAGTGCGGAGCGGGAGAGACGGAAGGAAGCTGAACAGAAGCTCAGGGTAGCGGAGAGAGCGGCTCGGAGATCAAGGCGGCGACAGCAGCCTGAGCACGCTTTCTGGGGGAGAAGCGTGGTGCACCAAGGAGAGGTGCCGTTGTCTGGGTCGAGGTCCCGGGAGAGTGCCGAAGCCAGGAAGGGTTTCAGCGGGAGATTCGGAGGAGATGCGTGAGTGACGCGGCCACGATGGGTCATCGCGGTGCCCCGCCCAAGGCAGAGTAGGTAAGGGTGGGACAACCCTCGGTGCCCCACCATGTTGGGGCGGTTGGTATTAGAACCACAACATGTTGGGGTGTGGCAAGAAGTTGCCCCCAAGTTTTGTGGTGGGGTTGTCCACAAGATCGGCCGAAGAGACGCTGCAGCTACTCCCCAAGTTCTCCACAGGGTTATCCACAGGCTTTGTGGTTTCGCGCCCCATCGCGCACACCGCGGGTGATCCTGCGATCAGCCCGAAGATCGTTTGAAACACTGTCCCACAGCGTCCTACGCGTAGACCGCCCCCTAAAGCGGCCGCGCGGCTTCCGCTCACTGGCGGGATCCACGCTATCCAGGTGGTCACAGCTCTGCAACACCCTGGTCCCAAGACAGGCCATGAACCCGAGGAGGAGATCTCCATTCTGGGACTCGGAGGTTGCCGGAGGCGGTGTGTGAAGGTCGGATTCGCTCCTACCCAAGTGGGCGTTTTCGCTCAGCTTTCTTGCAGCTCGAGATCCTCCTATTCCTGCACTCCGCTCCAGACACCTTGCGCCGACTCGCCCCGTCTCTCCCCACCGAGTTTGCCTTCGCGCGGTTGGTCCGGCAGCGTCGTCAGACCGCGGCGCCTGAGCGCACCCAGACACACCGTCCGCTTCGGGTCAGTCCGACGCAATCATCGCGCTGTCTTCCCCCTTCGTCGGGCCCTGGCTGCCTTGCGACCCGAGGCGGCTTCCCTCATGATCGCCAACAGGTTCGGACGGCTGGTGGCGGATGGAGCGGATTGTTCCACGTCTCCCCGAGTCGCGGTTATCGACATGCCACCCAGCAGCACAAGCGACATGCTCTCCCCTGATGCGTCCGAGGACGAACTCGAGCGGCTCAGCGCCCTCGAGACGCTCAAGGGACTGAAGAACCCCGACAGCGTCACCCTCGGCGACTTGGTCAAGTTCCTCAACGCCCGCGGTCTGTGGACGCAGTTCGCCAAGATCACCCTCGGCGACCTCCGAGACGGCTTCACGGAGAAGGCCAAGGCCAAGAAGACCGCGACCAAGCGACGCAAGAAGGAGCGCATCCTCGAAGACGAGCTTGGCGACGCGTATGCAGAGAAGGCCGAGAACGACAGCAAGGGCAAGGTCAAGGCCGAGCCCCAAGACGGCGGCATCGAGCCCGACGAGTTCGCCCGCCAGGTGCTCCCGTTCATCGAGGGCAACGGCGAGGTCACGCTCGACGACATCGAGGAGTACACCCGGCTGGACCGCAAAGTGCTGCGGCACCACCTCGGCGCCTTGGTCAAAGAAGAGCGGCTCGAGCGGATCGGCGTCGGCCGCCACGCGATCTACTCGTCGTTGCTGTAGTCGCGCTCAGGGCGAAGCCCCTTGCGCCGGACTCAGCTGCCGCACTTGCAGTTGAGCAGCCGGAACTCGATCCGCCGGTTCTTCGACCGACCTTCCACACTCGCGTTGGTGTCGATCGGTTCGTCCGGTCCGGCGCCCCGGGTTTCGATTCGGCTGTCTTCGACCCCGTGCTCGACGAGGTAGGCCTTGACCGACTCCGCCCGAGACTTCGAAAGCTCGGTGTTGTGCTCGGTCGAACCGGTGGAGTCCGTGTGTCCGCTGATCTCGACGGTGACCTTCGGATACTTCGCCAGAACAGCCACGACGGCGTCGAGGTTCTTCTTGGAGGTGGAGCGCAGACGAGCGCTGTCGATCTGGAAGTTGACGCCTTCGAGCGTGCCTTCAAACGCGCCGAGGTCCTCCGGCAGCGTGTCCGGGCAGCCGTCGGCGTCTTCGAAGGCATTGAACGTCTCCGGCTCCTGCGGGCACGCGTCCTGTGCGTCATCGATTCCGTCGCCGTCCGCGTCCGCCACCGGACACCCATCGGGCGCGGGCCCCTTGTCGTTCGGACAGGCATCGGCGTCACCGGAGATGCCATCTCCGTCCGGATCCGGATCCGGGCAGCCGTGCGGGGCGACCCCTGCCTCGATCGGACACGCATCCTCGTCATCAAAGAAGCCGTCCCAGTCCTTGTCGCTGCGAGGAGCGGGCTCGGGTTCGGCGATGGGGGGACGGCGAGGGGTCGGTCGAGCTTCTTCGGCGGGGCGCCGGGTCCAGCCGAAGCCGAGGAGAATCTCCGGGCTGTTCGTCCCACCACCGGTCTCGCCCTGCTGAGGGCTGATCACGTCGCGGACTTCGAGCCGCAAAGTGAGGGCCCGGGTGAGGTGCGCAGCAATGCCACCGCCCAGATGAAACGCGAGGTCGGAGTCATTGCCGACCGCCCCTACTCCACTTCGCACGCCGAGCACGCCCGCGCCCGCCAGGACGAACGGCGTCACGCTCCAGCGAGGGATCTGGCCGATGACGTGGCCGCGGAACGTCCACAGCGTCGCCCCCTCATCGCCTTCGACTTGGCCCAGCCCCAGTGCCCCCTCGGCCTCGAGACCGAGGAAATCGAGGGGGAAGTAGCCAACACGAGCGCCGAATTCCGGAGCCACGGAACGGTAGGCCTTGAAGCCCTGGTTGGGCAGCGTGTCATCGGTCTCGAACAGCTCGATGTCGCGAGCGGGAAGCAGCACGCCTCCGAATACGCCCAGGTGGAACATGTTGCGCCGCGGTGGGTGACGGCGGATCCACGGCGTGTCCGCAGGCCCCAGCTCGACATACTCCACCGTGCTGGACGATGCCTCGGCTTCGGGTGCGGCGAGCAGCCCGAGAAGCGCAACTGAACACGGTACGAACACGATCACGATCAGCGTCCCAAGCCGCCGCGGACCAGTCAAATAACCGCGCCCCGCGAGCGGGACACGGTGTTCGGGTGCTCAGCTGAGCTTGGCGGCGGCAAGCTCAGCCAGCGCGCCGCCCACGTCGCTGCACTTGGCGGCGCGGTCCGGACCGACCAGATCGACGGTCAGCGGCGCACCCGCCTCGAGCAACTCGACGACGGCTTTGTCGATCGCGTCCGCCGCCTTCGCGAGCTTGTCGTCTCCCTTGCGCCCCGCAAGCCAGTCGAGGCCTTCTTTGACCGAGATCACCGTCGCGATCGGGTTGAGGCGGTCCTTGCCCGCGTCGGAGGGGGAGCTGCCGTGAATGGGCTCGAACATCCCGTGCTCCGTGCCGACGTTCGCGCTGGCCGCCATCCCCATGCCGCCTTGCAGCACCGAGGCGAGGTCGGTGACGATGTCGCCAAACATGTTGGTGGTGACGCAGACGTCGTAGCGCTCGGGCTCGCAAATGAGCCACTGTGTGAAGGCATCGACGATCGCCGTCTCCTTCTCGATCTCCGGGTACTCCTCGCCGATCTTGAAGAAGATGTCGCGGAACAAGTGGTCACCGTTGAGCACGTTGTCTTTGAGGATCGCGGTGACCCGGAGCTTGCCGTCCCGCGGCGCGCCGGTATTGCGGCGCTTGCACAGCTCAAACGCGTGACGGATCACCTGCTCGGAACCTCGCCTCGTGATGACGCGAGTATCCATCGCGACCTCTGTTGTGCCCCCAGGGGACAGCTTGCCGCCCATGCCGGCGTAGAGGCCCTCGGTGTTCTCGCGGACGATGACCATGTCGACCTGGCCAGGTGTCCACACCTGCTTGTGCTGGCCGTGGATCCGGTGCTGCACGCCCTTGTAGAGCTTGACGGGACGAACGTTGGCGAAGAGGTCGAGCTTGGTCCGGTTGCCGATCACGGCGGAGTACCCGGCCATCTTGCCGTTCGCCATCGTGACCGGCCCCTTGCTCTTGGGGTCAGGCCACCCAACCGCGCCGAGCAGGATCATGTCCGCGGCCTTGCACTTGGCCTCAGATCCTTCTGGCCAGTCACGGGAGCCATGCTCCAAGTAGAACTGCCCCCCACAGGGGATATCCTCGAGAGTCCACTCGATGCCCAGCGGTTTGCTGACGGCTTCGAGCACGCGGAGACCTTGGGCCATCACTTCGGGACCGATGCCATCCCCGCCGAGTGTCACGACGTTGTACGCCATGGTGTTGGTGTACCGCAGCCCCACTCGGCGCCATGTTGCGGTTTCTCACCGAGCGAACTACGACCACAGCTCAACGAGCTCGTCATGCTGTGCTGCAGCATCGCGATAGCCGAGCTCGATGAGTTCGTGGACGTAGTCGGGGTCGAACAACACGTAGCTGGCGAGATCGCTCTCGGACACGTCGTCCGCGCCCTCGCTCATCCGCCGCAGCCACCGGGCCATCATGCCGCTGTGGGCCTTGAGCCGGGTCCGCTGCATCACCTCGTGGGCCACCTCTCCCAGATCCCGGCTGGGCTGAATCAGCACCAGTTGAACCTCCTTGTACGGCCGCCCCTCGCGACCGCGGATGCCTTCGGCGATCTTTCGCGAAAAGTCCGGCCCGTAGATCTTCGTGCCCGCACGAATCATCTCGTTGGTGCGCTCGATCCGAGCGAGGTCTGCCTCGAGCTTGTCGAGCAGCAACGCGTTGAGAATCTTGCCGGCCATGAAGACCGCGTTGGGATAGATCGTGCTCGCCTCTTCGCGGGCCCGGTCTTGCGCGGTCTGAGTTTCCTTGTCGTGGCGCAGGCCCACGACCAGCAACCGATCTGCACCCAGATGCATCGCTGGGCGAATCGGCGTGTTTTGGCGAAGGCTGCCGTCAACGTAGAATTGATCGCCGACGCGAACCGCAGGGAACAGCACCGGGATCGCGGCCGAAGCCAACGTGTGTGCAGCCGTGATGACGGTAGGAACGATCTCTTGACCCGGTAAGCGCGGCCATTCTCCGATCGCCCCGTCTCGGGTCTGCACGAACACCGTCGTCACGCCGGTCGCCAGCTCGGTGGCACTGCACGCAAACGCGTGGAGGTAACGTTGGTGGAGGTTCTCGGTGATGCCTTGCCAGGGGATGAGGTCTCGGACGACCTTCTGCATCAACTGCGCATCGACCAGCCCGCCCACGCTTGACCCGTGGGTCAGCTTGGGCAGGTCGCGACCGAACAAAACCTGCGGCAGGGTCCGCATCTGCTCCCAACCGAACCGATACACCTCGTCGAGCTTGATCTCGTTCCACACCCGGGCCAACGCGCGGCCCTGCGCACGAGGGCGCTCGCAGGTGGCGGCGATGTAGCTGCCGTTGATGGCACCGACGCTGCTCCCCGTGATGACGTGAAACGGCGTCGGGATCGGGAGCTGCTCGCGCACATAGCGAAGCACCCCGACCTCGTACGCTCCCCGCGCGCCGCCGCCGGAGAGGACCAGGCCGACTCTGGCCGCCGCTTCGCCCTGAGGCTCAGAATCCAACTTCGAAACAGTCGCAGGCGCTGCCGTCGTCGCCGCAGTTGGCTGGGGGTGCCTCGTGGGTGCCCTGGATGCTGATCGGCGCTCCGCTGACGATGCGGCCGGCGTCTTGAGGGTACTGCGTCATCCGCTCCTCGATCACCGTGGGCGATCCCGCCGAAGCTGCGATTGCCGCCGCATCGGCGTTGGAGAAGAACGGAACCTCGAGCTCCATCGTTCCTTGGACCGGTGCGCCGTCGCCGTAGGTCGGGTCGATCGTGAGCGTGACCGGGTTCGTGTACTGGCACTGCCCGGCCGCGAACTGGCCAAACGCATCCTCGGGGCACGCGCCCACCGAGTCGACGTTGAGCCACAGCGCTGCGTAGGCCGAGCACGTGCTGCCGGTGCAGCTCCACGAATGCTTGAACTCAAACCGATTCACGTCGAGGCAGGGATGCAGGCACGGGTTCATGTAGACGGGGAACGGCTCGCCGGCTGCTGTCTCGGTGACCGTACAGACCTGACCACGGAAGAACGGGATGTCCTTGCCTGTGAAGCTGGCCTGCGCGGGAGACTCCGTCGCGTCCGTTGGGAGGTCGACCAACTCGCAGATGGCTTCGTCCGTGTTGCACATCTCGCCGCGCGGGCACGGTGAGCCCTCAGAGCATTCCCCAGCGTCCACCGCCGGACCGCAGCTCGCAGCAAAAAGGCCCGTCGACAGCAGGCCGGTGAGGATCCAGAGGCGTTTTTGGAGTTCCATGCGCTGTTCTCCCGCTGCCCCGAGTGTACGCGAATCCACAAAACCCTGCCGATTTTCGCGCGGTCCTGATCCTTCATGGAGCATGCTTTGGGATCCTCACGGGTTTTCTTTTGCCCCCAAAACGACCCTGTGGCAGGGTCAGTGGATATCCGGGTCGTGATCGAGGTGCCGTTGTTGGACGACGGAGCCGAGCCCCGGGAGATGGGTCCCTACTGATGCTCCGTAACAAGCTTTCCTTCCTCCTTGCTTCCAGCCTCTGCCTTGCCTTCGTCGGTTGCGACGATGGCGACGGTGATGACACCGGCGCCGGCACCGAATCCGGTACCACGGACGCCACCACCACCGACACGCCGACCACCGACACGCCGACCACCGACACGCCGACCACCGACACTCCGACCACCGACGGCGAGACCACCGACACTCCCACCACCGACACCCCGGACACCGACACGTCCGACGACAGCAGCACCACCGACGACTCCGGCGATCCCTGCGACGACGTCGTTTGTGACGACGGCCAATCCTGCGTCGGCGGCATCTGTGTCGACGACGGCGGCGACACCGAGGGCGAGACCGAAGGTGGCGGCGACGGCGATGCGAACTACCCCAACCCCGCCGGCGGATGTCCCGACGGCACGGTCGACGGAAACAGCGCCGTCAACCCTGGCGTCAACATCTGCATCCCAACATGTGACCCGGACGCTGCGGACACGCAGATGGCCTGCGTGCAGCCTGAGACTGGCACCGGAATCGGTGCATGCGTCCTCGCCCAGCCTCCCGCCAAGGACGCGATGGCCTGCGGAGAAGGAACCGACATCATGGCTGGAGCAGCATGCCCCGGTGCCGGCGAGTACTGCCTGTCGGCCGCCGACGGAAGCAGCACCTGCGTCGTCGCGGTTGGCTGCCTCGTGCTTTGTGGCCCGAACGGCGAGCTCACGTGCCCCGATGGCATGAGCTGCGGCGGTGGCGTCTGCTCGTACGACTAACGCAGGAACACAATCCTTGAGAAGGGCTCGGTCGAGTTGACCGGGCCCTTTTTCAATTCCTCCGGGTCAGGCCTACTGTTCGTACGCCGTAGAACGTGGGGGGTTCCGCCGAAGACCGAGACCCCCTCAGCTCCGATCGAGCAAGCCGTGCCACCAGCCGCGTCGCGCAGGAACGCGGCGACCGACTCCACATTCCCAACCGACATCGATTGGGTCTCGCTGGCGGACGACCAACCGTCGCAGGTCTGCGAGACATTCGTCCAATCCGCGTTGAGGCCAGTCACCACTGCGGTCGTCAGGAACGGACAGAAGTTCCCGACGCAGGTCTCGCGAGGCTGCGAGAGCAGGGGCAACGACGCACCGTCCCGCACGCCGAGCAATGGCACGTCGTCTGTCGTCCACAGAGGGTCGCCGTCGATTCTCACGTACGCTGTGTAGGGGCGAATCGGCCAGTCGATGGGGTCGTCCGCAACCAAGGGCGCCCCATCTGTTGCCTGCCGAACACCCGGCACTGCGAAGAGCGCCCGAAAGCCCGCGGGGCATTGTGCATCCGCGTACGCGACGGGGTTCGGCTGGAAGTTCCCACCGTTGTCGAGCCCGGATCCCAAGCGGATCACCTTTTCCTCGATCACGGTCGAGCAATCCGGAGCGCACGCCCCAACCTCCAACACGTTGTCGTCAGCCCCGTCGTCGCAGAACTCATCCGGCCCGATGTTGCTGTCCCCGCAGACGTTGAGGTTGCAGTCCGGCAAGCAACTCTGGTCGAGCCCGTTGTTCTCCAGTCCGTCATCGCATTCTTCGCCTGCGTCGACGTTGCCATCCCCGCAGAACGGGTCCTCCTCGCCGCCTGTCGTCGTTGGGTCGGACGGGTCCCAGGAGGTGGTCTCATCGGTGGTTGGGTTGGCCGTCGTCGGGTTGCCCATCGTCGTCCCGCTGGTGGGATTTGCGGTGGTCATCCCTCCGGTCGGCTGATCTGTGGTTGCAGGCGCGGTGTCGGTCCCGCCCCCAGCGGTGCTCCCCTCGGCAACGCCATCCGTTTCGAGGTCGACCCCTTCATCGGGCGCAAAACACCCAGCGAAGACCAGTGACGCAGCAGCAAACGAAGTCGATTGTCGTAGTCCCATATGCAATCCTGCCACTGCACCATAGCGGCGCCTGCAGCGAAGGCCAACGGAAAGCCCACCCGCGGGCAGGGGTGGCGGGTGTCGTCGCCACCCCAACTCCTGTTGCCAGGCACCCAGACAGGCCGAACAAGAAAAGTCCCATGATTCCCGTGTCGGCCCACTTGGCACGCCACTGGCAAACTAGTTGGTCGTCCAGGCAACTGGGCAACCCGACTCCAATCCTCCAATCCGTTCTAGCTTCGGCCGGCACCTAATTCTGGGTGTCGGTCGAAGCTTTTGGTTCGATCGGCAGCTTCCCCTCAGCCAGCGTTCTCACTGGCACTGCGAGGGCCGCTCTGAGAGTCCAGCCGCGCGGCACGTACGGGCAGACCCTGCCCATCGCGACACCGGCCGATTGCAACGCCAACAGCGAGCCCCGACACTGCCGACCACGTGGCGCTGCCACCCATCAAGCTCAGCCTGAATGGGGAGGGCATCTATCTGGTGCCCTCTAGGGAGCTTGGGCGATGGGGTGGCTATCTCCACGGCCGCCGAAGCGCGTACCAACTCGTCACCCCGGACAACGCCTCGGAGATCCGCCTGGCGTTGACACTCCCGCGCGGTCAAGACACCGAGGCGGTGTTCCTCGAGCTCAGCAAGCAACTCGAGGATGGCTCGGCGCTGTTCTTCGAGCTCCCACTCAAGCCGGTCGCATGGGACGCCCCGGAGGAGATCGACATCTTCGACCTGATCCCGAGCAAGGGCGACGACGATACCCGGGGCGACAGGCCCACTCCCGAGACCGGCTTACACTGGATTGAGGTCGTCTGCGTCGGTGCCCGGGGGGGGTCCTATTCGGGCGCGAAGGCCCGTCTTCGGCTGCCCGACGGTCGCTCGGAAAGCGTGACGCTCGACGGGCGCTCGTCCCTACGCTTTGACGACCTCACCGAGAGCGGCACAGTCCACTTCGAGCTGGCGAGCGATGCCGTGGCCCACGGCGAAGGCACACCTACGCCCGGGCATCGATACGAACTCGGGTCTCCCATCGGCCTGGTGACTCGGAAACGGCACGTCCTCGTCGTCCATCCAAACCCGCGTGCCTTCGTCTCCGTGGAGCTGTTCGTTGATGACGAGCCGGTCAGCCAGGGCAGCTACACGCTGAGCACCAAACTCGGCGACGACACCGGTGGACTCAACGGGGAGGCCGTGCAGGCGAGCGGGTTTGCCCTGCCGTCCGCGGCGACCTTCGCGTTCGACAGGGTGTTGCTGCCGCCTCCGCCAGACGAGCAACCCGAGGACCCCATTCGACCCGACGGTCCGGACGATCCTCCTCCGGGACCGGACGGTCCGACTCCCGGACCGGACGGCCCGATTCCCGTCGGCCCCGACCCTGAACCTGATCGGCCCGACGACCCCGCGACCCTCGGGCACCAGCTCCGGGTACGCCTGGTGGACATGCAGAGTCTCGCAGTGATCCTGAAGGCCGGTGGCCAGACGATCGAAGCCGTCACCGACGCCGAGGGCCTGCTCGACGTCGAGGTTCCACAGGAGGCCCACGAGGCCCAACTTCTGGTCCCCTCCCGCGGCGAGGTCTACACGCTGCAGCTCGGCGCACTCGAGGCCGCGACGACCCTTCTGGGCGCCTCGAGCCGCCTACGCAATCTTGGCCTGTATTCCGGACAACCCACCGACAGCATCGGCCCGGTGCTGCGTGACGCGATCCGCACGTTCCAGCTGGACCACGCCCTCCCGGTGACCGGTGAGCTCGATCCTCCCACGGCCGAGGCGCTGGAGTCTGCCCATGGAAGCTGAACGCTCAGCAGGAGAATACGAAGCGGCGACCCAACACCAGGGTGTTGAGCGGAGCTTCTCCCTTGGGCCCGACCTGCACATGGAAACGACCGCAGTCCGCAGTCGCGCGCGTCGGTGGCAGCGCCGCTTGCTTGCCATCGTCGGTCGGCTTCGCGTCCTTGGGCTCCGGCATCGGGTCCACGGTGGCAGGCCAACCCGGATGCGACAAGTCCCAGCGGTTGCGGTGGCCATGTTGTTGCTCGGGTGTCCGCAGTCCCAGCCAGAGCCGTCTGCCGCCGAATCAGAGGCGTCGCAGGTCGGGTCGCTGTCGTTCGAACTGCCTCCGGGCGTTGCAGTATTCGTGGACGGTCAGGACCGAGGCCTCACCCCCATCTCCGCGCTCGAGCTCTCCGCGTCCTCGCACCGCGTCGTCCTCAAGACCGCCTGCGACGAGATCGAGCAGAGCGTTGCGGTCCAGCCCCAGGCCGAAACAACCATCGATCGCAGCTCGGTGTCCGCCTTGGGATTCGCGACCCTGGTCGTCGAAGCCAAGACCATCCGAGACAAGCCGCTCGAAGTAAAACTGCACCTGGGCGAGACCGAGGTTCCCGGCGACGGCGGGCGCTTCGAGATCCCCGCCTGCCCGGCGCGCATACGCATCGAGCCCACGGGAGTCTCCGCCTACAACTTGGGGTCCTTCATTGAGGACATCGAGCCCAAGGCCACTGAGACGCTGACCCGGAAACTCATCCTGCGACCGGGGCCCGATGTTGTGCGCCTCCACGGCGGATCATTTCGGCAGGGGCCGCACCCCAACGACGACTTTGAGCACCCGCGCACGCCGCTGGAGCCCAAGCGCGTGGTTCTCGAGACCTTCGACATGGACAAGACGGAGGTGACAGCGCGCCAGTACATGGAGTGTCTCGGCGAACGAATGTGCGAGAAGGGCCCAAGCCACGTGCGCTATACGGATTCCTGCGTATTCCAGCTCAGCGGGCTGCACGGGGCGGACGCAGAGTTCGGTCGGCGGATGCTCGAGGGCAAAGAAGATCTTCCGGCGAACTGTGTGAATATCGTTGCGGCCAAAACCTACTGCGAGTGGCGAGGCATGCGGCTGCCCACTCCGCTGGAGTTCGACTACGCCTTCCGCAGCACCAAGAGCGAGTACGCGTTTCCCTGGGGAAACGACGAGTCTCAGTGCCGGGCGTTCGGCGTCGATGAGCCCGCGTGCGTGAAGCTGCTGGAGTTCCACAGAGCCGGGCGGGGCCCGACCTACGAAGGCCAAGAATGGCGCTACAATTCGCAGCCTGCCTGTTCGTTTGCTGACGGACGTGGGGTGAGCGAGCAAGGGCTCTGCGACTTGGCAGGCAACCTGCTGGAGTTTGCGTTGTTCGAAGAGGATCTTGGCAACCAGAAGAAACACTATGCGCTCGGGGGGGTCCGGGCGAGGAACATGCGATCCTTCATGATTGGGTCACTTCCCGGCGATCCCAGGATTGGGTTTCGTTGCGTGGCTTCAGCTGAGGGGGTCCAGTGAGGGTCCCGGTTCCGGGCGCAAGGCTGCCCGTTGAAGGGACGAGTGGCGCGTTCCTCTACAAACGGCGAGAGGACCACTTTCACCAAGGTTTCGATATCGGAGCCCTCTACGATCCCGAGACCGCGACGGTCAAAGAGCATGAACACGACCGAATGAGGAAAGCCGGAGAGCTGCCCATCCTCAGCATCCTCGATGGCGAAGTCGTGGAGGTTCGACCCAACGACGTCGGAAGCTACGGGCGAATCGTCGTCATCGAATCCAGCTCGCGCGTACTCGGCGAAGCGAAGACGTTCTGGCACCTGTACAGCCACTGCAGCGTGGTCCTGTGCAAAGCCGGCGACACCGTACTCGCCGGGCAAACCATCGCGCTGGTCGGGTGGTCGGGCAACGCCAAACGCTCCAACCCCCACCTTCACTTCGAGCTCGCAACCAAGAAGCTCCCCACCACCGCCGGGCCCGCCGGCGAGACGACGCCGTCGAAGGTGGGCATCCGCATCGACCCACGCGAAGTCCTGGCCCGGCTACCGCCGTTCGGAATGCGGGTGTTCACACCGAGAGCCCCAGAGCCTACTGAAACCGATGACACCACAACCGCGGAGCTCCACTACGACGTCGAGAACTCCGGCACCGGCGGTTACTTCCCCCTGGGCGCGAACAACACCTGGCATGGTGGCGTCCACCTCCCGTTCGCCGACGACGAAAACCTCTACTGCCCGCTCGACGGCCAAATCGTCGCCGCACGTCTCGACCCCGACCCCGCGACGTCGTCGCGCCAGCATGGCGGCACGAACTTCATTCTCGTTCGCCACGAACTCCCGCTGCGCGTGTATCACCAGCTGCGCGGCACGACGCCTGCGCCCTCGAGCCCGCCAGGCGGTGGCGGCGGCGGTCAGCCGTCCAAGAAGTCCGGCGTGGGCGGGAACTACGACAACGATCCCGACCTGCTGCAGCAAGCCCGCGCGGCGCTCATCTCCAGGGGACACGACCCCGGTGAGAAGGATCCAAAACTCGAGATGGGCAGCGTGGAGCCGCAGATGATCGAGGCGGTGAAGGCGTTTCAGGCGACACTCGACCCACCGAAGTCCTACAAACCATGGCCCGACGGCTCGATACGCTACCGGGGTTTCACCTGGGATGCTCTGTTTGCGGACGCACCGCACGAGGGGCCCGCGCATCCAGACGACGACACCGACCCCGATCCGCCCGGCGAGCCTGCAGACGAAGACGATTCTCTACCTGCCCGGCCCCCGCCGCCGCCCCAAGACCCCAAGCGGGTCGTCTGGTCGCTGTTCATGCACCTCGCCGCGGAGCCCTTTAGCGACCCCCTCGCCAAGCGCTTCCCGTGGCTACAGGCCGCGCACCTCCACGACGCGCCCAAAGACCCGCCGCCGGGAATCGAGCAGGACCTCGAGCTGGCACGCAAACATCGCGAGGACCTCGCCGAAGCCGCAGCGCACCGGATCAGAAAGCACGTCGGCAAAGGAGACGAGAACCCGGACGACGTGAAGTGGGTCCGCAAACGCCTGCACCGACTCGACGCGCTTCCCGAGGACGACAGCAGCGGCGAATACGACGACGCGCTGCGCGAGGCGGTCTTCGAGTTTCAGGAACAACACGTCTATCGCAAGAAACCCGAGAAAGCCGACGGGGTCATCACCCGTGGACGCCGCACGGACATCTTCCTCCGCAAGAGCCGGCGGCAGCTCGGTCTCGACCCGACGGGGACTCCGGTGACGATCGATCCGCTCGTGCGGGCGCTGCTGTCCGAGCGCGGTGTCGACGGCATGACGCGTGTGCTCTCGGGGCTGAGCGTTCCGGTCTCCGCCGGGGAGCCGCTGTGGGGACCCGGCGAGTCTGGTGGGTTTGCCGACGATGGCGGGATCCATCTCGCTCGGCGCGTCCATTGGGAGATGTTCTCCGAGCACGAGGTCTTCGTCGCGGGCCAAGACGGCTGGGCTTCGGTCGTCGACCTCAACGAAGACCTCACCGCCGACGCGCCTCGAGCCTTGATGGACCTCGTCGCCGACTGGCCAACGGGGACCGTCCTCGAAGACCTCCCGCCAGATGGGATCATCGACCCGGCGGAGCTCGCCGCATTCTACGGCGACGCTGCGTCGGACTTTCTGCGGCGGCGCCAGTGCCAGTTTCGCTCCGAGTGGGGCCTCGACATCGAGGCCACGGTTGTCCGTCTCAAGGACCAGGGCTGGGCTGTTGCCGACGGCCTTCGCGGATCCTTGCTGCCCTACCAGTGGTGGTTCGACGCCCTCGACGTTCTCCCCTCGGGGACCCACGTCTGGCACTACAACCCGATCGAGTTCCTCGGCGTGCTTCGAGATGCGCTTGTCGCCCTCGCGCCCGATCCGCCCAAGAGTCGCGAACAGTACGGCAGCGTGCGCATCCGCGTGGTCAACAACCTTGGAGGGCCTGCCGTCGGGGTCCAAGTGCGGCTCGTGGACAGCGAGAGCAGCGTTCATGAGGAGCAGACCGACAAGCCCGCACGCAATGGGCTCGGCGGCGGGGTCGTCGACTTCCCGAACGTGCGAGAGGGTGCGTGCACCATCGTGCTTTCCAAGGATGGTGAGGCCCATCCGATCGAGCACGAGAGTGTCTCGCCGGGCTGGGACGCGAACCTGTTCGTCGTCGTGACCGCGTTCGAAGGCCCAGAGCCCGCTCGCGGGGGGATTCGGGCGACGGTTCGGAAGTTCGGCTCGATCCACAAACCACCGGTGCAGGTGCAGCTCGTCGACGCGACCGGGCGGGTCGCGGCATCGCAGACCTCCACCAACGCAAAGCTTCACTTCGACAGCGTCCCGCTTGGCGAGTACACGCTCCGAAGCGTCGACGGCGAGTCGGAACCCACAACCGTCTCCTTGGATCGGATCCGCACCGCGCAGGTGGTCGTTCGTCGCAAGCCCGAACCGGCGGATCTCATGGTCACCGTGCTTCATGGCGGCTCTGTGGCTGCAAAGGTCGAGGTGCGGGTGACCGATGCGAAGAGCGCAGAGCTGGTGCCCGGAGGTCTCGGACAGACCGATGACGAAGGGCGATGCATCCTCTCGTTGCGCCGCGGCCGGCACCACGTTCGGGTGGGGCGGAAGAAGAAGCACATCAACCTCGTCGCAGGTGCCAACGAGGTGCTTGTCGAGGTCGACGGCGCGCTGACACCGGACGAGCCCTACAGCGTCCTGCACATCAAGGTCGCCGCCCCGACCACGGACGCGAAGGTCCCGGTGTCCGTATTCCGAAGCGGTGAGCCGCACTCCCCGCTCCACGAGCGGTATCTGGATTCGTCCGGCGAGCTCGTCCTTCGGGTCCCCTCCGGCGAATATCGGGTCGTCTACGGCAGCAGGGAGACGCAGGGTACCGCGCACGGCGGTACCTACAACACGGTCGATCTGTGATCCAAGCGGTCTCACGCTCGGCAGTGGCGGCAGACGTCCGGCTTTCGGTAGGGTGCCCCCACGGTGATGCAGGGAATCTGGAGTCTCGCTTGGAGTGCGCAGCTGCTTGCGCTGATGCTGTTGACCCCGGGGGACAAGCTCGCCACCGAAGATGCCTGCGGATTGGAGCCGCCGGACCAGCAGAGCACGCGGCCGCTGGTCCAAAAGCCAAACCCTGCCCCCACCGACGTGGGGGAGGTTCCGTTTGTGATGCGAGGCGATCCTCAGGCTGCTCGCCCGAACGGAATCCTGTCGGGGAAGACCGTCTATGTCTCCGCAGGACACGGATGGGTTCGAACGGACTTTGGTTGGCGAACCCAGCGCGGAAACACCAACAACATTGTCGAAGACTTCGTTTCGATCGAGGCGGTCAATGAGTATCTGATCCCCATGCTCCACGGAATGGGCGCGTACGTAGTTCCGGTACGCGAGCCCGACGTGGGAGCACCCCGCGTCATCGTGGACGATGTGGACGCGACGCTCGAGGGTGGTGCCACCGAGGGAGACCCTGCCGGCCGAGGATGGGGGGCGGTAGCGTTCCCGATCACCTCCGATGCTACGCGTCCGTTCGACACCGGAGACGCGCGCTCGCTGGTGACAACAGAAGCAGGAGGCGGCGAGCTTCGCTACGCACTCTCGGCACCCGAAGACGGCCGCTACAACGTCTACGTCTCGTACGTGCAAGGACCCGACCGGGCCGCCGACGCGCACTGGGTGGTTCGACACAGCGGCGGTGAGACGAGCTTTCGCCTGGACCAGCGCCGCCATGGATCCACGTGGGTGCTGCTCGGTCGATTTCACTTCGAAGCGGGCGCCCCCATCGAAAACGCAGCGGTGGCATTGCTCGACGACAGCGAGACGCCGGGTGCGGTGGTCTCCGCCGACGCGGTCCGGATCGGCGGCGGCGAAGCGGTTCACGATCGCGGCGACGGGGTACATCCAGGGGCACTCGCCGACCAGGCCGCCCGCTACTACACCCAGTTCGCGGGCGCGCCCGACTCGGTCTTCAACGCCAGCAGCTCGGACCAAAACGACGACGTCAGCAGCCGCGCCCGCTTCACCGCCTGGGAGCACGAAGACGGCGAGGACGCGGTCTATGTCGCGTGGCACACCAACGCGCCCAACCCCGGACGCGGCACCGACACGTACACGTACAGCGGCAACGCCCCCAACGGCTCGCTCGATGCGTTCTCGGGCGTCGCCGGTTCTCGAGAACTGCAAGATGCTCTGCATGCGCAGCTCGTCGGTGACCTGCGGGCAGAGGTCGACCCGCGATGGCCGGACCGTGGTCGCCACACGGCGTTCTTTGGCGAGGTGAACCCCAACAACAACCCGGAGACTCCGGCAGTGCTGATCGAGGTCGGGTTCCACGACACACCGGCCGATGCAGACTTCCTGCGTGCGCCCAATGTACGTAGGGTGGCGACCCGAGCGATCGCCCAGGGAATCGCGCAGTACTTCGCGGAGGCCGACGGCATCCCGCTCGTCCTGCCGCCCGAGCCTCCCGACGCGCTGTGGCTGCAAAATGTAGGCGACGGCGCGTTGGAGCTGGGTTGGGACGCGCTCAACCAGCCCGCGCACGCTGGGGATGCCCCCACTGGGTACCTGGTGCAGACCTCTCCCAACGGATACGGATTTGACGAAGGCGTCGTGGTCGATGGCACCTCAACCACGCTCGAGGACTATGCCCCCGGCGATCTGGTGTTCGCACGAGTCATCGCGCTCAACGACGGTGGGCATTCGCTCCCCTCGTCGGTCGTCGGCGCCGGTGTGGCTCCGTCGGGCAACGCGAGCGTGCTGGTGGTCGATGGGTTCGACCGTCTCGACTCCGGCATCCTGCTCGACCAAGACAACAGTGCCTACGACATCGGCATCGTCGATCGGATGCAGCTGCAGAAGATGAACGACTTCTCCTACGTGGCCCGGCACGGTGAGGCCATCGCGGACGCAGGTTTCTCGTTCGACAGTGCGACCGATGAGGCGGTCGAGCGAGGCACAGCAAGCCTTGCCGGCTACCAGGCGGTCGACTGGTACGCGGGCACCGACTCGACGATGACGGTCCCGTTTCCCCTCGAGGCCCGGGCCGCGATCGAGGCCTACGTCGCGGATGGCGGCGGACTCCTCGTGTC
Source organism: uncultured Pseudomonadota bacterium (assembly GCA_913061055.1). GTDB lineage: Bacteria > Myxococcota_A > Polyangia > Nannocystales > Nannocystaceae > CAJXVA01. The sequence continues at coordinate 29,714 of CAJXVA010000035.1, forward strand.
GGGGAGCGAGCTGGCGTGGAGTCAGGACAACCTTGGTGAGCCCGACGAGCAGGCGTTCTACCGAGACGTGCTCGGAGCGGTCTACATCGCCGACGATGCCGAGACCGCAGACGCTACGCTCGGCGGTGCACTCGGGGAATTGGGACCGCTCTCCTTCGCAGACCCAGCCACCTACACGCCTCGCTTTCCCGACGTGCTCGAGCCCGCCCGAGGATCCGAGGTCGCGATGACCTATGCCGACGGCTTCGACGCCGTCGCAGCGGTCTCGTGGGTTCAGGGCGATGCGGCGGGGGTCACGATGGGCTTTCCCTTCGAGACGATCGAGGTGGCCAACACCCGTGCCGAAGTGATGTCTGCAATCCTTGGCTTCTTCGATGTGGTCGAGGAAGACGGGCCTCCACCCGGAGACACCGACGGTGCAGACACCGACGACGGCGGTGGGGATGACAGCAGCGGCGGCGACACGGGAGACGACAGCCTTGGGAGCGGCACGAGCGGCATCACCGACACCGACAACCCCGAGACCGACACCTCGGCTGATGCCGATGGTGACGGTGACGGCTGCGGGTGCCGCCACGGAAAAGGCGGAGGCGCTGCTGTGGTGCTGCTGCTGGGTCTCCTTGGGCTCCGCAGACGACGCTGAGCGGGCTCTGGCCACGAACCCGAGTTCTCCGGTTCGGACGCTCGCGCCGGCCGACCGCTCTTGGGGGCCTCAAGCCGCGACGCGCAGCCGGTACTCGCTGTTGTCGGTCTCGACGACCAGCTCCTCATCCGAATGCTCGAACCGACGGACCACGCCGGTTTGCACCACTCCGTGCTCGCCGACGATGACGAGGCTGAGGCCAACTTCGGGCTTGCCCAGGACGTAGACCGGGCCGGCGGGCATCTCGGGTTGCGTCCTGGTCTTGGGGGTGAGGGGGCGGCGCTGCAGGGTGTAGACCTCGTTCATCAGGATGCTCCGAGGGTAGGCAGTGCACATGTCGATCCACTGCGAGCAGGCGCGACAGCGCGCGGAGCCTGGTCCACAACGGGGCAATACCGCCGTTGGGGCGGCCCAAGGCAGCATGCTCGGACTCGCGCACAGTCAGCGGGTTGGCGATCGCTGCCATGGGGATGACCCCGGCTGCTGGCGTAGCCACTGGCGGCTGGTCTCGAAGCCACTTGCAGAGCTCGTCCCGAGGGCATGAGCCCAAAAGCTCAATGATCTTCAGACGGGCATCCTGGCACGCAGCTTGTAGTTATCGTGGGTGTCCAGGCAACTGGGCAACCCGACTCCAAATCCTCCGATCCGTTCAAGTCTTCGGCCGACACTCAATCCCGGGTGTCGGTCGAAGCATTTAAGCCGTCCGCACGCAGAACGACGGGCCCCTGCGTAACGCTTGCCGGCGAGCCGGTACAGCCACGCCGTGTCCGAACGACGATGGTGGGATGGCGCTCGCGCCCGCTTCGAGCGCTGGCAGATCGCCAGAGTGCGAACGGCCTACCGCCGCAGCACCAAGGTCAAGCCGGCGCGCGGTCCGGGTTTCGAAGCGATGGTCGACGAGATGCGGCGCGCGCTCGAATCCGCGACGTCGCAAGACCGCCAGCGCGCGGATGAAGATGTCCTGGACTCGATCTTCTTTGCGCCGCTGGGCCCAGCACTGCTTCGCGCCGCAGCTCGCCGCTGGCCGAGGCCAACGGCCCGCCTCCTCACCCAAGCGTCCCCGACGTCGCTGAGGTTCCTGGTCGGGCATCTCGACGTCGCCTCGCCGACCACCAATCGAGTCCCGAACTGCGCGTTCCGGGCCCAGGGCGGCCCGCGACTGTGCCAAGAGGTCTGCCGCAGACCTTCCGAAGGCTACACGGCCAAACACGGTTTCCCAGTGCTGCTCGAGCCGGATGCCGACGGCCCCGGATGCACCTGGACATGGGGAGCGTCGGCATGAAGCGGCGCGTCGTTGTCGTGGGTGCAGGCGTCGCGGGACTGACCTGCGCGCACGAGTTGTCCCGCACCGCCGAGGCCCGACGAACGTACGCGGTCCGAGTGTTCGAGATGGGGCACAAGGTCGGGGGCCGACTTGCCAGCGCCCACAACCCTCAGCGTTGGGGTCGCAACGAAGAGCACGGGCTCCACGTCTGGTTCGGTTGGTACGACAACACCTTCCGGCTCGTGGACGAGGTCTGGCGCGACTGGAAACGCCCCGCAGATTGTCCTTGGAAGACCGTCTGGGACGGGCTGCGGCCGATCTGGATCAGCGAACATGGCCTTGGAACCGGCGACGAGCTCACCGTTCGCCGGGCCCATCACCCACGCAACCGCGACACCCCCGGCCACACGTCCAAACGCTCCAGCCTCGGGCGGATCTCGACGTGGCTCGACCTCCCCCGGGCGCTGACCCGAACCTGGTCAGCGCTCACCCGAGACACAGCCCACGAAAACCCGACGCCGCGCGGTCGCCTCGCGCGGCTGCTCTGGCCCCACCCGGACGCGCTCTCGATCGAACGCCTCCTTCGGCGCCTGCGCCCCAAAGACGCGCACTCGCGTCCCCACACCCCACGCACCGCAGCGCCCCAGGTCCACCGTATTCTCTGCAGCGCTCATCGTCCTCTGCGCGCAGCAAGTCGAGCGGCCGCAGGGAAGCATCCCGAGCGGCTCGAGCTCGCTCGGGTCCTCGACCTCGCGCTTGCAGTTGGGCGCATCCTCACCAGTCCACGCCACGGCATCTACCTCGACGGTGACTTCGATCGGGTCTCCTCCTGGGAACTCCGAGACTTGCTTCGGGAACACGGCGCCAGCGAAGAGGCGCTCACCCACTCTCGGCTGCTGGAATGCCTCTACGACATCCCGTTTGCCTTCGAAGGTGGGGACCGTAGTCGTCCGGTGCTCGAAGCCGGCACCGCCCTTCGCTTCACGTATCGACTGTTCGCCGACTACAAACATGCCCTCGCGTTTCTGCTGAAGGCTGGCGCCGGCGAGACCCTGATCGCCCCTCTTCTCGAGGTCGTCCGAGAGCGCGGCGTGGAACTCGAACCGTTCCACCGTCTGGCGAGAGTCGAGCTCGACCCTACCGAACGCTTCGTCGAACGACTCGTGTTCACGCGCGCCGCTCGAACGCGAGGACGCTACGAACCCCTGATCACCCAAGGTGGTTTTCGCCGATTCCGCTCTGCCCCGGACTGGTCGCAACTCGAGGACGGTGAACGATTGCGTGCCCGCGGGGTCAACTTCTACTCGAGGTTTGGTGACCGCGGAGAGGCACAAGAGGTCGTGCTGCAGCGAGGGGTCGACTTCGACGACGTCGTGCTCGCGCTGCCGCTGGGGAGCATCGTCCCCGATGGCGACGGACACAGTCCCGTCAGCGCATGGCTGCAGGCCAAACCGCAAGCGCACGCGTGCCTGGACCGGCTGCATCTCGTTCCGACCGTCGCCGCCCAGGTTTGGCTGGACGAGTCCGTGAATGACCTCGGCTGTCGCAACCGCGCCGTCGCAACCTGGGGCGACACGTACTCGGTCGCCTGCGACATGAGCGATGTGATCGACCACGAGGCCTGGGGCGCAACCGGGCCTCGCAGCTGCATCTACCTGTGCGGCGCGTGGCCCATGCGCTCGCCCGATGCTCCGTCGACCGACCAGTCCGTTCTGCGAGACGACCAAGCAGATGCCCAGGCGCTCCTCGAAGAACAACTCGCTGTGCTCGGTCCATCCCTGTTCCGCCGTCCTCCCACCCTGCACACCCCGCAGGGGTCTTCGAACCCGTGGGAGGCTCAGTACGTTCGGGTCAACGTCGAGCCGTGGGACCTGGCCGACCTTCCCCTCCCCGGTGCCGACGCCGTGCGCCTCGAAGCCAACGGAAGCGGGCTCGACAACCTCGCGTTGGCCGGCTCGTGGGTCCGCACCCCGGTGAACAGCACAAGCGTGGAGGCGGCCGTGTGCAGTGGTCTCGCGGCCGCGCGCGCGCTCGGTGCGGACTGCCGCCCGATCCTCTCGGAAGACCTCTTCCGGATCCCCAACGCGAACGTCCTCCTGCCCCGATCCCCGCACGCCGATGCCCGATCATCCCACGACCCGCGAAGTCCCATGGCCCCCGACCTCATCGCTTCATTCGAAGACCCTCAGAGTCACCGATGGGCAGTCGATCGAACTCGACCCGACCCATCTATGGTGGCTCGCGGACGGCGACGTCGTCGTCCACGCCGCGTCGCGCCCCGTGGAGCTGTGGGCGGCACCGCGTAGCCTCGACCTCGCAGGGAGTCTGCGGGGAACCCCGTCCGCACGGTTCGTCGCCAGCGGGCCCTGCACGGTCGTAGGAGTCCCCCGCGATTGCATTTCCGATCGCGACACGCTCGCCGCCCTCGCCGAGGAGACCCGTGGCCTGTGGTCGCGCATCGAGGCGGACGCGCGGCGGGATGACGATACGTTCATGGACTGGGCACGACCTGTCCCCGGGCCGTGGTGGTTCAAGCAGGCCGAAGCCGCGGTCGTGGTCATGCAGGGCGACCCAGCGCGACTGCGAGCCTGCATGCCACGAGGTGTCCGGCCGCTTCCGGGGACCGGTGGGCGCTACCTGCTCGCGGTGACACGTTTTGACGGCGTGGGCTCCGAGGACCCCTCCGATCCCCAACGATTCTCCTATCACGAAGTCACACCGTTCCTTCCCGTCTGGTCGGGACTCCGCGGCCCCGCGGCCTTCATCCCCGAGCTGTATCCCGACGCCTGGATGGCGGTGATCTTGGGCCGCGAGATTCTCGGGTTCCCGAAACGAACGGCGCGCGTCGGGCTGCGGGACAATGGCGGCGAGCTGATCGTCGGTGGGCGATTGGCGCTGAAGATGCGCTGGCGCGAGGCCTGCCCCGCGGTCCCCAAGGCGGCCATCGGAGCGCTTGGCCGGGCCCTCATCCCCTTCGAGCTGACCGAACGCGTCCTTCGGGCGATCCTCCCCGAGCGACCCAAGTTCTCGGCGCTGGTCCACAAGCGGATCGGAGCGTCGCACACAGCTGGTCGCACGCTCGCCATCGACGAGGTCGTCCGCGTTCCGGTGCAGCTCGACCCGATTCACAAAGCCGCCACCCTCGAAGGCCTTCAGGTCGACGTGGGTGATGGCCCCGGGATCCTCCACGGCAAGGCCATCGCGGGCTGGCGGTTGCACAGCGGTTTTCACTTTGGCGCGGGATTCAAGGAGCGTTCGATCCGGACCCCCGAGGTCGCTTCATGAAGCGGCAGCGCGTTTTGATCCTCGGAGGCGGGTGCGGTGGGGTTGCGGCGGCGTGGTCCCTGTCATCCACGCCTCGGGCACGGCGACGGTTTGACGTCACGCTGCTGCAGTCGGGATGGCGACTCGGTGGCAAGGGCGCCACGGGTCGCGACCCAACCCGCGGACATGCCGTGCTCGAACACGGTCTCCACTGTCTCTTATACACATCTGACGCTGCCGACGAGCGATCTAGT
>CAJXVA010000036.1 GCA_913061055.1 uncultured Pseudomonadota bacterium
TCTACACTAGATCGCTCGTCGGCAGCGTCAGATGTGTATAAGAGACAGCCACAACGTCGCGTTCCAGCTCGAGCAGGGCCAAGGCGTCCCCAAGGACGTGCCGCAAGCCATGGCGATCTACAAACGCGGCTGCGACGGCGGTCTCGGCAACTCGTGTCACAACCTCGGCGCACTCACCCAGCCCACCGATCCGAAGCAGGCCGCCGAGCTGTACACCCGCGGGTGCCAAGGTGGATTTGCCCCGTCGTGCGGCAACCTGGCTCAGCTCTACACCGACGGTGAAGGTGTCGCGAAGGATCCCGTGCGAGCGACCGAGCTTCGCAAGCAAGCGTGCGCCGGTGGTGTTACGAGCGCTTGTTGACGCGCCGAATCGAGTCAGTCGCGGCGGCGTCGCCGGGTCGCAGGCCTCAGCTCAGTACTCAGTGTTGTCGCATGGGTCGGTGACGATCTCTTCGCAGCTGAGCCCCGGTGCGGAGGTGACGAAGCTGTACTCTCGATTCGACCCGCCCGCGCTGTAGCTAGCGTCGAACAACGCGTCGTAGAGACCCTGGCAGACGCTCTTGGGTTCCTCGTCTTCGGTGAAGGAGGTGTCGTGGCAGGTGCAGCCGCGGGTGGCCCCGGTGTACTCCGAATACCTGTACGTCTGGGCTCGGCAGGCGAGCGGCATGGATTCTTCCGGGTCATCACACCCGATCGGGGATGCGGCGAGGAGGAGAAGTGCGAAGGCGGAGAGCGTGGGCGTGCGCATGACGGATTCTCAGTCGCGGCGGCAGGCGAGGAGCTGCACGTAGGGCATGACTTGGCCGGTGGAGACCGAGCTCGATGCCGTCGCCGGAGGGTTGACGACGTGTGTGTGCCCCGTGTCAGTCGCGCTCCCGGTGCTCTGACTCGCAACGGTGTGCGAATGGTTGCCGTCGTTGTCGGTGAAGCGGTCGCTCGAGCCCCAAACGGCGATTTGTGTCGCTCCCAGAGAGAACCCGAGCGCGACAGCGGCAGAAGACGAGCCTGCCGCATTGAAGGTCCCGCTCAGCCCGTCTTTCCACTGGTGGTTGTGACTCCCCGACGACCCCGTCGAATGAGCGGCAACACCATGTGTGTGCGCCACGGAGGTCGAGGCAGAAGGCACGTTACCGATATCCGTGATGTGGGAGTGCGCCCGGTCCTCGAGGTCGGTGAACCCTTCTCCCACCGTTCCCAGCAGCGTTCCTGCCGAGCCCTCCATCCCGACGACCGCCCGGCCGCGAGCCTCGATCAACTCGCTCCAGCCAGCCGGACACTCGGTCGCATCAAAGAACACCACCGCCCCCGCGGGCACCCCGCCATCGCTGTTGCCTTCCAACGCCGAGATTCGGGTGTCGTTATCGTCGATGGCGTCGGCAGCCGCCTCGAAGTTGTCGTTGAACTCGGAGGCCAGTACGGGCGCTCCACTCTCGAAGGTGTTCGGGAGGTCGACAGGGCTTGCAAGCGCAAGCACTGGGAGTAGGGCTGCCGCCACAGCGAAGGCCGCAATGCCGCGACCGCGGCTGGAAAGAGTCTGGCGAGGGGAGAGCGTGACGTTGAACTGGATCATTGTGGTGTCCTATTGAAAGCAGGCGGTGTCGAAGAGGGCGTCGCCGAACACGGCGGGGACACAGCCCCCGCTCGAGTCGTCGGGTCCGGAGGATGTGAAGGGCTCGGCCGTCGTGGAGGAAGCCCCGGAGGTTCCCGAGCTGTCGTCCGCGGAGGCCCCCGTCGATTCGTCTGAGGACGTAGCGGCGCTCGTCCCCGGAGTTGTGTCAGGGGTACCGGTCGAAGTCCCCCCGGTAGTGGAACTAAGCTCGACCGCAGTCGGCTCGTCGTAACAGCCGACCGCGAGCAGGGCGGAAAGAAGGATCGAGAGGCGAAACATCGGATTCAACAGGGAGGTGTTGAAGGCCGCACTTTCGATTCCTAAAAACCTGAAAAACAATGGATCGGTACCGGGCGCCGAAGGACTAGAGAGATGAAGGCGGGTCGCGTACAACCGGCCTGCCCCTGTTCATGGACGACGACCTTGAGAAGAAGCTGGCTGCGGCGGTGGAATCCGCATCACCCGATACCGATCCCGAAGCCGAGTGGACGAGGGCTGCGGTCGCTCGCCGCCTGCTTGGTCGCGCCGCTTCGCCCACCAAGATCGGGCGGTTTGCAGTCGTTCGCTTCGTGGGATCCGGGGGAATGGGGCGAGTTTTCCTCGCGTACGACGAACGCCTTCAACGCGAACTCGCGATCAAGCTCCTGGCCGGACGGCGCTCCAAAGCCGCTGCCGAACGCCTGCTCAAAGAGGCCCGGGCACTCGCCCGGCTGAGCCACCCCAACGTCGTCCAGGTCTATGAGGTCGGTATGCACGGCGATGACCCGTTCATCGCTATGGAGTACCTCCGCGGCTCGACCCTGCGGCACTGGCAGACAGAGACCTCGACGCAGCCGCGCCACATCCTCGACGCCTACCTCCAAGCCGGCGCTGGTTTGCAGGCTGCCCACGAGCAGGGCCTCGTCCACCGCGACTTCAAGCCGGAGAATGTCTTCATCCAAGCGGAGCCGGGCCGTATCCGGGCGCGGGTCATCGACTTCGGCTTGGCACGACTGGGCGAAGCGACGTCCGCCACGTCCACGGAGCTCCCCACCGGCGAGATCACCAGCGTCACCCGCTCGGGAACCGTCTTGGGTACTCCGATGTACATGGCGCCCGAACAACTGCGCGGCGAACCTGGGTCCCCCCGGTCAGACCAGTTCTCGTTCTGCGTAGCGCTCACGGAAGCGTTGTGGGGTGCGCATCCCTTTTCGGCAGACTCGCTCGATGGCCTGCGAGCGGCCCACCTGCGTCCTCCTATCATTCCGAAGGACCCTGCCGATGAGCTGCCTTGGCTCCGCCCGATACTGACGCGCGGCATGGCGGCGAAACCTGAAGACCGGTTCGGATCGATGGGGAGTTTGCTCGACGCCCTGGGCCACGATCCGCTCAAGCGGCGGCGTCAGGTGCTGGTCTTTGGGGGCGGGGCCGCGGCCGTCGTGTTGCTCGGCGTCGCCGCGGGCAGGCTTACGGGGAGCGAACCGCCGTGCACGGGTGCCAAAGAGGCGTTCGACGACGTTTGGTCCGACGGACGAAAGGACTCGCTCGCGGCAGCCTTCCACGCCCTCGAGGCCGGCCACGCCGCGCAGACTTGGAGCAGGATCTCCCCGGAGTTGGACGACTTTGCTCAGCGCTGGGCGCAAGGTCACCAGGACGCCTGCCTTGCCGCGAGCGTTCGCCACGACCAGTCGTTCGACGTCATGGACCGCCGCATGGCATGCCTCGATCGCGCGCGTCAGGTGTTCGACGCCACCGCCCAAACCCTCGAAAGCCGTGCCGCCGAAGTCCTCGACCGCGCCGATGACGTCGCAGCTGGCCTCCCGGACCTCGACGCATGTGCGTCCGTAAGTCTCCTGGGCGCACACAACAGGTCCCCCCCTGCGAGCCAAGCGGGTATCGTGAACCGCGGGCGGGGTCTCGTTGCGGAAGCCAATGCGCTGCGAGCAGCTGGGCAGGTCGCGCTCTCCCTCGAGAAGGCCGAGCAGGCCGAAGCCGAGGTTCGAGGTCTCGGGTTCCTGCCCATCGAGGCCGAAGTGCAGCTCGCGCTTGGTCGCACGCTGCGAGACGCGGGACGGCCGGACCCAGCGACACAAGCCCTCGCGGCTGCTCACGAAGCGTCCGCACGAGCGGAGCTCACCACACTGCGCCGGGACGCCTTGGCCGAACGGTACTCACTGGAGGCCGAGCGGGGAAACTTCGCGGTCTGCGATGCCCTCGAGCCCGGCATGCAGGGCAGTTCGAGGCTCCCCAAGGAGATCGCCGACGCCCGAGTCCGGCAAGCGTCGATGCTGCACCTACGTGGCCGCTCATCCGAAGCCACCGAGGGATTCCGGGAAGCTCTAGCCCTCCTGGAGGCGATCGACGATCCCCTCGCGGTTGCCCAAGCTCGGGACGGCCTCACCTCGTCCCTCACGGCGCAGGCCCGCTTCGCCGAAGCCAGAGCGACAGGCGAACGTGTCATTGAGACGCTGACCAAGCACCTCGGGTCACACCATCCTCGAACGGCGGAGGCGCACGCCTCCCTCGCGGACACCCTTCGCCAGGCCGGGGAGTACGACGATGCGGAGGTCCAAGCGAGGCGTGCGTTGGAGTTGACCATCTCGGTTCGACCGCCGGGCCACCCCGACATCCCCGCGGCGCGACGAACACTGGGGAGCCTCTTGTGGGCGGCGGGCAAGAATGAGCAGGCCTTGGCCACACTCCGACAGAGCGTGCAAGAGACGGAGGCCGCATTCGGGCCCGACCACATCGCCACAGCATCCGCCTACAACAACCTCGCGGGGCCGCTGGCGAACATGGAGCGAACGGACGAAGCCCTCGCCGCCCTCCGCGAGTCAGTCCGCATCAAGACGTCCGTCCTTGGAGAGGAGCATCCGTCGACGGCGCGAACCCGCGACAACGTGGGGGGCCTGCTTCGCATGCAAGGCCACTTCGACGAGGCGCAGATCGAACATGAGGCCGCCCTCAAAGCGAGGATCGCAAGCCTTGGGGAGGACCACCCGCAGGTGGCGATCTCCCACTCGAACATCGGTGCGCTTTTCCAGTTCAAGGGCGACCTCGTGGCGGCCGAGAAAAAGTATGCCGAGGCGGTCCGGGTCGCGATCGCCTCGGAGGGGCCATCTCATCCGGATGTAGCCCACTACAAAGTCAACCGCGCGAACATGTTGGTCGAGCTCGGACGGGTACGGGAGGCGGTCGCCCTGCTCCGCTCGGCACTGGAGATCCGTACGGCCAAACTGGACCCGGGGAGCAACGCGCTTCTCGACACCCACAACGCACTGGGACGCGCGCTCTGTAGCGCAGGACAGCTGACAGAAGGCCGGGAGCAGCTTGAAGAGTCTCTCGCCGTACCACCGACAACCGACAGGCTCGCGATGCTCCGCTACGAAGCCGCTTTCGAGCTCGCCAAGTGCGCTCGACAGGAGGGAGACGTCGAGAGGGCACGCACTGCGGCCGCTCTCGCGCTCAAACTGGCGGCGAGCGACGGGCCCAAGGGCCGCGCCTTTTCGGAGACCGTCCAAGCGTGGGTCGAGGAACGCGGCTAGCCGCCTTGCAAATCTGTCGCCGGCGTTTCTATCCTCGCCTCGGTGACCGCGTCCGACGACGAGATTGATCAACTCGAACGGTGGAGGAACGGGGATGCAGATGCGGGAAGTGATCTGTTCGATCGCCACTTCAGCTCCGTGTTCCGCTTCTTCCGGAGCAAGATCAGTGGACCGGTCGACGACCTCGTCCAACGGACCTTCGTCGCATGCATCGAGGGCCGAGCGCGGATCCAGAGCGACGCAGGGTTTCGCCCCTACCTTCTGGGATGCGCGCGCAACATTCTGTTCGCCGAATATCGAACCCGGAAGAAGCTCGGGTCCGGTGACGATGTTGGAAGCTCGAGCGTCGTCGACCTCGACCCAAGCCCGAGCGCCGTTGTCGTGCGCAAGGAGGAACATGCGCTGCTCCTTCGGGCGTTGCGACACCTCTCGCTCGATCATCAGATCGTTCTCGAACTCTACTACTTCGAGGCACTCCGGGGACCGCAGCTCGCAGCCGCGCTTGAAGTCCCAATGGGAACGGTCCGTAGCCGGCTCAAGCGAGGACTCGAGCGTCTTCGTGAAGAAGTCGAGCGCCTTGCGGCCGACCCTTCCCTCGCCGTCTCGACGATGACCGGCATGGACACGTGGGCCGGCGAGATACAGACCGCCCTCGAACGCTCCCCTGGCGACTGAGTCCGAGCCATCTCCGCGCCCATTGCGCTCGGCCACGGTGCCGACCCCTGACCTGCCACGACCCCCGGAGGGAACCGTTTCGACCCCTTCGGCGGCCATTCTCGCCATTTTCGTGCGATCGGCGCTGTTCTGTGTCACACTATCGTAACATGAGCGTCACCGACTTGAAGCGGAGAAGTCGCCGGTACGCGATCTGTCTTGGGCTCCTGGGCGCGACGTTTGTCGCCGTCCTGTGCCCAACGCCGATGGAGCGGGACGAGGCTGTTGCGCACGCGTCCGAGTTCCTCGATACGGAGGTCGACTCCACCTCGCTCAGCCTCGATGGTCGCACCTGGACCGTGAGCGCCGGAGACCAGCGCGCCACCGTCGACGCGCAGACCGGCGAGCTGCTCGAGCTCGAGTTCTAGTCCGCGGTTCATCACCTCGATGCCCTGGCTCGCCACCGCGCTTCTGTGCGTGCAGCCTGCGACGCGCGGCGTCCCTGACGTGCGCGCAGTTCCCTACGAGGGACCCGAGCCTGTGCCGGTCTCGGACGCGCCGGCACAGACCCACGTCCCTCCCACCGCGGACGTGGTCGAGCCTGCCGAGACCTCGCCACCGCCCGAGCCGACCATCACCGTCGGCGCGCCCGGAGAAGGGCTCCGCTGGCTCAGCTCCGATGGTCGATTTTCCCTGCGCTTGGGGCTCCGCGGACAAGTCCGCTATGAGCTCATCGCGAGGCCCGAAGACTCCCCCACCCAGTCGCTCTCGTTGCGTCGCGCACGGGTGAAGTTCTCCGGCCACACCTTCGGCGAGCACAACACCTACAAGCTCGAGCTCGGCGTCTCCCCGCGCGACATGGGCACCAGCCCCGACGGCCCGCGCTTCACCCCCGTGCTCGACTGGGCGCTCGAGTTCTCCAAGCTTCGCGACCTGCAGTTCCGCGTCGGCCAGTACAAGCTGCCCTACTCCCGGGCACGCATGCAGTCCTCCGGAGACCTCCAGTTCGTCGATCGTTCGATCGCCGATGGGGAGTTCAACCTCAATCGCGACGTCGGGTTCGATCTTCACTCCGACGACCTGTTTGGGCTCGACCACCTGGGCTACTACGCCGGCATGTTTCTCGGCGAAGGCCGTGACGCCTACCGGGCGACGAACTTCGAGGTCGTGTACCTCGCCCGCCTCGAGGTGTTTCCGTTCGGGACCTACGACGAAGACGATACCGAGTCGGACCTCACCCGCGAACGGGTCCCCCGCATGTCGATGGGGTTTGCCTACGCGTTCGTCGATGGGGCCCTGTTTGAGCGCGGCACCAACGGCTCCCGTCCCGAAGGCGGCGGAACCACCGACATCCACAACGCCACCGCCGACACATCGTTCAAGTTTGGTGGAGCCACCGTGTTCGCCGAGGCCTACCTGCGGGAGGGCAATCGCCGCGCGGGTCCCTCGCTCCCCGCCACCGGGCTCTCCCCAGCCCGCAACGGCTACGGGTGGAACGCCCAGGCCGGTTATCTCTGGGGCCCCCAGCCGTTCGAACTCGTGGGCCGATTCGGTGAGACGCGACCAACCGGAGATTCGCTGCTCCCACGCCGACGACAGCCCACCGTCGCCCTGGGGTACTACTTCTTCGGCCACGCCGTGAAGCTTCAGCTCGACTACAGCCCGAGCTGGCAAGCGTCTCTGAGGGACGCACCAAGCCACGTGGTCCGGTTGCAGTTTCAGGGCGCGCTGTAGTGGCTCAAGCCGGCGCCTACAACTCGTCGCAGCGCTGGTCGGGCTGGCCGATCAACACGCACTCGACCTGAACCCCGACGCCGGGCGGAACCGGGACGCCCTCCCGTCGCTCGATGACGAACTCGAGGTTGGACCCACGGTTGCTGCACTGCGGCGTGAGGTCGTCGTGCGGCCACGCCGTCGACTGATCGGCGTCGGTGAGCGCCCGAAAGCAGATGTCGAGGCCCAACGGAAAGTCCCAGCCGGCATTCGTGACCGCACAGGCCTGCACCGGTAGGTCCCCTCCGGCGTCTTCGCCCCGTTCCTCGAACACCGTACACCGAGGCTGCAACCCCGCGACGTTCGGGCTGGCGTCGTAGGCACATCCTGGGATGCACGACCGCGAGCCGAGCTGCGCAATTTCATCGGCGATCTGCTCGAGCGCCACAGCGTAGTCGGCCGAGCAGATCGAGAACATGTTCCGCCGCTCCCCCGCGAACGCCTCGGCGAATGCCTTGAGGCGCACGGGCGGAATCCCCGGCAGGTCGCCCAGCGACTCCATGCCGTAGTCGCAGCCGGGCCCGATGCCGTACTCGGAGTTGAACACCGGGTCGATGGAGTCGCGATAGATCAGCTCTCCGCCCTGCGGGTAGTCCTCGGGCACACCACTGATGACCGCGACCGAAATCGTGCCGTTGCCTCCAAGCGCCTCCTTGCGGTCGGCAACCCCCTGAAGCGCATCGATGTAGCGATCGAGTGGGTACAGCACGGAGCCGTTGGGATCTTCGGTGGGGAGCCCGTCCCAGCCCTTGTCGACCGGAACGCAAGCATCGTAGGTGCCGGGCCCGCCGATGCACTGCACGCCCGCCTTCCAGCACGCAGACGACGTCGGACTGGGCTCGAGGTCGGCCCAGAACGGTTGTCCCAGCGTCGAGAAGAGCGTGTCCACGTTTTGCAGCGGCAGCGAGCAGTCGACCTCGTCCGTGACGATGATGATCGCGAGCAACGCGTCGTCTCGAACGAACCCATCGACGTTCTCCTCGACGATTCGCCGCATGGCTTCGAGCGGTGCCTCGTATCCGAATCCGTTGATGCCTTGCGGGCCGAGGCAGCGCAGGGCATCCGCCATGCTCATGCCCGGCGGAAGGTTGGTAGAGCCACCGGAGCGCTCGATCCAAGGACCCGACACGACGTTGCCGTCCGAATCGACCGTGCTCGACAGCGGCACCTCGTCAAACTCGCACGCACTCAAGCAGCCCGCATCGCGCTCATCGACGAACAGCGGCTCGTCGTTGGGACCGAGCACCCCCTCCCAGATGAAGTCGCCGAGGCGCTGCCGACAGCTCGTCGCACGAAGCCCGATCTCATCGGACGTCGCGATGCCGATTCGGTAGCTCGCCCCGACCTGCTCGCCCTCCAAGACATTGATGAACTGCGGAAAGTTTGCGGCGAGAACGCCCTGCTCTTCCCCCATCGATCCGGAGTTGTCGATGACAAACAAGATGTCGGCCGCTCGCTGAAGCGTGACGACGGAGGTGCAGTTCTCCAGCTCGGGGTCGCAGACCTCTTCCTCGCCGGTCGAGCTGCCGCCGTCTCCGCTCGAGGATCCCGCATCGAGCGTGAACACGTCCACGGGGCTGCGACCACAGGCCGGCAGCACCAGGCTCACCATCAACATCTGCCGCGCAATCGTCCAGAAGCGCATCGACACCTCCTTGAAGCTACAGCAGCGAGGCGCCAAGGTCGAACCCGGCGGGGCGACTGGTACAATGAGTCGTGGGGCTCGCGACGGCGGCACTCGCGGCACAGCTCGCCGCAACGGGCTCGGTCACGGCCCCCTCAGATCCGACCACGATCGTCGGCGGCGAGGCGACCGATGGCTGCGCATGGCCAACCGTCGTGTCGCTGGGCCGGCTGTGCACCGGTACCCTCGTCCACCCTCGCGTGGTCGTCTACGCCGCACACTGCGGGGACGGGTTCTCCAGCGTCGAACTCGGGAGCTCGGCCGCGCCGCGTCACGTCCGCACGGTTGCAACCCAACGATGCGAGACGTGGCCGGATGGTTTTCTCCCGGGCGCAGGTCGCGACTGGGCATTTTGCGTCCTGGCATCGGCCCAGGACGACCTGCCGATCGTCCCCCCACTGATGGGTTGCGAGACCGACGCGCTTGTCCCCGGTG
The DNA here is from genome assembly GCA_913061055.1 of uncultured Pseudomonadota bacterium. GTDB lineage: Bacteria > Myxococcota_A > Polyangia > Nannocystales > Nannocystaceae > CAJXVA01. The sequence continues at coordinate 9,680 of CAJXVA010000036.1, forward strand.
TCGCAAGCACCCTCGTCGGGTTCGGCGAGTCGGAGGTTGGATACGGCGACAAACGCTCGGTCACGACCCGCATCACATCCTTGCAAGGCGATGAGGTTGGGCTCGGTGGAGAGGGCCTCGACTCCTGCGAAGGAGACTCGGGCGGCCCCGCGTTCATCCAGCTCCCCTCAGGCCAGTGGCGCGCGTTCGGCATCGTCTCGTACGGCGAGCGTTGCGGCGACGGCGGGTTTGCCTCCTTGATGCACCTGGCAACGCCATGGATCGAGGCGCGCTCGGGCTTCGACATCAGCCCGTGTTTCGATGCCGATGGAACATGGAATCCAACCGCCGACTGCGACGGCTTCTCGGCCGTTCCCGAGGATGGGCGCGGAGCCTGGAGCTCCGGCTGTGAACAACCACGCGAGCTGGCCTCCCAAACCTGCGGGGCCCGCTTCGACGCCGAGGGGGACGTGGACGCACCATCGGTCCAGTTCACGGACCCGCCGGAACTCGTCGAGCCTGGCATCCACGGGATCGATGTACAGGCGCAGGACGAAGGATCGGGCGTGCACACGATCCGCGTCACCCTCGATGGCCTACCCGTCGAAGCTGGCACATCCTGGAGTGACGACGCCGTGTTCGAGATCGAGTTCAGTGGCGGCGAACACCAACTGCGTGCCGTTGCAACGGATCGTGCCGGCAACAGCTCCGATACGACCATCACCATCTTCGTGTCCGGCGATGCGGACGATGCCGACATCCCGGAGGGCCAACACGAAGGATGCGACTGCCGGGCTGGCTCCGGCCACGAGTTCACCGGGCTTGTGCTGTGGGGATGGATGTTCAGCTTCGGATGGAGGTCTCGGCGATCGCGACGAACCTGCTACCCTTGATGTCGTGAGCGAGGAGAGCTGGCGAGCCGATTGGTCGAACGACCTGGAGCGCGCCTGGAAAGCCCGGATCGCACCGACCGATAGCCCCCGAACCTCGATTCGGCCGGCCCCCGAATACCGGCCGATGCCCGAGCATCGACCCACGCTTCCAGAGCCCGCCGCCTCAGCGAATCGCACCCGGGCCCTTTCGGACGGGGAGACGGAGGAGGTTCGAAAGCGCCGGCCCACGGCCACGCCCCGTCGCCGCATTCACGTCAGCGCGCCGGGCATCGAAGGCCAGCTCGGCCGCACCGAGTTCGAGCTGGAGACCGAGGTGGGATCGGGCGGCATGGGCCGGGTCTTCCGAGCCAAGCAGCTGTCGTTGGGGCGCGAGGTCGCCGTCAAGCAGCTGCACGCGGACAAAGCCCTGCCAGACTCGACCGAGTCGTTCGAAAGCGAGGCCTGCATCACGGCAGTCCTCGAACACCCGAACATCGTCCCCGTGTACGACATGGGCGTCGATCAGGGCGACCAGATCTTCTACAGCATGAAGCTGGTCGACGGCACGCCGTGGGACGATCTGCTGGACAAGCGAGCGCCGGGAACCGTCGATGCGCCGCCGGGCGAGACCCATGACCTGCGCGCGCACCTCGAGATCTTGATCGAAGCGGCCAACGCGGTCGCCTACGCCCACAGCCGCGGCATCATTCATCGCGACATCAAGCCGCAGAACGTCATGGTCGGCGAGTTCGGCGAGGTGTTGTTGGTGGACTGGGGCCTCGCGTGCGCGCTGCATCCCGATCCGACGCGGCCCTCACGGATCCTGGACATCAACCAGGTCATCATCACCTGCGGCACGCCGGTGTACATGCCCCCGGAGATCAGCACCGGGCAACGCGACTGGGTCGGGCCCTGGACCGACGTGTACATGCTCGGCGCCGTCATGTTCGAGGTCCTGTACGGCATCCCGCCGCACGAGGAAGCCACAGCCATCGACGCGCTCAAGATCGCGAGCCGCAACGAGTGGTCGTTCCCCCAGTCCGTCTCTCCCGAGCTCGAGCCGTACCACGACGTCCTCCGTCCGGTCCTCGAGCGCGCGCTGTCAACCCATCCCCACGCCCGGCAGGCGGATGGCAAAGCATTCGCGGATGAGGTGCGGGCTGCCCTGCGCCACCTCGACTCCGCCGAGCTCGCTGCCGAAGCCGTCGCCGATTTCCGCGAGCTCGAGCAGGTGCAGGCTCAACTTCAGCGGGAGCGCCAATCCAAGAAGATGGCGCGCCACACCGACCAACAGCAAACCTATCGAACGCTCGGTCGCGTGGTCGGGGTCCTCGAGCAAGCGCTGAGTTCGTGGCCCGACAACGCGTTCGCGCGCCACTACATCGTCGAAGCCCACCTGCTGCACGCCTTCTGTGCGCTCTCCAACCAGGAGATTTCGGTCGTGCGGCAGCAGCTCGACATGCTCGGACACCTACCCGCCGGTGTCCTTCCCACTCCCGACCAGTCGACGCGCGCCTCCGCACTGCAGAAGCGACTCGCCAAGGCCATTGCCACGCGCGAGAAGAAGCGTCGCCTGACTCGGCTGCTCCAGTTCTCCGCGATCGCCCTCGCGCTGATCGTGCTGGTGGGCTCCCTCGTCGCCGCCCTGATGATTCGGGACGCACGCGACCGGGCCCGACTCGAGCGAAACCACCTCTCGCAGCTGCTGATCGGAACCGCCGCCGACGGACTCGAGGCCGAGCTGGCCGGGCTCCTTCAACCGGTTCGCGGAAGCCTGCAAGGCGCGGCGGACTGGGCCGAGGCCGGCCGACTCGACACCGACGATCCCGAAACACTCACCTCATTCTTTTTGCCGCTCATCGACGGGTACGAAGTCATCAGCTCGGTGTTGCGGGCCGACACGCTGGGCAACGAATACATGCTGCTTCGGATCGAAGACGGCTGGCGGGTCCGCGTGTCCAAACCCGATACCCCGACCCTCTTCCAGAAGCTCGACCCCTCCGGCAACGTCACCCAGACCTGGACCGAAACCGTCGACTACGACCCCCGAAAACGGCCCTGGTTTCAGGGCGCGTCGACGGCTCCAGAGCAGATCGTGTGGACCGACCCCTACACGTTCTTCACGACCAAGCAGCCCGGCGTCACGGCGGCACGCACGGCGAGGAGCCCAGCGGGGCGCAGCTTCGTGCTCGGCGTCGACATGCTTCTGACGGACCTCTCGGAGTTCACCATGCGCATGCCGAACACCGAACATGGCGAGGAGCACGGCAAGGTGTTCGTACTCGACGCCCGGCACAGGGTGATCGGTCTGCCTCGTTCCCCCAAGTTCGTCGACGAGTCCTCCAAGCTCGAGGCGGTCCTGCAGCCGCTCGATGAGATCGGCGAACCGGTGTCGGCGGAGGCGCTCCGCATGTGGACCGATGGCGGCATGAAATCGGAACCGTTCCGCATCGAAGCGTCCGGGCAGGCCTGGTGGACCGGGTTCCGCAGCTACGAGCTCGACGCGGCCCATCCCCTCTGGATCGGCGTCGTTCTTCCCGAGGCCGACTTTCCGCAGCTGCAGTAGAAGTTCCGCGGTTTGCGCAACACGGATTCTCCCCGCCGGCTGCACGACCCGCTGCAACCAGCCGATGCCGTCCCAGGCACCCTGCGTTCGTTCAGCAGTGGCCCGTCTTGCCCACCCTGACGGCCCCTGGGACCTGTTCGCGCTAGTCTTTCCCTCGTAGCTCGCAGATGCACTCCGCTCCTCCCCATGCGCCGAACGGCGCCGGACCCGCAGCCGAAGATGGCGGGCAGGTCGATGTTCTCGCCCAGCTCTCCCGGCTGATGCAGATCCTCCGCCGGCGATGGTTGGTCATCGCGGTGACGACCGTGGTGTGCATCGCCGGATCGATCGGGGTGCTCCGGCTTCTCGAGCCTCGGTGGCAAGCGAGCGCGTCGATCGTCCTGCACATGTCGGGCCCTCAAGTTCTCGACAAGGTCGAGGGTGTTGGCGAGGACGCGCAGGCGCGGCTGCTTGGATACAAGGAGTACTACCAAACGCAGCGTCAGATCATGAGCAGCCGAACGGTGGCTGCCGCCGCGCTCGAGTCCCTGGGTCTCGCTGCCGACCCCCAGTTCCTGGGCGTGCACAAGATCGATGACCCCGCCCAGCGCGAGGCCGAGGCGGCGGAGGTCGACCCGATCGAGCGGCTCCGCGAGATGCTGACGATCACCGAGGTGCCCTCCTCTCGCATCGTCCTGATCACCGCCGAGTACCCCGACCCGCTCGTCGCTCGGAACATGGCCAATGCGGTTGCCGAGGCGTACATCGCCCACGTCCAAGAAGGCCGCAACAAGGTCGGACGCGAGGCCAAGAAGGACATCACCGAGGAGCGCGGCAAGGCCCTCGGAAGCGTCCGCGGGGCGGAACACGACCTCGAGGACTTCAAGAAGAACAACAAGATCACCTCGATCGCCCTGTCCGACCGTCAAAACGAGATCACCGAGGCGGTGCTCACCCTGACGAGGCAGCACAAAGAAGCCCAGAGCGAGCACGACCGGCTCAAGCGAATGCTGGGCCAAGCCAAGACGCTGCACGTCAAAGACCAACTCGCCGCCGCCTACCTCCTGCCCGAGGCCAAGCTCACCGTCTTTGAGGAGATGCGCAAGGAGCAGCTTGCGGCCGAGTCGGCCTTCGGCGACGCGGACGTCGAGTTCGGCCCGAAGCACGAGGAGCACCGCAAGGCCAAGAAGAAGCTCGACTTGATCAACGCCAAGATCGAGCGCGAAGCCAAGTCTCTGCTTTCGTCCCTCGAAGCCCAGGTTGCCGCAGCTGCGGAGCACGAGGCGTATCTCGGCGGCTCACTGGGCGGCCAACGCAAGCGTGCACTCACCCTCTCTGGGCTCGAGCGCGAGTACCGGGAGCTCGAGCGTGAGGCATCGGTCGCGTCCGAGGAGTACCTGCTGGTCGCTCGGCGCGACACCGAGATCGGCCTGACGAACCGGGTCGAGAACGAGGGCATCGAGATCCTCGACCGGGCGACGGTCTCGGCCGAAGCCGTGTTCCCGCCCAAGGAGCTCATCGTCCTGCTCGGCGGCATGCTCGGTATGGGTCTGGGCTGCGTGTTCGCGCTGTCCATCGACTTCCGAGACTCCCGCCTGCGCGGCCTGCTCGACCTGGAGCGGTCGCTCTCGCCGTTCGGCGTGCCGGTGCTTGGCCAGCTGCCGCTGCTGCCTCCCGACTCCCGTCTTGGGGCTGGCAATGCTCGCGCTCAACGCAAGCAGCGCGACCTCTACGCGCACAAGTTCCCGCAGTCGCTCATGGCCGAGCGCTGCCGCGGCATTCGGACCTCTCTCGCGTTTGTGCAGGGGGGCGAACCCGCGTCCACGATCATGATCACCTCGCCGTCTTCGTCCGAGGGCAAGAGCAGCACCGCGATGAACCTCGCGCTGTCGTTCTGCCAGGCGGGCAAGTCGGTGCTGGTCATCGATGCCGACATGCGACGTCCCCGGCTGCATCAGGTGTTCGAGACCGATCCCAAGCGGACCGGCCTCTCGGCGCTGCTGGCCGGAAAGGCCGAGATCGATGACGCCGTCATTCGCCAACCCGACGGCGCCCCCGAGAGCCTGTCGATCATGGTGTGCGGCGAAATCCCCGACGACCCCGCCGAGAAGCTCGAGTCCCACGCGCTGCATCAGCTGCTGATCGGTCTCAAAGAGCGCTTCGACATCGTCATCCTCGACAGCCCACCGGTCCTTCCGGTGGCCGACCCGCTCATCCTCGCCAGCCAGGTCGACGGCGTGATCGTCGTCAGCCGTTGCGAGCAGACGCGGCGCGGCGAGCTTCAGCGCGCGATGAGCAGCCTGATGCAGAGCGACGCCAACATGCTCGGCGTCGTGCTCAACGAGGTCGACGCCCGCCAGGAGCGCTACGACTACGGCGGCGGCAGCGGGTACTACACGTACAAGCCCCGCGAGACCGGCACCGACGCGTAGACCCCTCGGCCTAAGACCCGCGTAGGTTGTCCTGCCACGGCGAGCGCACCTCGTCGTCGGTCAGCCAGTACATCAGCGCCTGCATCTCCTGGTATTCGAACATCGCCATGTTGGTGAGCGAGCTGGGCAGCTCGTCGATGTCGATGCCGTTCCACTCGAAGCCGGGAATGCCCTGGGTCTGCGCCCCCATGCCGCGCATGTGCACACGGTCTCGGCACCGCCACAGTCGCGCGGGTGCCATACCGGCGGCCTGCCCGAAGTTCTTGGGTGGGTTCAGCCGCGTGGGGAGCTCGATCCGATCGGAGCCGCAGCTCCACAGCAGCCAACACAGAGCGTGCCATTCGGCACGGGCTGAGCGGAGCAGATCGGGGATCGCATCTCCGAGTTCGAGCGTCTCGTCGATGTCGATGACGTACGGCTCATCCGGATCGTCGGGGTCAGGAGTTTCGAACCTGTCGGTCCCCAGCGACACCGGACCGCTGGGGAGCAACGCTGAGACATCGGGCAGCATCCACGGGGTGTCCTCCGCAATGCCATCGTGCTCGAGCATCGCAGTGCGGATCTGTTGCACCCGCGTCGCGTACTTCTCGATCAAGCCGACGATCGCCGGGAGGGCCTGACTGGGCGCGTCCGGAAGGCCATCGTAGTGCGTCTGCGGGACTTCCCGGTTGGGCCAGAAGTCGAACACGGGGAACAGCACCGTGGCGTACAGCTGCAGAAACCCGCGCTGGCCCTCGTCGGGGATCCGCGCGGCGTCTGCACGCGCTGCGTCGGCATGTCCAAGGCTCATGTGCACCAACCCGCGAGTGAACGCGTAGTCCGAGCGGTCGGGGGCCAGCGTCATGGCGGCGTCGATGAACTCGAGCGCTGCGTGGGACCGCTCATGCTGGTCGAGCTGAATCGCCATCGCCCGAAGGCAAGCCGCGACATCGGCCCCTGCCGCGAGCGCATCGATCACATCACCGACCGAATCGCCTTCCTCAGCCTGTTCCATCGCGACGTCCGTCGTCCATGGGCTGGGCCGGGCTGCGATCGCGGCCCGCAACTGAGTCGCGTCACCACTGGCCCCCGCGGCGCGGCCCAAGGTCGCAAGCCACAGCCCCAGGTTCCGCTGGACGCCATACTTGCCGGCGAGGTCGAGCCACGCTTCCGCGGGGCGCGGTGCGTCATCGAGAAACACGAGTTCCTCCTCTCCATCCACCGGCTCGCCGTAGTCGAGCACCCCCACCACCTGCTCGGCGGCGTCGAGAAACTCCCAGGGCCCAATGCGAACGGCTTCGTGGTAGCCACCGCGAGCCGCGACCGCTCCCTGCAAGCGAAGCGTCTCGGGCTCAACCCGCTCCCACGCCGGGCCGTGCTTCGCGTCGGCCTCGTAGGCACACCGCTCCAGCAACAAGCCATCGCGGTCCCAGTGCTGCCAGACCCCGATCTTCTCGGCGTCACCGTTGGCGCGTCCGTCCTTCCAGCGGCCATCCCGCTCGTCCCACCACGCGTCCTGCGAAAGCGACGCGGGACGGTCGGGGAAGCGCGTCCCGTCCGCGCACAAGCGGAAGCCGTCGCCGTCGAAGTGGCGAACGGCCGTCACGTCGCCCATGTCGTAGTCCATCTCCGAACGCATCACCTCTTCGGGCACCCCCGGAGGTCGAGTGTTCTCCGTCGTAGGTCCTTCGATCGAGAACCAGGAGCGGGTGCCATGAAGCTCCCCTCGGACGAACGTACAGGTCTGCGATCGCTCGCCGTTCTCATGAAAGCGTTGGCTCTTTCCGTGCGGCTGACCGTGCTCATGGTCGCAGCGGCAGCAGAGGGTTCCATCGGCACGCCAGTAGGCCACCTCGCCGTGCAGCTGGTCGTCGTCATCCTTCGGCCCAAGCACCCACTCGTTGTCACTGGGTTCCCACCATGCATCGGTCGGCACAGACTCGGGTCGGACAGGCGTTTCGCTCATGCGCACCAGGTTTAGCGAGGACCGTGCCAACTCGGGAGCCTCGGGTTCACGGGCGCCTGGAGGCCCGAGGGTTGCCCAAATTGGGCAACGTTGCTCAACTCGGACTTTGCATGACGCAACTCCATCTGGGCGGCGATTGTTCTGCGTGACCTCGAATCGCTCGCTCCCCGCCAACCCGTGCATGCTGGTCCTGGCTCTGCTGGCCTGCGCAGCATGCGACAGCGGGTCCGAGGGCCCTGCCCAAGCCGAGGGATCCTCGACGTCCGGCAGCGGCTCGACCGGCTCGACCGGCGGCATGACGGGCCAGCCCACATCGGAGGCGGAAAGCTCGGGCAGCCCGACGGAGTCGTCCACGGGCCAGGTTCCGGGAACCTGCAAGATGTCTTTTGCCGAGGTGTCCTGGTTTCAAGTGGTCGAGACTCCGGCGTGGCTCGACGCCGCACTCGTCGAGCCCGCAGCTCGGGAGATCCCACTGGTCGAGGGTCGGGGTGCCGTCCTCCGAGCCTACGTTTCTGGCGACACCGATGGCCCAGCCGACGTCACGGTTCATGTCGACATCGCGGTCGGCGGACAAACGGAGCGCTACACGTCCGTGACGAGCGTCGCGGGCCCCGACGATGCGGTCGTCGTCGATGTGCCGGCGAGTGCGATGCAACAGGGTGCAACCTACGTCCTGTCGATCGCGGACTGCGACGATGCCCGTATTCCACTCACGGGAGAGGCCGACCTCGGAGTCGTGACAACCGGGCCTCTGCGGGTTCACCTCGTCCCGTTCGAGGTCGGGGGGTTCACCCCCGATACGTCGGAAGCGGTCCTGGACGGCTACCGGGAAGCGCTTGTTGCGATGTACCCGGTCACCGACGTCGAGTTCACGGTGCTTCCGGTCGAGCCCGACGACAGCGACGGCCAGCTCGACATGGGCGGGCTCATGTCCAGACTGATCGCGCTGCAAGAGGACCTGGTGTTCGCCTCTGGCGACGTCGATCCATCGGTCGCCGACATCTACTACTACGGCATGGTCACCGGAGCCGCGACACGGGACGAGTTCTGCGACAGCTGTCCGACGGGGACATCCGAGAGCGGAAACGGAGACCGGGCGGGTTCGGCGATCGGAGCCGCCTTCGCCGATGAGCTCGCCGAGAGCACCTTGGTCCACGAGTTCGGGCACATGCACGGGTTGCTGCACTCGCCGTGTGGAGACCCCTCGCTTCAGGACCCCGAGTTTCCCTACGCCGATGGCTCCACCGCGACCGAAGGTTGGGACCAACGGACCGCGAGCTTCGTGCCAGCCAGCCACAACGACGTCATGGGCTACTGCCAACCGCGGTGGGTCAGCGACTATCACTACGCGAAAATGGTGCAGTGGGTTCAGCTGGCACAGAGCTGGGCATCCGGAGGCCGTGCGGCGATTCCATCACGCCGAGAGGCCTGCAGCACCCACCGCGCTCCGTGACCCCTCAGCGCTCCCAGTGGTTTTCCCCGGCGCGCACCTCGAGGGTCGCCGCGAGTTCCTCGGTGTCGGTGCGCTCGAGAATCTCCAGGTACCAGACCTCGGCCTGAATCCGGTCCGCATCGATGTCGAGGACGCCGTAGCCATGCCGCGTCGTATCCAGGAATCGGTAGTGCGGATTGCTCGTCGCGGAGTCCTTCTCGATCGCCGTCGGGAGGCCTGGCTGCGCCGGAAAGAACTCGTCCACATTTCCGCGGCTCATGCTCGCGGGCTGAAACTCCACCGCGATCGCGCCCTCTCCGGTTCTTGGGTCGTAGGCCTTGGGATCGTCTGGCGCCGCCACGAGGTCGGTCACCGCCGTGATGTGCGCGTCGCCGCTGAGGAACATGGCGTTGTTCACTCCGTCAGCGGCAAGCTGCTCGAACATCTGCCCCCGCGCATCGGGAAAGCCGTTCCAGGTGCTACCGCCCAGCACCACGAGCAGGCCACCGATCACCGCGACGGGTTTCTGGTTTCCGACAAGCTTCCACGTCGCCGTCGAGCCCGCCATCGTCTCGTGAAACCACGCTTGTTGGGCGTCGCCAAGGATCGTCTTGTCTGGCGAATCCGGGTCATCCGCGTCGTCCCGAAACAGCAGCACGTCGAGCACGACAACATCGAGCAGATCGCCAAACGGAAGGCGGCGATAGACGATCTCGGGACCTCGCGGTTCCTCGGGCGGTGAAACCGGGTTCCACTCGCGGAACGCTTGCACACCGCCGCCGGACACCGGGGCGCCTGGGTTCACGTCGTGGTTGTCCCAGAGCATCACCCACGGATGCGCCGCCCGAGCCGCCCTCAGGTCCGGGTCGCCTAGGTGATACGCGTGCAGAGCTCTCCAGGCCTCCAGCGTCTCCGGGTCCTCGGGGATCGGGTCGGGGATCCGCACCAGTTCGTCCTCATCGGGAAAGTCGTAGGTGTAGTCGCCGACGTGGATCAGCCCATCGAGGTCGAGCCGTCGGGCGATGGCTCGGTAGCCGTTGAAGTAGCCGGAGAAGATGCTGGTGCAGCTTGTGACGGCGAAACGAAGTCGCTCTGCCGCGTCTGCCGGAGCGGTTCGAGTGCGCCCGACGACCGACGACATCGCCGGGGAGGGCGAGCCGTTGGAGAACCGGTAGTAGTAGGTCGTCGCCGACGCCAGGCCCTCGACGTGCACGTTCACGGTGAAGTCCGTTCCGGCCCCGGGCTCGGACGTCCCCGAGGCCACCACGTCGGTGAAAGCTCGGTCGGTTGCGACGTCCCACTGCACCGTCTGTGCTTGCCCGGGATCGACCCTCGTCCACAGCCAGACGCTCTGCGGCCCCGGGTCTCCCGAAGCCACACCGTGCGGAAACGGACCGCATCCGGGCACCATCCCGTCGGCGAGTCCGGCGGGCGCTGGAGCACCGATGACCGTCAGCGTTGCCGCCCAACCGCTGCTGTGCACGAGCGACACCGCCGTGTCCACGACCACCGCGGGTGCCCGGTATACCCATCCTCCGTCGACGGCCTGCGGCACATCGAACCCAAGCGGCCCCTGTACCGACCAGCTCCCCCCGGCGGGTCCGCCCAGAGCGACCTCCGAGCAGATGTCGACGCTCCCCAAGTCCTCGGTGCCCGAGCCGGTGGAGCTACTGCTCACGGCCGAGGTCGACGTCACCTCCGGACTGGTTCCAGCGCTGGAGCCGGTCTCGCCCCCCGTCACCGACGATGCGCCGCTGCTCGGTGCTGCTGGGCTCGAGCCTCCACAGGCTCCCAGCAGCACCGCCATCGCTCCCAGCCGTCGTACGCCAAGCACCGCACGAGGCTACCCGAGATTCAGGGCATGGGACCAACGCCGCCCACGGGCCAACTTGATACCCTCGCGGCCATGCGCCGTGCCCTTCTCTTCGCAACCGTCCTGTTCGCAGCCTGTGACCCCGTGCCCGTGAGCGACGCGAAGATCGAGTTCAAGACGCTCGAGGACAGCATCCCCGTCACCGACACGGGCGTGAAGTACCAGATCACCGTCAAGGGCACGAAAGGCCCGGTCATCACCGCGATCACCTCGACGCTCACCGCCGTGTACACGGTCGATGGCGCGGAGAAGTCCGACCTGCTCGCAACCGAGACCGACGACGGCAGCAGCTGGAGCGCCGAAGACAACCCCTTCCCCGGAGCCGTTGGCAGCGACTGGGAGGGGTGCGGCGGCATGGTGTTCATGGACGACGCCAAAAACGCCGACCTGCAGAAGCTCTACGCCGACCGAGAGACGAACAAGCTCAAGCTCATGCTCGGCGTCGAGCTCAAGTCGACCGGCGGCAAGATCGCGCCGCTGAACCAGGAGATCAAACTCCTTCCGCCGAACAAGTAGGGGCGCAGGCCTGCTGCCAGGCTCGCGAGCTGAGGCGTCACACCTCGAGTTTCCGCAGCAGCGCCCGAACGTACTTCCGCGACGACGCATAGCCGGTCGTCGTCGCCACCGAAACCCATCGCAGGACCGGCCATCGACCGGCCCACTCGAACTGTCCGGGGGCTTCCAGCTCGGCATCGCTCAGACGTGCCAGCGCGGCGACGACAGCATCGTGACTCGCCTCGAAGTCGGAGCGCACCCGTTTCCAGGACCGGCGCTTGGGCGCGTCGGCAATGACCCCTGCGTTGAGCCGGGGCGTGTCCTTCCAGCCGAACCCCGGTGCGGGCGTCTGCGGAACCTCCCCGCGGCGGCCGGCATCGATCCAGCCGACCACGGCATTGCCCCACCACGTCCGGACCGTCAGGACATCGACCACGGTCCAGTCGTCGACGCAGACCTCCCGCGACTGCCCAGCAGTGAGCCGGTCGAGGTCCGCGCACAGTTTCGCGTAGGCCGTCTCCATCGCGGAGCCCAGCTCGTCCCGGGTCTTTGGAATCGCCATGGTGCGGCTGTGGTGCCGACGGTCCTCACCAACCCGGCAAGCCTTGCGGCCGAGCTGCGAACCAACGAAGAAGGCCGCGCCGGAAAACCCGGGCGCGACCTTCGAAGCACCTCCGAGGAGGACGCGGATCAGCCCTTCTGGCGATCCTTGTACTTCTCGGCCAGCTCTTGCTGAACGCTCTGCGGGACGGGGTCGTACTTCGCGAACTCCATCGTGAACTCGGCCTTGCCCTGGGTACCGGAGCGAAGCTCGTTCGAGAATGCGAACATCTCGGAGAGCGGGACGTTGGAGTCGACGGCGGTGGTTCCGTAGGCCGTCTCCGACCCGTTGATGAGTCCGCGACGGCGGATCAGCATGGTCTGAACCGCGCCCTGGAACTCCTCGGGCGTCTCGACGACGACCTTCATCACGGGCTCGAGCACGACCGGCTTCGCGGCGCGCATCGCCTCTTTGAAGGCGTTACGGGCACAGATCTGGAACGCCATGTCGCTGGAGTCGACCGCGTGGAAGCCACCGTCGGAGAGCTCCATCTCCACGTTCACGACGGGGAAGCCGATGACCACACCACGCGCCATCGCCTGCTGGAACCCGTTGTCACAGGAGGGGATGTACTCACGAGGGATGATGCCGCCGACGATCTTGTCGACGAATCGGTAGATCTCATCCTCGGACTCGGGATCGACGAGCGGCCGCATGGTGCCGCCGATCTTCGCGAACTGACCCGAGCCACCGGTCTGCTTCTTGTGCGTGTACGAGAACGGGATCTCGTTCTGGATGGTCTCGCGGTACCGGACCTGCGGCTCACCGACGATGGTCTCGACCTTGTACTCGCGCTTCATTCGCTCGATGTAGACCTCGAGGTGAAGCTCGCCCATGCCCGCGATCAGGGTCTCGCCGGACTCTTCGTCGCGACGCACCGAGAAGGTGGGGTCCTCTTTCGAGAAGCGGTTGAGCGCCTTCGAGAAGTTCGAGAGGTTGGTCTTGTCCTTGGGCTCGAGCGAGTACTCGATGACGGGCGCGGGCACGTACATCGAGCGCAGCGAGTACTTGACCTGTCCGTCGGTGAACGTGTCACCGGCGGCGCAGTCGACACCGAACATCGAGATGATGTCGCCGGAGCCGGCCTCCTCGATGTCCTCCATCTTGTCGGAGTGCATGCGAACGATGCGGCCCAGCTTCACCTTCTGGCCGGTTCGCGTGTTGTAGATGAACATGCCCTTGGTGACCTTGCCCTGGTAGATCCGGACGTAGGTCAGCTGGCCGTAGCGGCCATCCTCGAGCTTGAACGCCAGCGAGCACATGGGCTTGTCGTCGTCCGTCGCGAGCACGACTTCGGTCTCTTTGCCGTCGTTTGCGATCTCGAACGCCTTGTTCTCCACCTCGGTGGGGTTGGGCAGGTACGAGACGACGCCGTTGAGAAGGACCTGCACGCCCTTGTTCTTGTAGGCGGACCCACAGAACACCGGAGTGAGATCGAGGGAGAGCGTGGCCTTGCGGATGACCGGGTTCAGCTCTTCGGCCGAGACCTCCTCGCCCTCGAGGAACTTCTCCATGATGGCGTCGTCGAAGTCGGCGACCGTCTCGACGAGCTTGTTGCGCATCTCCTCGGTCTTCTCCTTCATGTCCTCGGGGACATCCTCTTCGCGGAGGTTCTCGCCGTTGTCGCCGTCGAAGTAGAAGGCTTTGCGGATGCGAAGGTCGATGACACCTTCGAAATCGTCTTCGGCGCCGATCGGGATGGTCACCATCGCCGCGTTGTGCTTCAGCTTGTCGCGAAGCTGTTTCGTCACGCGGTAGGCGTCGGCACCGGTGCGGTCCATCTTGTTGATGAACGCAACGCGGGGGACGTTGTAGCGGCGCATCTGACGGTCGACCGTGATCGACTGCGACTGCACGCCGGAAGATCCACAGAGCACCAAGATGGCGCCGTCGAGCACCGACAGAGCGCGCTCCACCTCGACCGTGAAGTCCACGTGTCCGGGGGTGTCGATGATGTTGATGTGGGTTTCGCCCCACGTCACGAAGGTGGCGGCGGACTGAATGGTGATGCCGCGCTCACGCTCCAGCTCCATGTTGTCCATGACAGCGCCGACGCCGGACTTGCCACGGACTTCCTCGATTTTGTGAATGCGACCCGTGTAGAAAAGGATGCGCTCGGTGAGCGTCGTTTTTCCGGAGTCAATGTGGGCGGAAATCCCAATGTTGCGGGTGTTAGCGAGGTCGACCATGGCTGCTTGTTGCCTTTTAGGCGTCTGGAAAACGTGTCTACAAAAGCCCCGCAAAACCCGAGGATCGGGGCGAGGCGCGCGGAGAATGCCACAACCAACACCCAGGGGCACCCCACGGCGTCCGCGCGGCTTGCGTGGCTGCTCACGCCCGGCGGCGGGCCACGCGGATCGAGGGTGTGAGCTAGCAGGCCAGCCAGCGCCAGGACTCCGTAAACGGCACCCGGGGGGGCGTTTCGAGCGTGTGCCACCGCGCGCGACAGTCCCGCGTACCATCGAAGACCGCGCCCGTGACGAGCCAGGATTCATCCTCTCCGAACTCCGTCGCGCTCGTCCTGCGCGAAGTGAGCACGGCGGGTGTGGACATGATCGTGTCCAGCCGGGAGCCGGGGTCCCGAATCGGTCGGTACATTCTCGACGGACCGATCGAGGACGCGGGCGTGGGCGCCCTTTACGCAGCCCACGACAACAAGCTCGAACGGAAGGTCGCACTGCGCCTGATCCCCTCGACCCACGAGGACGGCACCCCCTACTCCCGCGCTCGGCTCCTTCGAGAGACCCGCTCGATGGCGCGTCTGAGCCATCCGAACGTCATCCAAATCTATGACGTCGGTGCAACGCGGCGCGAGCTGTTCATCGCGATGGAACTGCTCGATGGCGAATCTGTGCGGAGCTGGATCGACCGAGCATCCCCACCGTGGTCCGACGTCCTCACGACCTTTGTCGACGCGGGCCGCGGTTTGGTCGCCGCGCACGAGGCCGGCTTCGTCCACGGCGACTTTGACAGCCGGTACGTACAACGCACCGAGACCGGGCGCGTCGTGGTGACCGACTTTGGCCTCACCCGCGCCCGCACCCGTACCGACGGGCTGAACAACGCGGCCAGCGAGACACGTTTGGTCCGAGACGATCAGTACGCGTTTTGTGCGGCCCTATACGAGGCCCTGTTTCACGAGGATGCACCGACCTCGGTTGGCGACCTCGAGCAGCGCCCGTCCGTTCGCGACGCCGAGGTTCCCAAGCCCATCGTGCGTGCGCTGGTCCGCGGCCTGGGCCGCGAGCACCGCTTCAACTCGATGAAAGGGCTGCTCAGCGCGCTCGAGCCACGCAGCGGACGTCGCGTGTTCGTGCTCGGCGCGGCAGCAGCGGTCTTTGTGGGCGCAGCCGGCCTCGCTTACGGGCTGGCAGGGATCGGGGACGACAGCCACTGCAGCGTCGACGCCCTTCCGTCGGATGTGAACGAGGCCGCGCGAGAGGCCGCACTCCAAGTCCTTCGAGACTCCCCCGGTCACGGCACGGACTCGGCGGCCTGGGTCGGACGGCACCTCGACGAGTGGGCCGCGTCCTGGGCGGAAGCCTGGACCGCCCAGTGCCGAACCGGCACCCGCGAACCATCGCCATGCCTGCTGCAATCGGCAGGTCAAACGCAGGGTTTCGTCGCAGTGCTATCGGAGGCGCCCGAAGGCACTTCCGAGCATGCGGTCACTGCCATCCTCGAACTCCCACCCCCCTCTCGCTGCACGCTCGCACCGACCGAGCCCGTCGAGACGGAACCGGACTTCGAGCGGACGTGGAATCGAGCGTGGGCCCATGTCGTCCTCGGAGTCCCCCAGACCGCGGTCGGCCCGCTGCAGGCCCTCGCCCGAGATAGTGAGCCCAACTCCGCTGCACGCCGCCGCGTCGTCGCCCTCCTGGGACGCGCCCAAGCGTCCGCGGGCTCGCCCCAAGCCGCATCACGGTCACTTCGGGAAGTCCTCGAAGCGACCGCCCTCCCCGCTTCCCAACGGACGGAGCTCACCTTGGTGTTGGCTGGGGTCCTCGCGAACGACCTCGACCGGCCGGACCAGGCACGGTCTGTACTCGAGAGAGTCCGCCCCGCCATCGAAGCGTCACCGGACCAGACCCGGCTCCGTTCTGCCGCGCTCGAGCTCGACGCACGCCTCGCCCAGGCCAACGGCGAGATCGAGTCGGCGCGCTCTTTGTACGATCGCGCAGAATCCGTCCTCGCCGAGCAAGGAGACGGAGAACGACTCCTCGCCGCCGCGATCGCACTGCGCCGAGGCTCCTTCGAGGTGAGCGTGGGCGACTATGCCGAGGCGATGCGGCACTTCCGTCGAGCGCAGCGCGAACGCACCGAACTCCTCGGTCTCTCCCACCCTCTTGTCGCCGAGGCTCTCGGCGAGGTCGCGGGCGCGTGGATCGGCGAAGGTGAGCTCGTCGCCGCACGGGACACGCTCGAAACGGCGGTCGCGATCTTCGAGGCGACCTATCCTCGCGACCACCCAACCATGCTTCGCACCCGCGGTCGCCTCGCGCTGCTGCTGGGCTTGACCGGCCGGGTCGAAACCAGCCTCGCCATGTTCGACGATGTGATCGCGCGGGAGATGAAACGCAGCGGCGAGAACTCGGACCCTGTCGCCAACTACCTCAGCAATCGAGCCGTGCTCTTGCTCGAAGCGGACCGGGTCGATGATGCCAAGGCGGACCTCGACCGAGCCCTTTCGATCCGGACGGTCCTTGGAGATGACGATGCTCGGGCATCGGTGCTGGCCCAGCTCGCCAACGTCGCCATGAAGAGAGAAGACCCGCAGACCGCCGAGCGTCTGACGCGAGAGGCCCTGCAGCTTCACGAGGCGGCGCTTGGCAAAGACCACCCGATGCTCTCGCCGAGCCTCGTTGTGCTGGGCAACGCGCTGAGCCAACAACCCGGTCATGAGCGCGAGGCTCGGGCAACGTTCGAACGGGCCCTCGCGATCGTGAACGCGACCCAGGGCGCCGAGCACTCCAACGCCGCGTTCCCCCTCGTCGGGCTCGGCCAACTCGACGCCCGGGCCGGACTCGATGACTCCGCGCGCTCCCGACTGACGCGAGCCATCGAACTGCTGGAGTCCGCCGACTACGGGGCCGAACTGGAGATGCAGGCCCGACTCGAACTCGCCGGCATCGAATGGAAGGGTGGGCACAAAGACTTGGGCCTGGACATCGCCCGCGCGGCCCTTGTTCTCGCGAAGAAGCGCGAGCCGGCCGCGATCCCCACCATCGAGGCCTGGCTGCGCGCGCGCGGCGGCCTGTCAGAATCCTCGGGCAAGGGCGTAGAGTGAAGCGGTGATGCTTGCGATGTGGGCGCCCGACGGGGCACAGGTGTCTCAGTCGCCCGATCCGGTCATGGGGTTTCCGGGCTTGCCGGGGCTCGTGCTCGGCCTGTTCGCCGCATCGCTCATCCTCATGGCGTGGCGGCGCCGAAAAGGAACCCCTGGCGTCCGCGGCTCCGCCGGGGGAGCCGCAATGGGCAACGCACTGATGGACGTCAACTCGGCCTTCATGCCGAACCACGCCAACTCGGCGGTGATCTGCATGCTCGAAGAGGAAGAGGAGCGGGACGAAGCCGGCGAGGGGCCCAAGCCATGGACCCGGCCGCCGGCCCCCATCGAGAGCCCCTACCGCGCCGAGGATGCCGACACGAACCAGCAGCTCAACTGATCGCGGTACGATCGCTGGCGTACTGCAAGGTTTGGCGACACCGCCAGGACCGAAAAGGACGAACGAGACGGCGTGTCGGATTTCACCACGGGCTGCTAGAGCAGATCGAGGTAGCGGGCGAGGACGGCGTCCGCGGTGAAGCCGAACTTCTCGGCCAACACCTCCATCGGGGCCGAGGCACCGAAGCGGTCGATGCTCTGCTGGTGGGCGGCATACCGCTCCCAGCCCATCCCGACGCCCGCTTCGATCGACAGCCGACGCGTGACCGCCTTGGGCAGCACGCTCTCTTTGTAGGCGCCGTCCTGAGCTTCGAACGCTTCCCAGCACGGCATCGACACCACGCGGGTGCGCTTGCCTTGGGCCTGTAGCCGCCCCGCGACCTCGACCGCGAGGGAGACCTCGGAGCCTGTTGCGAGCAGGATGCCGTGCAACTCGCCTTCGCCGGTGGGCTCGAGCACCACGTACGCGCCGCGGGTGATGTCCCGGTCCGTGCCTTCGAGGATCGGCAAGCCCTGACGGGTCAGCAAGATCGCCGTGGGTCCGTCGGTCCGCTGAAGCGCCATCGTCCAAGCACCCACCGTCTCCTTGGCGTCCGCGGGGCGAACGACGTGAAGGTTGGGGATCATCCGCAGGCTCATCGTCTGCTCGACGGGCTGGTGCGTGGGACCGTCCTCGCCCAGGAAGATGCTGTCGTGCGAGTAGATGTGCACGACCGGGATCTGCTGGAGCGCCGAGAGTCGAACGGCGCCGCGCATGAAGTCGGAGAAGATGAGGAAGGTGGCGTCGAAGGGCCGCATGCCACCGTGAAGCGCCATGCCGTTCACGATGCCGCCCATGCCGTGCTCGCGAACACCGAAGTGAACGTTGCGGCCATCGCCCTGCTCGGGACTCAGCACGCCGCCCTCGGGAAACCCGACGCCGTTGCTGCCGGCGAGGTCCGCCGATCCGCCGACGAGCGAGGGGAAGCGCTCCGCCAGCGCACCCAGGACCTTGGCACTCGCCTTGCGCGTGGCCAGCTTGGTGCCGACCTCGAACTCCGGCAGACCTTCAAAGTCGGCGGCCGTCGCCTTGCCTTCGAGCACCGCCTCGAACTCAGCGGCCAGCTCGGCGTGCGCGGCTCGGTAGGCGACCATGCGCTCGTTCCACGCGGCATGCTGCGCAACGCCCGGAGCGATCGCGTCGGCGATCTTCGCGGGCAAACCTTCGGGCACGTGGAATGGCTCGAGCGGCCAGTCCATGCCTTTCTTGGTCGCTTCGATTTCCTCGACACCCAAGGGCGACCCGTGCGAGCTGGACTTGCCAGCCTTCGAAGGGCTGCCGTGGCCGATCACCGTGCGGGCGCAGATCAGCGTGGGCTTGCCCGCTTCAGCGCGCGCGGCACTCAGGGCTGCGGTGACCGAAGCTTCATCGTGGCCATCGGCCTTGAGCACCTGCCAGCCATACGCCTCGAAGCGCTTGCCAACATCCTCGGTGAACGAGATCCCGGTGCCGCCGTCGATCGTGATCTGGTTGTCGTCGTAGAGGTAGATGAGCTTGCCGAGCTTCTGATGCCCCGCGAAGCTGGCCGCCTCCGACGCGACACCTTCCATGAGATCGCCATCGCTGACGATGCCGTAGGTGAAGTGGTCGACGACTTCGTGGCCGGGTCGGTTGTAGCGGGTCGCGAGCCATCGCTCTGCCACGGCCATCCCGACCCCGGTCGCGAACCCTGTACCCAACGGGCCCGTCGTGACCTCGACCCCTTCGGTGTCATGCACTTCGGGGTGGCCCGGCGTCTTCGAGCCCCACTGACGGAAGTTCTTCAGGTCGTCGAGGGTCAGCGAGTAGCCACTGAGGTGCAGCAGCGAGTACAGCAGCATCGAGCCATGACCCGCGCTGAGCACGAAGCGATCGCGGTCTGGCCAGTTGGGATCGGCCGGGTCGTGAACCATGAACCGAGTCCACAAGGTACTGGCCATGCAGGCCGTTCCCATCGGCATTCCCGGGTGTCCCGAGTTCGCCTTCTGGACGGCGTCCATGGCGAGGCCTTTGACGGTCGAAACCATCGTGGCGTGGTCGGACGCGGAGATGTCCCGCGGGGCGAAGGCTGCACGCTGCGACATGCCGCGGTGCGTATCACGATGGCGGACGCCCGCCGCTGCGTGTCGCGTGCGGATCCCGACGTATTGTCGCCAGGCGAGCGCTCAGCGGCTGCAGATGCAGATGACCGTGTTGGACGTCATGTCGTCACACGTGATGTCACCCGTAGAGGTGCAGACCGGCTTCTCGTTGAGCTGCGCACCCAGGCACATGCCGCCAAAGGATTCGCAGAGGGTGCTGCAGGGCGTCATCGTCACGGTCACGCCAAACCGACAGCTGTCGGCTTCCTCCTCGCAGAGCATGTAGTCGGCCGCGCCACCGTACGTCTCATCGCATGGCGCCATGGACCCGGTGCCAGACGAGCTTCCGCCGGTCGTCGGATCTCCGGTTGTCGGGTCGCCCGTGGTGGGGTCATCCGTGGTCGGAGCTCCGGTCGTGGGATCGCCGGACGAGCTGCTGCTGGTCGTCGGCTCGAGGCCGGTCGTGGGGTCGCCACTGCTTCCGGATCCTCCCGAGCTTCCAGCCGAGTCGTCGGTGTCGGTCGCCCCGCCCTCGTCGCCGAAACACATCCCGGCCAGCGAAGACGCCCGATCGTGCCACCGCTTGCCCGTGGGGCACGCGGCGTCGGGGAAGGTGCAGAAGCTGTTGGATTCACAAACGCCCCCCGCCCCCTCCGCGATGCAGTTTTCGTCGGTGGAGCACTGGAAGTCGGAGACCGGGTTGCAGCCGGCTCCGCCAGCCGCGAGGCCGAAGCATCCCAGCCCAACCGTGACGGTGAGGATTCGAAGCAGTCGCATGACGATGTTGACTCGGTACTAGAAGCGGCCGGAGACCGCGAGACCTTGGATACGGCCCGCAACCAGCGGAGCCACGCTCACGCTCGCGTTGCCGGATGGGCCGGCTTCTTTGCGCTTCTTGGCACCGACGATGATGAGGGGAATCCCGACCGCCAGGCCAACGACCCCGATACCCATCCCGACGTAGCTCAACGTGTTCCAGCGCTTGCCCTCTTCGTCGAGCTCGTCGATGCGTGGCTGGTTGGCGGGATCGCCCCCGAGGCCTTCGACCTCGTCTTGTGCAGACCCGGTCCGGACCAATCCAACGACTGCGAGACTCGCGCCGCCCAAGCCGACCGCCAACGCAGCACTGCCGCCGATCAGGAAGCCGGTGCCGGGCTTGGCCTTGCCGCGCTTCTTCTTTTTCTTCTTCTTGTCCGGCTTGTCGTTGCTGGCGACAGCCTCGCCCTCGGAAGCTTGCTCAGCCTCGATTTCGGCGATCAGCTCCTCGGCCTCGGTGATCTGCGCTTCAGCCTCCGAGATCATGCCCGCGGCAGCTCCGGGATCGATGACCAGCCAGCGAGACTCCGCGGAGCCCGAGGACACGCCATCGTAGAAGTGAAGGATGTCGAGGGCGACCGTCGTGGTCGCGATGCTGGCCTCGGCCTGCTCGATGCTGCGCTCTTTGCGGGCAGCTTCGAGGCGAAGCGCGCCGGCTTCCTGCATGGTGACCGGGTCACCGAGGAGTTCAGCGTTCTCCTCCAGGCCGCTGGCAGCGCCATCGAGGTTGCCTGCGTCGAGATCGCTCGCGACCGAATCACGGATCGCCTGACGCTTGGCGTCGGCGGACTCCGGGGACAGTCCGGGCTCGGCTGCAGGCTTTTTCTTCTTCTTCTTTTTCTTCTTCTTTTTCTTCTTCTTGAAGAGAGCGAGCGGGACGGCCCCGGCACTCACAGACGTGGTCGTCGGCAGCGTTTGGGCGTGCGCAGTGAGAGGCGAAGCCACCAAACCCAAGCTCAGCGCCCCCGTGACCATCCCCATCGCGGCGCGTCCAAACAAGCGTTGCCGACTCGTAGTTCCGTTCATGCTGTCTCCCTGCATTCCCCTCCAGATGATGACACACCCGGGCATGGGGCTTTCGCGTTTCTTCGTGAGGGCTGAGACGTGGATTTCACTGCGTTTCGGACGCGCAAAGCGTGCGCAGGGGGATTCGCTCGGCTTCGCGCTCCGTGATAGAGCACGCCCATGCGCATCTGTATCCTTGGTGCCACTGGCCTCGTCGGTCGCGAGTCGATCACCCTGATCCGCCGGGCGTGGCCCCAAGCGGAGATCATTGGGTTTGCCAGCCGACGAAAACAGCTAGAGCACGGCGGGGAGACGTTCGACGTGCTGGGCGCACCCGAGCTGGAGGAAGACAGCGCGCCGCGCGGGGACCTCGCCCTCGTCGCGCTCGATGACCATCACAGCAAGCGCTACGTGCCGCGGCTGATGGAGCTTGGCTACAAGGTCGTCGACAAGAGCAACACCTATCGGATGGAAGCCGGGGTTCCGTTGGTCTCGGCAGGGGTCAACTGCGGCGTCGTCACCGAAGAGACCCAGCTCGTCGCCAACCCCAACTGCACCACCATCCCCTTCACGATGGCGATGGCGCCTCTGGCCCACGCTTTCGGTCTGACATCGGTCGCGATCAGTTCCTACCAGGCGATCAGCGGAGCCGGCATCGGTGCACTCGATGGCTTCCTCGAGGACTCGCGCGCCGGCTATGCCGAGCCCAACCGCGTCGGAACGCAGCTCGATCCCGCCAAATACGTCGGCAACACCGTCCCGCACAACGGGAAGACGGACGACAGTGGCTTCAGCTCTGAGGAGCGCAAGCTGATGAAGGAAAGCCGGAAGATCTTGGATGCGGCCACGCTCAAGGTCAGCGCGCAGTGTTGCCGCGTCCCCGTGGCGATCGGTCACTTCATGAACGTGTGGCTCGAGCTTGGGCGAGCCGCCCCCCTCGCCGAAATCGAAGCGGCGTTGCAACAGGCCAGCACGGCACCGTTCCTGCGTGTGAACACGGGACCGGTCGGTGATGGCCTCACGGCGCTGGCGTGTGTGCATGACCGCGACCGGACACTGGCCGGCCGCCTGCGGATCGATCCGCGGGACGAGAGCGGGAGGACGGTGTGCCTCACGGTCGCCGGCGACAACCTTCGGCTCGGCGCGGCGACCAACGCGATCCGCGTCGCGAGCCGCTGGTTCCCCTCGGAGGACGCCGAGCTCCAGGCGCCCGGCAACCTTCCCGCCGCTCGGTAGATCCCCGGCCCCCAGCGCGGCTCGAGGACAGGTTTCTGAGATCCAGCGCTCAAAAAGGGTCGGCCCAACCGCAGCGACGCACCTCGCTACGACTGGGCCGACCGGCCATTTCGTGTCTTCACCCGGTGATGCCTGCAAGGAGCCGAACGAGGACGTTCGTGACCGGGCTCCAACAGGCACCACTTTGCCATGATGAAAATGAAAGTCAACGGCGTTTTCACCAAAGTTCCGTTTGCGCCCGGGAGGCGCTCACGCGATGCTCCGCCGTCCATGCGCTCAGCCCTCCGCCAGGCGATCGTCGCCCTCGTCGAGTCCGCCCCTGATCAGGGCATGGCGATGGGTTCCGTGGTGGATACCCTCGAGCACAACGGCTACGCGGCCCAAGACGTCGAGCACGAGATCTGGGCGATGCTCGGAGCCCGGCGGCTGACGCCGGCTGGGTTCATCTGTCGCAAGGTTCGCAGTCGGCCCGGCGCGACCCCGTCCCGCACCTACGAGTTTCTCCTGGTGCCCTGGTCGTCCAAACTCGACGGCCAGCTCGAGCTGACGCTGTGACGGTCATCGACCCTCGGATCGCTCGCACTCCGCACGCTCCCGGCCTGTTCGCCGCGCTCGCGCCGATGGATGGCGTGACCGATTGGGTGTACCGCGACCTGCTCACCCGCATGCACGGAGGCGACTGCGGGATCAGCCTGTGCGTATCGGAGTTCGTCCGAGTCACCCGCATGACGGTCGTGCCGAAGGTGATCCTCAAGCACTGCCCCGAAGTGCAAACCGGCGGCACCACGGCGTCCGGTGTTCCGGTCTTCGTTCAGCTGCTCGGAGGCCAGCCCGAGCCCATGGCCACAACGGCCGCCCGATGTGTCGCGATGGGTGCGCCGGGCGTCGATATCAACTTCGGCTGCCCCGCCAAGACGGTCAACAAGAGCGACGGCGGCGCGACCATCTTGCAGTTCCCGCACCGGCTCGAAGCGATCACCGCAGCGGTCCGCAAAGCGGTCCCGGACTCCACTCCGGTCACCGTGAAGATCCGGCTCGGCTGGGAGAACGCCGACCATGTAGAGGACATCGCCCGCTCGATCGAGCAGGGCGGCGCCAGCTGGCTCACAATTCACGCGCGAACCCGGATGCAGGGATATCGGCCTCCGGTCGACTGGTCCAGCATTGGCCGCGCCCGCGAAGCGGTGCGAATGCCGGTGGTGGCCAATGGTGACCTCAACACGGTGGATGCCATCGAAGCCTGCCAAGAGATCAGCGGCTGCACGGCGTTCATGATCGGCCGCGGCGCGATGGGTCGACCCCGCCTGTTCAGGCAGCTGCGCGGACACCGAGACCCGCAGCTCGATGCCGCCTGGCTCTGTGAGCAACTTCAGGAGTACGCACAGCGCATTCTCGAAGGCGGCGGCACCGAAGCCGTCGCGCTGGGCCGGTGCAAACAGTGGCTGCGGCTGGCGGCACCGGCATCGGACGTCTACGCAGGCATGTTCACAACCCTCAAGCGCAGCCAAGATCTGGCGTCCTTGCTTCGCGGGCTGCGGCCCGAGGGAATACCGAGCTGCAGCGCGGGGTTGGCACTCTCGCCCGCCCCATGACCACGTACGCACAACCCGCTGCTATCCTCCCGCACATGCGCAGCCTGACCGTCTCCTACCTGCTCGCCGCGTTGGGCTTCCTGGGCGTGTCAGGCGTGCACCGCTTCTACATGGGCAAGCCGGTCACCGGGATCATCTGGTTCCTCACCGGCGGTCTGTTCATGCTGGGCACGATCTACGATCTCATCACCATGGAGTCGCAGGTTCGCGAGGCCAACCGGTATGCCCTGCCCGCGGGTCAGGCCATGCTGCCTCCGGGTGCCGCTCCCTACCAAGGCGGCTACCCCGGCGGCTATCCGCAGAACCCCTGTCTCTTATACACATCTCCGAGCCCACGAGACCTCTCTACATCT
>CAJXVA010000037.1 GCA_913061055.1 uncultured Pseudomonadota bacterium
CGAAGGCAGCGTCTCCCGCGACAGCGAGCTGTGGACTCGGCTGGAGCAGCGCAACTTCCTACGGGAGACCTACCGCGTGCACGAGGCCGCCGCGGCGCTGCGCGAGCGGAAGCACTTCCTCGACCAGGGGCCGCTGCTGCACATGCTGGTGGTCACGCTGCGCTGCAACGAAACCTGCCTGTACTGCCATGCCTCGCGGGCGAACATGGACCAGGTTCAGACGGACATGTCCAAGGAGACCGCCGAAAAGGCGGTGGACATCATCCTGGCCAGCACCAACTCGTTCGTCACCATCGAGTTCCAGGGCGGCGAGCCCTTGGTCAACTTCGAGGTGGTCAAGCACGTCGTCGAGTACGCGCTGAAGAAGAACGCCGAGGTCGGCAAGCGGCTCGAGTTCACCATGGTCAGCAACATGTCGCTGATGACCGAGGAGAAGCTCGACTTCCTCCTCGAGCACAAGGTCCAGATGTGCACCAGCATCGACGGGCCCGAGAAGCTCCACAACTCGCAACGCAAGCTCAATACGCTCGATGCGTTTCAGAAGGCGCGCTACTGGATCCACCGAATCAACGAGCGCTACGGCGAGATGGGACTCGACAAGACGCTCTATCACGTCGAAGCCCTGCTCACGCTCACCAAGACCTCGCTCGCGCAACACAAGGAGATCATCGACACGTACGTTGCGCTGGGCTGCAAGACGATCTTCTTGCGTCCGGTCGACCCGTTTGGCTTTGCGGAGCGCACGCGGCTGAAGATCGAGTATCCGCGCAGCGACTACCTCGAGTTCTATCGGCGAGCCGTCGATTACATCCTCGAGCTCAATGCACAGGGCGTGGAAATCCTCGAGCGCTACGCGAGCATCTTCCTCACCAAGATCCTGCAGGGCACCGACCCCAACTTCCTCGATCTGCGAAGCCCTTCGGGCACCGGGATCGGCGCGCTCGCCTACAACTACGATGGCAGCATCTACACCTGCGACGAAGGCCGGATGCTGGCGGCGATGGGCGACGACGCGCTGAAACTCGGCCACGTCAACGAAAGCAGCTATCGCGAGCTGATGGGGCACGACACGGTGCGAGCGGTGGCGTTGGCATCAAACCTCGATGGCCAGCCCGACTGCGAGCAGTGTGCCTACAACCCGTTCTGCGGCACGGTTCCGGCGCACAACCTCAAGACCCAGGGCTCGATCTACGGGCACATGCCCGACAACAACATCTGCATGGTCCACAAAGGCATCCAGGACTACTTGTTCGAGAAACTCGGCGAGGACAACCCGGACACCGACAAGGCGTTTGAGCGCTGGACCACCATTCGGCCGCGAGAGCACTTCGTGCACGAGGACGAATGAGGCGACTCGCGCTCGGGGTTGGGGTGGCGACGTTGAGCTGCTCGGCCGCGCCCGCCCAGGAGGCCAGCGGTGCGGATGGCGGGTCCGTCACCACCGGAAACTCCGGCTCCGCGTCGAGCGGACCTTCGCCAACCTCGGGGGTAACCCCCGGCTCGAGCGGCAACCCCGAGCCCGGGTCCTCCAGCACGAGCGCGCCTGGCTCGAGCA
This sequence comes from uncultured Pseudomonadota bacterium, assembly GCA_913061055.1. GTDB lineage: Bacteria > Myxococcota_A > Polyangia > Nannocystales > Nannocystaceae > CAJXVA01. Next base: position 1,556 of record CAJXVA010000037.1, read on the forward strand.
GCACCGGACAGTCCACGTCCACAGAGGGCTCGAGCACGAGCACGGGGGACGCCGCGGCCGAGTACTGCCCGCCCACGCTCAGCGACGCTGTCCTGCCGTGGCGAGAGGCCTACGACGTCCACTTTGCGAACACGGACTCGATGCGCTCGGCACTGGGAAGCCTCCCCAGCGGCAGCGGGCACTGGGGCCAGACGTATACGCTGCGCAGCTTGGTGCTCATGTACGAGCTGACCGGCGAGCTCGCCTACCTGCACGAGCTGATGTGGCAGGCCAACACCCTCGCCGATCTTGCGGGCGACGACGCCACGTGGCCCACGGGGGTCTGCGGCAACACGTTCTCGCACAGCACCGTCGTCATCGACGGCCGCTTTCTGACCCCGCTGCTGCGTGCCGCGTGGTGGATGCAGAACTCGAGACTTGCGGACGATGAAGTGCCGAGCATCGACGGACTCGACTTCGAGGGCGCGACGTATGGCGACATCGCCGAGTCGTACGCGGCGCTGGCCACCGAAGTGCTCGCGAGCCACGAGGGGGACCGCATCTCGATCGCGTCCGAGTCGTTCGGGCCCGAGAGCGGAAACCCCAGCCTCTACTACCGATTCCCAAACAGCTACACCTGCGTCGCATCCGACGTGATGCCGTTCAACTACGCCAACAGTGCTGGCACCGCCTACGCCGAGCTGTGGCACCTCACCGGCGACGCCGACGCCCGAACGCAGGCAGAAGAGCTGCTCACCTTCTGGTGGAACCGAACCTACGCCTACGAGCCCTCCCCCGGGTCCACGCGGTCCCGCTGGTACGGCTACCGGGGCGAGCTGGGCGAGCGCTTCAATCCCGACGACGACACCCATCGCGCCGAAGATATCGGGCACGCCGACATGACCAGCAGCTTCGCCGACCGCATGTTCACGTTTGGCCTGGGCAGCCTCAACGCCACCCGCATGGACCAGGTCGCCATGGCCAGCAAGCGATGGGTCGACCGCGTCCTGAGCACCGACGACGCACCCTCGTACGCGATCACCAACGACGACCACGACGGCGAGTGGCGAGACCTCTTCGACCACCTGCCGATGTCGTGTTACCGCGGCTCGATTCTAGAAGACCTCACCGCGCTCGCCCCGATCGAGCTCGCGAACGATGACGGTTCCTACCCGCGCGCGGTGATCGAGAACCTCGCCGAGTTCGCCTACTACACCGAGTATGCGGACTCGGTTTCGCCGTGTGGACCGACCTGCGGCGACGGGGTTTGTGGTGGCGCGGAGGACTGCGTGGGGTGTCCGGCCGACTGCGAGTGCCCCAGTGGGCAGTGCGACTAGCAGGTGAAGCGTCCCGATTCGGCCGACACTCGCTCGAACCCTCGAAGCCCAGAAGTCACAGCGCCCACCAGGAGCTGAAGCCGTAGATACGTGAGCCTGTGGGCACGCCAGTGTTGCTGCGATAGATCGCGGAGAACCCATCCGAGTGGTTGAAACCGGTGAACAAGGCCGGACCGGCACCAAAATCACCGATCTCGATCGCCTCCACCCTCCACCACAACGAATCCCAGAGCCTATTCCCGATGGTGTACCCGGTGTTGGTTCGGTAGATGCGAGATTCGCCGGCCTGGTTGCTGAGCCCAAAGAACAGCTCGGTGTTGCCATCTCCCTCGACGTCGCCGCCCGTCATCACGTCGACGGCCCAGTAGCCCCCAGGTGAGGTCCAAAACGGGCTCGAGCCCTGCCTGAAGATCCCCGTTTCCGAGGCGCGCTCATAGGCGACGAACAACTCGTCGTCGTTGTCGTTGTCGATGTCGACGAGCGCCAATGAATGAAACGTCGTCTCGTCGGAGCTGACGATGATGGTCCCCAAGGAGAGACCGCTGTCACTCTCTGAGACTGTGGAGAATCCGTCGTCGTAGCGGATCGCATGGAACAGCTCATCGTCACCGTCGCCGTCCCGGTCGCCGAGAGTCAACGCCGTCGTTCGCAATGCCGTGTGCGGCCCGTTGATCCGCACGAGGGCACCGTCGTATCGATACGTCGAGGAGAACACCGTGCCCGAGATGGTCTGCTCAAACGCGATGTAGAGTTCGTCGTCACCGTCACCGTCGATGTTGCCCGTCGCGAGATGGGTGACCTTGAAGTTCGGATTGGTGGGGTAGATCACCTGGGAAGTGGGGTTGGTGGCGGTGCCTCGGTAGATCGCGACGCCGCTGGGCGAATGAAACGCCGTGTACAACTCGGGGACCTGGTCGCCGTCCAGATCTCCGGCGGCCAAGATGTTTCCGCGTCGCGTCGGTATCGAGGAGACCTGTGCGTCCAAGCCATCGACCATCGCAGGGTCGGTTGGCTCCCAGGTGTCGCCGGCGCCGTCCTCGGTCTCCGCTTCTTCTTCGGTATCGGCTTCTTCTTCGAATGGTTCGACGGCCCCGCTGGACGCCAAGGCCATCTCGGATCCCTCGAGGCCTCGATCGGCGTCGTCGACGTCAGGATCGCAACCGCTACCGAGGCCCAGGCTAAAAGCCGCGAGGGTGATGACCTGCTGCCAACGAGAGTCGGGGAACCGGAGGGCGAGCCTATTGCGTGCCTGCATGTTGTTCCGGTTGTGCAGCCCGCGTGCCAAACACAACACGTTGCATTTCTGCTCTTGGCCTGCCCGCGTGGCTTCCGACATCCTTGCTGTCCCTGGGACCCGACCTGGGACTGTCCCAGGAGGTCCATGCCGAGTGTGCCCACGATGCGATCGTAGGCGTGCCGGGCGGTCTCCGAAATCCAACCGTCCGACCACACCGTCCAGCACCTCGACGCTGCGCGCGAGAAGCGAGCAGCGAGCAGCGAGCAGCGAGCAGCGAGCAGCGAGCAGCGAGCAGCGAGAAGCGAGCAGCGAGCGGCGGGTTCGATGGCTGAGAACCCCTCGCTGATCTCATCGAACGCCGCGTCGAGGGTACGCTGCGGCGGACGGAGGTGCCCACCGATGGCACGATCCGGTCACCGGAACGTTTGCGGTGGCGTACCAGAACGAAAGCGGCACGGTCTTCTTCCGAACGATCGGCCGCTGATCCACCGCAGGCGTGCGAGCTGTCCACCGCCTCGTGCCCAAGAACTGCTTGTGGTGGCGCGGAGGACTGCGTGGACTATCCGGCGGACTGTGAGTGCCCAAGCGCGCAGTGCGACTGACCCCCTCAGTAGACCATCGTGCGGTCCACGACTCGCTTCACGACGAACGGAGGGCTGGTCTTGCCATCGTCGACGATCACGGTTCGTAGAAACTGCGTCTGTGATTGCTTGTGCGGAATTAGGGTCGCGACCTCGGACAACGTTTCGACGTGCAATCCGCAGGATTCGAACTCGGCGTTCGGGTCCCCCGCGGCTTGATAGACAGAGGTCAGGAAGACGCGGACGAAACCATCGTGCTCACAGTCCGCACCGGTGCGCTCCACGACCATGCTCAGCCGCACACAAGCGTTCGGGTCCGAGCCCCCAGGGCAGGTCTCCAAGGCTCCCGCCGAAAACTGCGCCACAACGGGGGTCTGGTCACCTCCGAGTAGGATCTCCGCCGACCCGGACGTTCCTGGCTCAAACTTCCGCCCGTCCCAATATCCGACGAGCCAGTCCCACTCCCGCCTCGCGAAGGATTGAAAGAACTCGACATCGAACGTTCGGAAGAACTCGGCGAACTTTTCCTTCTCGGCCGCCTCGCCAAGCTTGATGATGCCCGCCATGGTCTCCTCGAGGCCGACGGTTCGCACGTACTCGTTCTCCGCGCTCAACCGCAGGTCGACGAGCACCATCGGGAGCGTCTGGTCAAGCAGCTCTGCGACAGGTCGGGAGCCGTTGGCCGGTTCCAGATGCGAGTACCGTACGCTGCGCTCTCCATCCACCCGACTCGTCGTCAGCAGCATGGTCGCGGAGCTCTCCTTGTCCTCCACGCGGCCCGCAAAGCCCCGCGTCATCCGGCGCGAGACGTGAACCTTGGCGGCGAGCGACTCCGGCCAATCGAAGGCGGGCACGAACGACGACGCAACCGTGCTGCCCGGACCGGGTGCCCCGGCTGGAACGGTCGGAGGACGCTTGGCCTCACCTCCACACGCGACGGCAAACGAAACCAGAACCAGAGCAAACCACCGGGGTGCCATCTCAGTCCCCGATGTACCACTTGGCGCGGCTCGAAATCGGCGGCACACAATGGGTGCCTACGTCCGATCTACGCCGGCCGGGGCACCGCCGGCTCAGCGGCGCAGGCGTCGAGCTCGACGCATCGCTTTTCGCTGCGCTCTGCGATCCCCGGACTGCCGGTACGCCTTGCCGAGCAGCACTTGGTGCGCGGGGTTCCTAGGCTCGGCTTCCGCGGCTTCGAGCGCGTACTGGACGGCGAGCGCGTGCTCGCTCCGCTCGAGATGGAGCTTGGCCATCGCGGCGGCGGAAGGCGCATCGAGGGAGTCGTCGAAGATGAGGATCTCCTCGTCGTCCTCCTCGTCGTCGAGGATGATGATGACGTCGTCCTCTTCGCCTTCAATCCCGGCGTTTGCGTCCTTCATCTCGGGATCGGCGTGGACGCGAGCCTCGGCAAGCATCGGCGCGACCTTCGTCATTTGCGTCATCATCGGCTTCGCGCCGGCACCGAGAGGTTCGATGCGCGCGGCCTCGGAGGGCGCTGCAAAGAACAGGCATCCGCCAGCCACGACGGTGGCGGTGGCAGCTGCACCCGCCCAGCGGAGCACATCAGGGAGCACGCGGTCTCGCCATCGCAACGGCCGCAGCTGGAGGGTGACAGCATCTTCGTCCACCATCCGAGCCTTCTGTCGGGGGGCGATCGCATCGATCGCGAATCCCGGCGCAAAAGGCTTGAACGGAGTGATCGATGGTGCGTCAGAGCTCATGTCGGATAAATCCCTACCCGAAGATGCACTGCGCCGCGGAAACGACCAAAAACCCGGCGCGTTTGGCCGATCACCAACAAAAACCGGGATCACTCGGGCCGCTGCGGAGACCTACCCAGCATGCAAGGCCTCAAGATCGCCATCCTCTCCGCTGTGTTCCTCGGCTTCGGCGCGGCTGGGTGCGACAGCGACGACACCAAACCGGCGGCGGATCCCAAGCAGAAAGCCAACGATGCTTGTGGTGCCGATGAGAAGGCGAAGACCGAAGGCAGCGCCTGCAAGGCGTGCTGCAAGGACAACGGCGTCTCGTCGTATCAGTTCGACGGCATGAACAAGACCTGCACCTGCGGGTAGCCACCGCGCGGCTGGCCTTCGTAGACTTCACGACCCCTCGGGTCCTGAAGTTTGCGAACGCCTCCATGTCGAAGCGAAAACCGACCGACGCCTCCCCCGAAGACTCCGCCCTCCCCCGCCGCGAGTTTCTCGGCGCCGCAGCGGGAGCGATGCTCACGACACTCGCGGGCTGCGGAGACGACGGCGCATCGCAGGCGGGCACCACGGGTGACGACACCGAGGGCGACACCGAGCTCCCGCCGGAGACGTCCTCCACGAGCGGGGACGGGAGCGAGAGCAGCACCGGCATGTCGCCGGACGTCCCGGACGATCCGGTGCCAGGCCTGCCCTGGGACCCAGCGGCGATTCAAGAGTCGACCGAGGTCTTCCCGCGGACGCCGATGGCCGGCGAGATGAAGCCGACCTCGTTTCTCATCGCGGGCCACGTCGCGACCGGAGACGACGTCACGGTCCGGGTGTGGCAGCCCGGGGAGATCGAGGGCGAGGTCTACCTGGCGTTCGAGCAGGCGGTCACCCCGGACGAGAATGGCTTCTTCAAACAACCGGTGGAGGCGCTGACCGGGGGCGAGTGGTACGCGTATGGTCTGTTCGCTGGGGACCCCGACGCGGGGTTCTCGACCCGGAGCCTGCTTGGCCGGGTCCGCACCGCGCTTCCGGAGGGCTCACTCGAGCCGGTTCGCATCGCGATCGCGGCGTGCATCGGCCGCTCGGGGATCTTGCCCGAGTACGTCGAGCCCGACGAAACGCAGCCCGCGGCACCGTGGGAGAGCATGCTCCGCGCGGCCGAGCAGGAGTACGACGTGTTCATCCACCTGGGGGACCAGGGCTACCTCGACCGGATCTACGACGCCGGAGGCAGCTACGCGCAGTACCTCACCGCCTGGGGTGTGCTGCACGGCGGCGGCTACCGAGACGTGTATCCGCGCAGCGGTCTGCACTTCACGTGGGACGACCACGAGGTGACGAACAATGGCTCGGTCGACCCTTGGACCACCGACCGCACCGAGCTCGAACGCATCGCCAACGCCCGCCAGGCCTACTACACGGTGATGCCGACCGACGCGGACGATCCCGCCGCCCAGCCGCTGTGGCGCAGCTTTCGATGGGGCGACACGGTCGAGTTCATCGTGCTCGACTGCCGCTCCGAGCGACAAGAGCCCGAGTCGGGGGTGTACCTCGGAGAGGCCCAGTTCCAGTTCCTGCTCGACCGGCTCCGCGACAGCCCTTGCCACTTCAAGTGCATCGTCAACTCGGTGCCATTCTCCAGGCTCAACCTGCCCAGCGGCGGCGTCGGAGACATCCTCGTCAATCCGGAGGACCGCTGGGAAGGTTACGTCACCCAGCGCGCCGAGCTGCAGGCCTTCGTCGACGAGAACGACCTGCGCAACATCCTGTGGGTCACCGGGGATGTGCACATGTGCTTCGTGGGTCAAGTCGACGGCAGCCCGACGACCCCAGGCGAGTCGATGTGGGAGGTCTGCGTGACCTCCGGGAACACCAACCCACTTGCGAGCGACGTCCCGCCCGGACAGTTTCCGTGGGCATCCCAGTATCCGCACGTGCCCGTGATCGAGTTCAATCCGGAGACGGACTCGGTACACGTCGACTTCGTGGCGCTGGATGGGACGATCTCCGAGAGTCGCGATCTGCAGCTGGGGTAGGTGCACCCGACTCCCGGAAGGCGCGTTGCGACGCGCTGTGACGTCCGAGCACCAGTTTTTTCGAGAAACCTTAAACCGCCCGGTCGGTGGTGGAACGACCCCTGCTGAGGGCGAGGCGCAAGGCGGCGCATGTTCGGCCTTGGAGGCTGACCGTGGAGTCCGTATGTTTGTTGCGCACCGTGGCCGAAGAACTCGAACTCCTGCGGTCGTGGCAGCAAGGCGATGCTGCAGCTGGACGTACGCTGGTGGAGCGCCACTTCAAGTCGGTGTACCGGTTCTTCGTCAACAAGGTGCCTTCCCAGGCCGCGGACCTCGTTCAAGAGACCTTCCTGGCATGCATCGAAGGGCAGGCGCGCTTCCGCGGGGCATCGAGTTTTCGAACCTATGTTTTTGCCATCGCCCGACGCCGGCTGTATCGGTATTGGCGAGACAACAAGGGCGACCACGCGACGGAGCTGTCGGTGGCGGAGTTGGTCGCGCAGGCCGGATGTCCGGCGGATGCGCTGGCGATTCACCAGGAGCAGAAGCTGCTGCTTCGCGGCCTGAGAAAGCTTCCACTCGAGACACAGATCCTTCTCGAGTTGGCCTACTTCGAGGGGTTCACAGACCGAGAGCTCGCCGAGCTCGAAGACATCCCCGTGGGCACGCTCAAGAGCCGGCTTCGCAAAGCTCGTGCAACCCTGGCAGACGCCATGAGCACGATCGCGTCGGGTGCCCTTCTGGAGTCGACGACGCACGACCTCGACGGGTGGATCCGAGGGATTCGCGAACGCCTTGCCCAACGCGCTCCCGGCTAGCACGACGGTGACCCGATGCACGACCCCACCGACGAAACCCTCGCCAGTACGGCGCAAGAGGAGCCATTGCTCCGTGGCGACGTGCTCGAGCGTGGCGCGTTGGTCGGGCGCTACGTGGTCGTTGCCGAATTGGGGCGCGGCGGCATGGGCACGGTCTATGCCGCCTACGACCCGGAGCTTGATCGCAAGGTAGCCCTCAAGCTCCTTCACAGTGCCAACCCGCCCAGCGAAGAGCGGGCCAAGGCAAATGTCATGAACGCGCTGTTCGGCGACGCCAAACCGGATTCGCCTTCACCGCCGGCACGTTCGAGCGAGCAGTCTCGCCTGCTCCGCGAGGCCCAGGCCGCCGCCAAGATCAACCACCCCAACGTCGTGACCGTACACGACGTCGGAGAAGTCGGCGGTCGCATTTTTGTGGCGATGGAGTACATCGACGGCCCGACCCTCGGTGACTGGGCGCAAGAACGACGAGACAACTGGAAAGCGATCTTGGGTGTGCTTCTTGAGGCCGGCGACGGATTGGCCATGGCCCACGCGCACGATCTCGTCCACCGGGACTTCAAGGCCGACAACGTGATGGTCGACGACACTGGCCGAGCGCGCGTCATGGACTTCGGCCTCGTGCGGGCGAGTGGAGACACGGGACCCGTCGGCCCCATCGCGCCCACCGAGAACGCCCTCGACCTCTCCTTGACCCGCGCAGGGGCGGTCATCGGTACGCCGGCATATATGTCTCCGGAGCAGTACGCCGGCTCTGGCGTGGGTCCGCAGAGCGACCAGTTCAGCTTCTGCGTGACAGCGTGGGAGGCTCTGTACGGCGAGCGACCCTTCACGGCCGACACGCTCATCGAGCTGGCGGTACGCATCACGGAGGGCCGACGAAACCCTCCTCCAGGGGACACACGCGTGCCCGGCCACGTGCGACAGGTCCTCGAACGCGGCCTGACGACAGACGCCAGCCTTCGCTACCCGACGATGCGAGCCCTCTTGGTCGACCTTCGCCGCGATCCCGCGCGCCGCCGGAGGTGGCTGGCCGCAGGCGTCGGCGGTGTCGCGCTGCTGTCGGGATCGACGGTGTTCGGACGCATTGATGACGCCCGCGTCGCGGCGGAATGCAGGGACGATGCGGCCTCGATCGACGAGGTGTGGAACGACGCCCGCAGGGAAGAGGTCGGACAGGGCCTACGTGCCACGGGGCTCCCCTACGCCGAGACAACGTTCACCAAGACCGTCCCGTGGCTCGACGCCTATGCAGACGCCTGGAGTATGGCTCGGGGGCCCGCCTGCGAGGCCGCACGACGGGGCGAGAAGGAGCTCGGACGCAAGGCACTGGAGTGTCTCGACGAGCGCAGGGCGGCGCTGGCCGGACTCGTTCGCAGCCTCAGCAACGCGAACCCGACCACGACCCGCGCCGCAGTCTCGAACGCCACGAACCTCGCTCCGATCGAGGACTGCGCAGATCCGGTTGCACTCGCCCGCTTGCCGCCTTTGCCCAGCGATCCCGAACAGCAGGAGGCGGTGCTCGCGGTGAAGAGACGCCTCACCGAGGCAGACATTCTCCAGCGCGCCGGCGAGGTTGACGAGGCCTTCGCCACAATCGAGGGGCTCGCGGTCCGAGCCGAAGCGTTGGAACGCCCAGTCCTGATCGGGAAGATCCAATACCTCACCGGAGCGCTTCACGAAGCACGGGGAGACTACGCGGCGGCCGAGGGCGTGCTCGCCCACAGTGCGCTCGCACTCGCCGAGGTCGGAACCCCGCGCGCTGATGGACACGCCGGGGACGCCGCGATGCGTCTGGCGCTGGTGGTCGCCGATCGCCAGTCTCGGCACGAAGAGGGCATGGTGTGGGGTCGTTGGGCCGAGGCGATGCTGCGCCGAGCCGGACTCCACGATGGCCTGCGCGGCGCGGAGCTCCACACCGAGCTCGGGCAGATCGCGACCAACCACGGCGACTATCAAGAGGGCCTCACTCGTTACGGGCGCGCGCTGGAGCTCCGCAAGAGCCTGCTCGGGAGCACCCATCCTCTTGTCGCGACCTCGCTCAACAACCTGGGCTCGGTCCACTCGGCGATGGGGCGCTCGGACGAAGCGGCCGCTCTGTACGACCAGGCCCTGGAGGTCTTGGAGACCACAGTGGGCGCGGATCACCCCGACACGGCGCTTCCGCTCAACAACCTCGCAAAGATCCATTGGCGCCGCGGGAGGTTCAAAGAGGCCGAAGCCGCCATGGCGCGCTCCCTCGAACTACAAGAGACACTGCTCGGACACGACCACCCGCAAGTCGGCGTTTCGGTGGGAAACCTCGGGATCATCGTGCGCGATGCGGGTCATCCTGAGCGTGCCGTCGTACATCATCGCCGCGCCGTCGAGATCCTCGAGGAGAAGCTCCCGGCCACCCATCCCAAGCTGGGAAGTGCACACCACAATCTCGGCGACACGCTGCTGCAGCTTGGCGACGTAGAAGCGTCGAAGACCCACCTTCTGCGCGCGCTGACGATCCTCGAGGAGAGCCTGGGAGCGGAGCACGTCGAGCTTGCTAACGCCCTTGTCTCGCTCGCCCACACCCAAGCGGAGGAACGCGACTTGGACGGCGCCCTGGAATCCCTCGCCCGCGCCCGCCCCATCTACGAGAAGGCCGTCGAGGAAGAGAACCCAGACCTCGGCATGGCCCTGCTGGAGACCGGGCGGGTCGAGATGTTGGCCGACCGCGCGGAAGAAGCCGTTGTCCATCTGCGTGGCGCGCTCGAGATTCTCGATGCCGTGAGCGCCTCAGAGAGCGAGCGAGCCTCGGTCCGGTATCACCTGGCGACCGCGCTGTTCGTCGAACACCCCGACTCGCCTGAAGGACTCGAGCTGTTGGCCGACGCCGCCGCGCTACTCTCTCGGGCCGAGAATGCTTCGCCGCAGCTCCAGGAGAAGATCGAGGCGCTCTTGGAGAAGCATCGCCCCCTCGCTCCCGGCGGCCCGTAACTCATCCACCGCTGTCAGCCGCACGTCCACAAGTACACGGCATGCGCCTTGTCGAAGTAATCCGAGCCCCGGCACTCGGATCCGTTCCACAGGTCGAAGTGACCGGTCGCATCGGACCAGCCATCGACGTCGAACATGATGATGCCCTGCTTGCCGGCGACGTCACTGCGGCCACTGCCGCTGATATCGGCTGCCTTGTACTTGTTCTCCAGGAACGTCTTGAACTCGGTCACGCGGAATGCGTAGCGCTTGCCGTTGCCGCCGAACGTGGTCGTGAGTCCCGGATAGCCGGTGGGAATCGGTTCGCCAGACTTGTTGAAACAGTGGCTGATGCGAACGACGCACGTGTTGGTGAGCCACCCCCCGGCAACGCCACCCCCGATCTTCGTCTTGACGGAACTCGAGCTTCCAGTCGGATAGACAGACCACATCGAGGTGAAGGTTGGGAGACCCACGCCCGACAGGATATCAAGCTCAGTCCGCAGAAGGGGTCGGCAGGCCGTGGCACTCGATCCACTTGTCCGCGCGCTCGAAGGCCTCATGAGCCCACCCCTCGGGCAGGCTGTCGAGCGGAGGTTCCAGGGTGGCGCCCAGCTCCGCGGTGAGCCCGGGTAGATAACCTTCGGCCTCCGACTCTCCAGCCTTCGCGGCCACACGCAGGAAGAGAACCGCCGTGACGTAGGCTTCGCGTTCCTCCCTGGTCGGTGCGTCGTTGGTGAACATCACGCCGAACAAAGTTCGCCCGTACAGGGATTGTGCTTTGAGGTGCCCGTTGACCGCCGCGACCTTCAGCGCCCCCACACCCGCCTCGAATGGCTGCACCCGGTAGTGCTCACCGTCCCGACTCTCCTCGAGCTTGGCCACCCCACGGAGGTAGGCCTCGGACACGACATCCGCCTCGACAAACGGGGTGCAGCCGTCATCGGCGACGGCCGGCTCGGACGCAGGCGCAGGCGTCTCGGCGATGACAGGATCCGGGGGCGCCGCTGCGACCGGTGGTGAGGCGACCTCGGGACGGCATGCGGGCAGTGCAAGAAGCGAGATCCAGATCAGTGCACGCATGCCGCTAGCCTAGTTGGCCGCCACGATCCCGTCGAGCCCCTGCGACGAGATCCGGCCCCCGGCGATTCGCACCGCGCTGGCGATCGTCGCGTCCTGGGGCCGGTCATCTTCGCGGGCATCGACGCGCTGGTACTCGACCCACCACACCCACTCGCCCCCAACGTCTCGCCCTGCGCCCTCCGCCTCGACGAGGAACTCGGTCTGCGCCGCCACGCGATCGTCGCGGACCGGCCACGCATAGGCGGGGTTGAGGCTGCCATCCTCGCGGCGCCATGGCTCGAAGTGGCGAGCGAGATAGCGGGTGGCCGAAGAGACACGCTCGTCGGCCACCCACCATTCGACGTGCAACGCCAGCCTGCGAAAGAGGTCGCCGGTGGGAAGCGCGTGCCCAACCCCAACGGGGCGAAGCGTGAAGGCAACCGCGCTGCCACTTGCGCGTGCTTCGACCCGGAGGGCACGGCGCCACGCCTCGGGACTGCGCGTCGATGCCAGCGAGTGGTCCACACCTCCCCCATCCGCCGAAAAGTGACACGAGGCGCATGAGCGCTCGGAAAACGGCGACTGAGCGTGCTCGAGCATCGTGCTCTGCATCAAGAAGCTGGCCGGGCGCCGACTCGATTCCGGGAACGCAAACTCGTGACAGCGCGCGCAACTCTCGGTTCCAAACTCCTGCGACCGCGCGATCTCGTGCGGCGCGTCAACGGACGGACCGGGACCAGTCTGAACGGCGTCGCCGTCTCCGTGACAGTCACGGCAGTCGATGCCCCGGTGCTCCGCGTCGGTGGCGAACTCGGGACCCACATCCTTCGTTCCCGGCGCGTGGCAGTCGCGACAAAACGGCTCCGGCTCCCGCGTGTAGGACCGTTGAAAGTCGATGTTCGTGAACGCGCGGTGGTGGCGAGAGCCGGCCCACTGTGCCGCCACGGCCGGGTGGCACGCCTCGCACGCCTCATCCGTTGCGCTCGAGACGGGTCGCGCTCTCTGTTGTGGCACCCCGTCGGCCTCGCTCGCATCGCACCCCAGTGGGACGAACGCTACGAACAGGAGCCGCTTCATGGCGTCTCGGCAGCAGGCGGCACAAAGACCGCGGTTGTCGCGTAGATGGTGCTGCCCTCGGAGCTTGGAGCGGCGATCCAGATCTCCGAGAGGTCATCGCGCACCGCCGCGGTGACGGTGCTCGCCCCTTCCGGAAGCTCGATCGTGTGCCAGCCACCATCGGGCGCGCGGTACTCCAGCGCACCGTCGATGGTCGTCCACAGTCCCCCATCGCGTGCTCCCCACAGCCCCGTCGGCGCGGCTGCGATGCGCTCGAGTTTCCAGCTGCCGCCGCCGTAGTGGAGCAGCATCGATTTGTCCTCGCCGTCTTCACGCACCTTGGCAGCGGCGCTGATGCTGTACTTGCCCCGCGCAGCCGAGATCGGAAACTGCCAGTACTTCGCGATCGGCAGCTTCATCGCATTTTGGTCCCGACACTCCGCATCTTCGCAGTCCCGCTGCACGTAGGCGGAGTCGCCGTCGCGCCGGACCGTGTAGAGGTTGCCCTTGGTGGTCTCGAAGAACGCCAGGAGTTCCCCAGAACGACCGACACCAACATCGGGGTCGCCGGCGCTTCCCGCAACCCGAACGATGTCACCACCATCCTCTGCAAGCATTCCGCCCTTGGTACCGACGACGAACGCTTGACCTTCGTCCTCGAATCGCTGCTCGCCCTCGTACATCTGCGGGACCCAGCGCCGCTCGCCTCGCAGCCGCATCAATCGAAGCTGACGGATCTCCTCGTCCATCCGGTCGCCGGGGATCGTCTTGACGCGTTCCTCGATGACCCAGGCATTGCTTGGCCACCTCCCGAGAATCGTACCGCCCGGGGCGTTGATCTCGGTGCGCAGCAGGAACGCCCCGTTGGCGTCCACGTCGTAGTACCCGCTCTTGCCGTGCCCCAGCACGCCGCGGCTGATGGAGACCATCGAGACAGGCTCGTCGGTGGTCGCCACGGTTCTCCAAGGAACCGTCTTCGGCGTCCGAGTCGGCGCGGTGATCGGGACCTCGAGCGGCACGATCGGCTCGGCCGCGGGTTCGGCGAGCTCAGATGCGGCAGGGGTTGGAAGCCCTTCGAGCTCCCGGTCGGGCGGCTCCTCGGCGGGCAGCTCTGCCAACTTCGTCTCGGGCTCTACAGGCGGTGGCTCGCGCTCCGCTGCCACGCCATCACTGCCCGAGGGCGCCGGCGGTTTCTCGACGTCGCCCGGCTGGTCCTGCACCGTCGGCACGGCCTCGGGTTGAGCGGTGCACGCAGCTGCCCAAAGGACCCAGAGAACCGTCAGTTGCCGACCCACCTCACCACGCTAGCAGATCGAAACGGCAGCGTTGGGCACGTCCCGCGGACTTCATGCCGATCGCCCGGCACAATTCGGGGCGCCGTGGCGAGACAGGCTTAAAGACAGACCCGTCGGAAGCTCTGCACCAGCAGGACGCCCGGGAAGCCGAGAGCGCTCTGGTTCACTTCCGGATGCTCGGCGCTGCATCATCGCGCACGAGGAGTTCGGGTGCGCCTGGCCATGCGATGCGCACGTCTTCCACCTCGCCGCTGGTACCGACCACCCGCACTCCTGGCCAGGTGGGGTTGGGCTCATGGCGCACTCCGGCTCGGGCTCGGCCGACGAGCTCCGCAATCGCAGCTCGGCCCCGCGCAACGTGGTCGGTCCCCATGAGCGCGGCGATCCAGACGGCTCGAGGTGCGACATCCCACGGCACCTCACCGCGCGCCCGGTCGACCCAAGCCTCGGCCTCCTGTTGACCGAGCGTGGCTACGACGCTGACCACCATGTCCAGCGCTCCTGTCCGGCCCACCGCGAGACCGGCCTGCCCGCGCGGCGCAACCATCACTCGGACGCCGCGGTCATCGAAAGACAAGCCCGGCTCGTCGACTCGCATCGCCTCCGGACCCACCCCCAGGGCCGCCGCCACAGAGCGCGCCCCTTCGACCAACGCCGCGCGCTCCCCCGAAGCATCCAGGGCCGCCCACGCGGTCGCGGTGATCGGGCGCAGTTCGTCGGTTCCATGGATGCGCACGTAGGCGTCGAACACTCCGGAGCACTGCCGTTCAAACGCGCACGCACGGCATCGAGGGCCGTGCAGTTTGTCGCTGTGCTGCGCCTCGTACTTGTCCTTCTCGGTGAGGTCGTTTTCGAGGTCGGCGGCCAGGGTGAGCGTGTCCATCCCGCCGTGATGGATCCGGTGAGACCACTTTGGAAGCAGGCAGTACGGGAAGTTGCCCACGTTGACGTCGAACGACGGGTCCCACGCCTCAAACGCGGTGAGCATCTCGTCGAAGTACGGGGCCATGTCGACGTGCCGCGGCATGACTTCGCCCAAGTATTCGTCGGTCCGCTGTCCGGCCGAAGACGGCCGAACGACGTCGATGTGCAGCTGTTCGATTCCGTATCGCTTCACGAGCGCCACGTAGTCCGGCAACGACCGGTAGCTCAGCTCGTTGATGCAAGCGTTGGCCGTGATGCGATGACCGTGCTCCCGCACGTTGTCCATCGCCCGGCAGATCCGAAGAAACGCACCCGGCTTCACCACCGCTTCGTCGTGGGCCTGGAGGTTGCCGCCCTGAATCGAGAACCGCCACGAGAACGGGCCGATTGCCGCCACCTCGTCGACGAAACTTCGACGCGCCGCTTTCACCCCGTTGGTGAAGATCTCGATCTCTTCGAACCCAAGGTCCGTCGCACGTCGCAAAGCGGGGAGGAATGCTCGCTGCAGGGTGGGCTCGCCGCCGAGGAACGTCACCTTGCGAGCTCGCTGCCTCTTCGCCCGCTCGAGCGCCCCCAGGACTGGAGCCAGATCCATCGGTAGCGCCTGGCCCATCTCGGTGGCCTGACCGCTACTGCAGAAGACGCAGCGGTTGTTACACATGTGCCCGAGCTGAATCTCCACGAGCTCCGCTGCCTCTGCGGGCGCGGGATCGAGGACGGGCAAGTGCACCACGCCCACAGTGTATCGCGGTCGGAGCTGCGCCCCCCATCGCAGGGTGACGGGGGGGCGCTCACGGCTATACTGCGCCGATGCGGCACGGGATGATCGTCGTGGGACTCATGATGGGCGCTTGCTTCGCGGATCCTCCGGCAGACGGGGGTGGCAGCGCCTCCGGGACAACTTCGGACGCAGAGACCTCGACGTCGTCCACGGGGGACAGCACCGAGACGACCGACGCCGCGTCGTCCTCCTCGGGACTCCTCCCGGACACCTCGTCCTCGTCCTCCACCACCGGGTGCGAAGACGGCGAGCTCGATTGCCCGTGCTTCCCCAACGGGACCTGCGGCGCCGATCTGGTCTGCGCCGTAGAGACCTGTGTTCCAAACCAGTGTGGAAACGGCATGCCGAACCTGGGCGAGGAGTGCGACGACGGCAATCCGATCCCTGGCGATGGCTGCGCTGCCGACTGCACCTACGAGACGCAGTGTTTCGTCGGGAACTTCGGCGGGAACCCGATCCGACTCGCCAGTTTCGCGATCGACCGCGCGGGAAACATCGGGCACCGCGCGACCACGACGACGGTCGGCGAATCACTCCCCCCGCAGAGTTTTTCCGACGAGACCTCCGTGACTCGGCGCGGACGTTTCGTCTACCTCGCCAACGACGACACGATCGAGTCGTTCGAGGTTGGACTCGATGGCACCTTCACGACCACGAGCACCGACCTGCAGATCGAGGGGCTACTCGGACTCGCCACCGACCGAAGGCTGCCGTGGGTGCTCGCTGCTTCCGACAACGGTCAGTTCGCGCTGCGCCGAATCGAGGGTGCGCCCAACGGTGCCAACCCCGAGGTCGCCGAGACGCTCGACGTGTCGCTGAGCAACGGCAGCAACGCGGTGCTGCTCGACTTCCACCCGCAGCTCAGCGTCGCGTACGTCTTGGTGGAGCCGGCCGATTTTGCCAACAACGTAGAGATCGTCACGCTCGAGTTCAATGCCGCTGGCGACCTGGGACCCGCACATGTCGAGGTCCTCTCCAACATCGGTTTTGTGCGTGGCATGAGGGCCGTCGAGCAGCCTTCGCAACTCCTGCTCACGGGCACGTTCTACGCCCTCGACGGCAATGGTTGTTTCGGACGTATCGGATTGCTGGGAAACGGCCGCCTCACCGGGGTGGAGCCAGACGCCAACTGCATGTCCCCTTGGGGCGGGTACGTCGGCATCATCCAGCCCAACCCAGCCGGACCGGTGCTCTTCGGAACCACGGCACCGCGCATCGCCGAATGGGATGGAGAAGGGGACCCGGTCAACACCGTGCAGACCACCGGGGCCCGGCACTTTCTCCGACAGCCCTGGCCCGACACACTGTTGGTCGCCTCGGACAGCCAGCTGCTGACCGTGGGCCTCGACGGCGATGGAGCGACCACGCGCGTGTTGGACAGCGTGGCACTGGAGTCCGAGGAACTCGCGCCCGAGGATGGCAACAACGCGGCGTTTCAGGCCGGCGTCATGCTGCCGTGTCCCGACGCGACCGGTCCCTGATCCGGGTGGAATCTCGCGATGCCGGTGGCGACCCTCGAGGGCGCCGGTCGGGCGGCAACCCGCGCGGCGGAAGGGGCGGACCGTAGCGGCGGTCGCCAGCGCCCTCGGCATCTCGCGGCCCCCCCCGTTGGACGAGGCTGAACGTTCAGCTCCAGATGCCGGCCTCACACGCGCGCGCGTCGAGTTCATCGTACGGGTACGTGCATACCTCCGCCTCCGTCTCGCATGCGTCCCCCACGATCGGCCCGTCCTCGCACGCAACCGGGGTCACGCAGGTCTCGTTGGCCTCTGGATTGACGACCCAATAGCCCGAGTCGAGACACTGATACTCCCTCGCGACTCCGCACTCGTGGTCCACAGTGCAGCGCCACCCGCCCCACGGTGGCTGCCTGCCGTCGGGGTCCTCGCAAGGCTGGCCGTGCGTAGGGTCGGCTTGGGGGCACGTGATGGAGTTGCATTGCGCCCGCTCCACCCAGTTCTCGCCTTCACATTCGAGCACGTCGAGACAGTCCCCGTCCGGGTCGCAAGGCTCGTCGGTATCGCAGCCGTTGAGGGCCTCCGGGCCATCTTCGCATTCGACAACCTCCGCACCGCAACCGTGGGTGATCCGCAGTGTCCACGTCTCGTCGATGCACTCGTAGAGGCCCTGTGCACAGAAGTCCCCGAACACGCAAGCCGGCTCGTCGTTGCAGGGGCTGCCGGGGGTGGGCCCGGGGAATCCGCAGGACAGTGGCTCACCGCCTGTCTCTGAGCCGGCCTCCGTTGCTGAGCCGGACTCGGTTCCTGAGCTGCTCGCGTTCGTGCAATCGGTTCCGCATGTCTCGCTGGGGTCGCCCGTGGTCGAGGGGGTGGCTGTGGTGCCACCTGTGACTGCGGACCCGCTGGACGCACCGTCGGTGGAGCTCCCGAACTCGGCACCCGTGCTGCCGGACGGGGCGCCCAGCGATTTCTCGACGGGACAACCTCCCATGAGCACGACGCCCAGCAGTAGGAATCTCAAGCTTGAGTGTGCCATGCCCCTGTCGTGTCCAACGTGACGCTGGATTATCACGCCTCTTGAAAAAATCCGACGTTCGGCAGTCAACCGCCCGCGCAGCTGTTGTCGATGCGCCGACGAAACGGCGAGGCAGGGTGAGCCTCTCGAAAACGCGCCGCCTCACCGCGCGCCTGAGCCACCTTTCCGAGCCCACACAGGACCTCAACGCTCAGTGCGTGCCGAAGATCAGCGAGCGGTGACGCCGGAAACGCCCGAGCGTGCCTATCGAGGATACGCTTCGCGTTCTCCGTGTCCCCCGCACGCAGCGCTTCGGCTGCGCGCTTGAGCATCGAGCCCTCCTCGGATGCGCTCGGCACAGGTTGCGGCGAGAGATCTTCAGAGGGCACCGCCCGCGGCTTCCGCAACCGTTGCGGCCTGTGGATGTCCGGGGTTGGAGTCGGAGCGATGCGGGTCGATGCGACCGCGACGGGCGCGGCCGTGGTCTTGTCGGTGACGGACCGCGCAGAGGCCGTTGGTTCTACGTGGGCGTGGGTCGTCGCTGACTCGGGGGAGGGCCTCGACCCGATCCGTGGGGCCAGCCACAACCCACCCACGACCGTACCGGCTGCGAGGAGGAGCCACACCGAGGCCCCCGCCCAGGCCGCGACAGGTGCGGGCGAAAGCGCCGGGACCAACGCTGCCCACGCACCCATCGATGCCTGCGGCCGGGTCCTCTTGACGTCCTCGATCGACTCTACCGAGTCACGGACCCGCGCACGAACCTTGCGGAGCCTCGAGTAGACCGTCTGCACCTTGACGCCGTATGCCTGGGCGATTTCGGGCCCGGTCATCCCCTCCAACTCGGCCAACAAAAACAGCTCCCGCTGGTCTTCGCTGAGTCCCGCGAGGCACTGATTCAGCGCGAGGAGTGCCGACCAGGTTCGCTGGTCGGTGTGCCGAACGACAGCCTCGCGAACCGCATCGCGACGTCGCTGGTGACGACGGTCTGCGCGGCGAGCGTTAGCAGCCACCCGCCGCGCGATACCGTAGAGCCACGCCTTGGTCGACTCTCCACGTTGATCGCCACGGCGAAAAGCTACGACGAAGACGTCTTGGACACCATCGGGGAGCGCGGCCTCTCGAACGCCGAGACGATGCAGCGCATGCCAGACGAACCCGTAGTGCGCGCGGTACACGGCCCGGAACACACGCACGTCGTCGGTTGGCAGCCGTGGCCCCATCAAGCCTTCAGTGTCCACCTCACCGCGATTCTATTGAGAAGAACAGCTCGACCCCCAACTGAAGCCGAAACGCCACGGGAAACGCGTGCCACGCCGTCTCCTCGCCCACGAACACTCGCGAACGAAACGCCGGGACCGCGAGCTCAGCCAGGCTCCACAGTCTCACCCGGCGGCCCTCGGTGCCGAGCCCCGCCCCAAGGGTTGGGGTCAGCCACGGAAAACTCAGCGTGCGGTTCGGGTCGAGCTGGCGACTGTCCACGCGCAACGAACCACCTTCGAGCCCCACACAGGTGGGAGCGCGCACGATGCCAGTACCCCACCGCATACACGCGCGTCCTCCGACGGCGCCGAGCTGGTACAGGCCCGCGGCGGAGAACGGTGCAGCATCGCGCCGCGGCGCGAGATACAGACCATAGACCTCAGCCTGCAGGCGATCCCGCTGCAGTCCCACCGCCACAGTTGCGCCCGCCCCTACACCGGGCATGCCCCCAGCGGCGAACAGCGGAGCAACACGCACGACAATCGCGTGGGATCGTGCGGCAGTGCGAGGAGGGAGCTCGGGGTGGTGCTCGATCGACAGAACGGCGTCCGGCAACGACGTCTCGACAGGCGGCGAGGTTGAACCGAGGGACTGCGGCGTCGCGGGCTGGCGGTCTGGCTCCGGCACCGCGACTGTCTCCTTCGAACCATCCTCCAACGAAGGGTCGATCGCATACGCGACGACCAACGCTGTGGCGTCGGCGAGCGCCTCGCACCGTCCCGCAATGAGCTCTCGGGTGTCGGACTGATCGAGGTACACCGTCGTCAGCGTGAGCACGAACCCCTCCTCGGCCTCGACGACACGCGCCTGTGCCCGCATGGAGCCTGTTCCTCTCTGTGCGCCCTGCAACCACGACTCGATCTGCTCCGCGACCGAATCCTGCCCTGGGCAGCTCGGCGGCGCATCCCAGTGGAGTACGTACTCCGCCGGATGGGACGGCTGAGGCTCTTGGAGTGAGGGCTCCGCGCTCAACAACAACGCTGCGAGGAACAGACTCACCAACGATAAGGCGTAGCAGTGTCCGCCCTCGCCGTCACGGTGACAACTGCGCCAATCGCCTGTCTACGCACGAGCCGTGGCGTCTGCCACGCTGTCGTATCCCCGGATGCGTCTACCTCTGACGCATTTCAAATACGACACGTTGTCGCATCTTGCGCGTTTTCGCGCAGCTTCGAACTCGACCTACTCCTCGAACGCGGTGCCTTCGACCAGCGCCTCGATCTTGTACGGGCTGGGCTTGCCGCCCAAGTAGCGATGGAACCAGTCGAGATGCGACGCGTAGTACAGCGGCATCGAGCGCACGTGGCTCGGCCAGTGTCCGTCGTTCGGAAACACCACCAGCCGCGACGGCACGTCCTGCCGCCGCAACGCGGTGAACAACTGCAGGCTCTGGGTATACGGCACCCGGTAGTCGAGCTCGCCGGTCACGATCAGCGTGGGCGTCTTGAAGTTCTTGGCGAACGCCGACGGGGAGAACTTCGTGTAGCTCTCGCCGCCTTCCCATGACGGGCCGCCGAAGTCCTTCTCGGGGAACCACAGTTCTTCGGTGGCGCCGTAGAACGACTCGAGCTCATAGATGCCCATCATCGACGCGATCGCCTTGAAGCGATCGGTGTGCCCGAGCAGCCAGTTCATCATGTAGCCGCCGTAGGACCACCCCATCGCCCCCATCCGCTTGGGATCGACGTAGGGCTGCTTCTCCAGGAAGTCGGCGGCCGCCATCACGTCCTCGTAGACCTTGCCGCCCCAATCTTCGGAGATCCCGGCCGTCGTCGCTTGGCCATATCCGGTCGAGCCGGTTGGGTTCGGGAACGCGACCACGTAACCAGCCCCCGGATAGACCTGCCAATCGCCGCGGAGCGAATCCTGCCACTGTGACTGCGGGCCCCCATGCACGTTGAGGATCAACGGGTAGCGCTTGCCCTTGCGGAAGCCGTGCGGCTTGACCACGAACATGTGGATCTTGCGACCGTTCTTGCCTTCGACCCAGACCTCCTCCGGTGGGCGGATGTCGAACTCTTGGGCGACGGCATCGTTCAAACCCGTCAGACGACGCGCACCGTCACCGTCTTTGTCCGCCGTGAACAGCTCGACCGGCTTGCCGATGCTGGTGAAGGTGAACGCGAGCGAGCCGTCGGCGGCCACGTTCCACGCCCGCACCGCCGGCAAGGAGAGCTTCTTGATGTCGCCACCGTTCACCCCCACCCGGAACAACGGCGTGCGCCCCTGTTGCGCGGCCTGAAACACCACGGACGTGCCTGCATCAGCCCACGCGATGCCCGTGACCCAGTTGTCAAACGACTCGGTCAACACCGAAACGTCGCCGCTCTTGCGGTCGTACAGCGCGAGGCGAAAGCGATCGGCCTCATACCCAGGCTCGTTCTGTCGCCGGAACGCGATGTAGCGGCCGTCGGGCGAGTAGATCGGATCGCCGTCGTACGCCTCGTTCGCGTCGGTGATGTTGACTGCGCGGCCTCCCTTGGCGGAGACGACGAAGAGGTCCTTGTTGGTGGTCCAACTGCGCTTCGAGGGCGCGTCACGGTTGCTGACAAAGCACACCTCGGCACTATCCGGCGACCACGCAAACCCGTGGGCTCCGGCGCCATAGGATGGACTGTGGAAATCTCCTGGCGTCAGGTCCACGACCTTCTCGGTGGCGAGATCGAGTGCCAGGATGTGGGTGCGTCGCCCATCGTCGTAGGACGTCCAGTGCCGGTAGAGCAGCTCATCGGCGACGTGGGCCTTGATCTGGTTGTCGTCCCGGGCTTCGATCGCCTTGGCGTTGGCCTTGTCGTCGGCCCCGTGCTCGGGGAACACGCTCGAGGTGAACGCCACCTTCGACCCGTCGGGGGAAACCTGCGGATTCCCCACTCCGGTCGACAGATCGGTGAGTTGCTCGGGCTCTCCGCCTTCGACCGACATTCGCCACAGCTGTCCCCCATCCTCGCGGGTCGACACGAACAAGAACGACTTTCCGTCGGGCAGCCACACCGGGGATCCGTCTGTCGCGGCGCTTCGCGTCAGGCGGCGCATGCCCGAGCCATCGCGGCGCACCACGTGGATGTCCGTGTTCGACTTGCCCTTCGCAAGGTTGTGGCGCGTCACCGTGAACAGAATCAACGCTCCGTCCGGCGAGGCGACCGGACTTCCCACGCTCTTGAGTTGGTACAGCGCGTCGATGGAGAACGGCTTGCGCTTCGCGTCGTCACGGGCCGCAGGGTCCCGATCGTCGGTGAAGACCCAGCCTCCAGAGTTGCGAGGGTCCTGCGAAGAGTCGTACGCCGAGTCCCGGATCTCGGCCGCGCGCTCGGACGGTATCGCGGTGGACACCGAGGTCGGCCCTTCATCTTGGGCACCGGCACCGATCGGGGTGTCGGTCGGTGGCGGCGGCTCCCTGGGCGGCTCGAGGTTCGGGACGGGACGACACGCGCCCAGGAGCATCGTGGAGATCAGCGCAGCACGTCTCATCGAGCGCGGAACGTATCAGGAACCGCCCTTGTCACAAACGTGCGGGTTCCGTTCGCGTCGGCAGCCACCCGATCGAAGCTCGCCCTGGCTCAGTGGTCGCCCACGTGAATTCGTCTCTCCCCGGCGGTGGCGAACTCGGCGCGGCCAGGTATGCTCGACGTCATGGCTTTTCTCAGAAACGCAGTGTTGGTCGCCGCCGCCCTCGGCTTCGTCGCAGGAGTCCCCCTCACCGCCCACGCGATCGAGGTCGAATGCGAGCTCAAGGACGGCAGCACCTGCACGGTCAGCAACGACCCCGTGGACTCGTCGTCCTGCATGTGCGCTGACGAGAGCGGAACCGGCTCAACCGGGGACCAAGAGTGGGCCGACTTCGACGAGGAGCAGCTGATGGAGGTCTGCCAGGCGGAGGTCGCGTTCTGCGAAGACGACGACTCCGGTGGCAGCACGGACACGGAGCCAACCGCGGGCGGCGACACGAGCGATGACACGGGCGATGACAGCACCGGGTCTTCGACCGGCGGCGCCGAGACCACGGGAGACACCTCCCCCACCGGAACCGCCAGCGGCGGCTCGGGCCCCAGCACTAATCCCTCCGACACCGACTCCAACGGGACCGCCTCCGGTGGCGACAGCGACCCAGGAACCACGACCGGACCTGAGCCCGGTGGTGATGACGAAGGTGGCGACGGCAGCAGCGGCGGCGCCGATGAGGACAACGAGGACCCCTCCGGCTGCAGCGTGGACACCCGCGGTTCATCCGGTGGTGCACTGCTGGCGCTGTTCGGTCTCGCACTCGGCCTCCGACGCCGTCGCGTCCGCTAGGCCGGACGTTTGTTATGGTCCCGGAGTCGGCCGGAGACGCCTAGAGCAGGATGATCAAGTACCTCGGCTCCAAGCGGACGCTGCTGCCCACGCTCGTGGCCCTACTCGGTGAGTTCCCCGAGCTCAGCAGCGTGAGCGACGTGTTCTCGGGCACGTCTCGGGTTGGGCACGCGTTCAAGGGCGCAGGCTGGCGGGTCGAGGCCAACGACCACAACGCCTACGCCCACTGCCTCGCGACCTGCTATGTGCAGGCCGACCGCGACCGGTGGCACGACGACGCCGCAAAGCTCGTCGAGGAGTTCAACCGCCTGCCCGGTGAGCCCGGCTACTTCACCGAAACCTTCTGCGAGCGCTCGAGGTTTTTCCAGCCGCACAACGGTGCGCGCGTCGATGCCATCCGCGAGGCCATCGCCGCGAAGGACCTGCCACCCGAGCTGCACGCCGTCCTGCTGATCTCCCTGATGGAGGCCGCCGACCGCGTCGACTCCACGTGTGGCCTGCAGATGGCCTACGTAAAGAAGTGGGCCAAACGGGCCTACAACGACCTCCAGCTCCGCGTCCCCGACATGCAGCCAGCCGTCACGCACGGACCGTGCCGTGCCCACCGCAGCGAAGCCCTCGACTTTGCCAAGACGGTGCGCACCCACGTCGCCTACGTCGACCCGCCGTACAACCAGCACAGCTACCTCTCGAACTATCACATCTGGGAGAGCCTGGTCCTTTGGGACAAGCCCGAGGTCTACGGCATCGCGTGCAAGCGTGTCGATTGTCGCGAGCGCAAGAGCGACTTCAACTCCAAGCCGCGCCACGCCGATGCGTTCGCGCAGGTCATGCAACAACTGCAGGCGCCGTTCCTGGTCGTCTCGTTCAACAACGAGGGCTACCAAAGCCGAGAGCAACTCGAGGCAACGCTCTCTGCCCTCGGTGATGTGTTCGTCATCGCCAAAGACTTCAAGCGGTACGTCGGCGCACAGATCGGGATCTACAATCCAAGCGGCACCAAAGTCGGCGACATCAGCCACCTGCGCAACGAGGAATACATCTACCTCGTGGCCCGCCCCGGCTTGTCCGATCTGGTCCCCGATGCGCTGGACCGACTGGGACGTTTTGCGGCGCGCGTGGATGATCCTGGCGTGGCCAGCGGAGACGACCGGGTCTCCCGCGTCGAGGCTGTCCTGCGAGACGTCGGGCCGCAGACATTGGCCGGACTCCGCCGCGAAACCGGACTGAGCGACTACCAGGCGCGCATGGCCCTCGAGAGCCTGGTCGGCCGCGGTGTGGTCGAAAGCGTTCCGGGCCGCAGCAAGCGCTACCAGGTCGTGGCAAGCTCTCCCGTATGACCCGCTTCTGCGTTTCGGCTGCGCTTTTGCTCACCGCCTGCAGCGCCAACAACTCCGAAGCCACGACCACCGACAGCCCGGCCAGCTCGGCCTCCGTCGGCTCGGAGGGCAGCACCGAATCTGCGGAGTCCGACGCGTCCGCACCCGAGGGCCAGGCCAACGTCACCACCGTCACCGCGACCGGAGAGGCGGGCAGCTACACCTTCGCGGTCACCCTCGCGAGCCCCGATACCGGCTGCGACCAGTACGCCAACTGGTGGGAGGTCCTCAACGCCGACGGCGCCCTGCTCTACCGCCGCATTCTCGGGCACAGCCACGTCGATGAGCAGCCGTTCTCTCGAACCGGTGGACCCGTCGCCGTCGATGCGGAGCAGGTCGTCTTCGTCCGAGCGCACATGAACAACGGTGGCTTCGGGGGCGTGCTGACAGGGACCGTTGCGGGTGGTTTTTCGGAGGCCCGAGCCCTGCCGGAGATCGCCGCGAGCATCGAGGCCGCGGAGCCTCAGCCCACCGGCTGCGCCTTCTGAGCGACCCGCACCTCGGGCTCCGCCGCGGCGTCGACCTCCGTGGGTCTCGGAGACTCGAGGGGAACCAGAACCTCTGTACCGGCAGAGGCGTTTGCGCGGCAGGCCCCCACAAGCAGCGCAAACCCCAGCATTCCCGCCCGGCCTAGCATCGCCCGTAGCGTACCTGTTGCGTTCCGACTTGACGGATCCTCAACCCTTGGGCAACCTGGCCGCCGTTCTGCACTCGTAGCTCAGCTGGATAGAGCATCTGGCTTCGAACCAGAGGGCCGGAGGTTCGAATCCTTCCGGGTGCACTCCCCAAATCAGAAGAACCACAGCCTCCCCCCCGGAAGGGGGGGACAGCTGTCCCTGGCACCTCATCCCGGATGCCGCCCCACGCGAGTTCGTGGCGTCATCGGGGGATGTATGATGACCACGCCAGGCAGGCGGCCATCCAGGATTGTCTCGCGACGCTTCAGGCCGCGACGGCAGTAGAGTCCCGCTCCGAAACCGTCCGGGAGGCAGCAGACGAGTACTGCGACGCCGTCGCGGGGCGCCACAAGCCAAGCACGGAGGCCAACCGCGAGTACTACCTCGGGCGCTTCTCCAAAGCTCTCGGCGAAGTTGCGCTTGCGGATCTCGACGTAGACGACGTGAGCCTCTGGCTCAACACCCTGCCGGTCAAGAGCCACCACAACGTCTGTACCGTCCTCGAGCCGTTCCTCAAGTGGGCGAGTCAGAACGGTTGGCCCCACGCCTATCAAGCGAAGCCGGTGCGGCTGAAGCGGGACGCCCCAGAGCGTCACCGCTACCTCAGCTGGATGGAGTTTGCCCGCGCGGCGACCGCGCGGGACCTCTACTCGAAGAATCCGCGATCGAGGTCCGTCACTGTCGACGCGCTGTGGATGTCGCTGGTGACCCCGTTTCGCTCAGGCGAGGTCGTCACGCTCCGCGCCGAAGAGGTGTCGCCTATGGGCGACTACATCTTCCTGCAGGACTCGAAGACTGGCGGCCGCAAGGTCTGGCTCGGACAGCGAGCGCGGTCGATCGTCCAGCGATTGCGCTCTCGGGCGTCGGGGTCGCGCAAGTACCTGTTCCCCGGTCGGGACCACAGCCACATCTTGCAGCCGAGCCTCTCGAAGGCATGGCGGAGGCTCGCCGATTCCGCCGGACTCGAAGACGTGGTGCTCCACGACCTCCGCCGGACATGGGCGTCCTTGGCCCTCGACAGCGGGGAGCATATGCAGTCGATCCGCATCGCCCTTGGCCACAGCACCAAGCACATGACCGCACGCTACGCCCATCTTGGCGATGAGCGTTTGTCGGATGTCGCGACGCGAGTCGAGCAACGGTTGCTGGACAGCCTCAAGTACCAGCTCGAGCTCCCGCTCCCCGAGCCCGACCCAGTCGAAATCCACGAGTTGACCGAATGCCAACGTAGCCTCCTGTGTTGCCCCGGATCGGAGGTGTTCCCACGCGGCCCGGGCCAGGCGCAGGCGGCACTTGCCCTCGTCCGGCATGGGCTCCTCGTCGAGCTTCGCAAGGGCGCCTACGGGCGAACGCCGAACGGCGAGGAACTCCGGGGGGTGTCCAATGCGACGTAGCAACCTTCGCCCCTCGCACTGGCTACGCGCCGGCGTCCTCTGCATCCGAACGTCCGGAGCCCGTGGCCGCGTCCGATACCGCATGCAAATGCGCGACGGCTCGGTGGTCTCCGCCGGCGTATTCGAGACGATCGCCGCCGCCATCCGGCACGGACACGCTTTCGCAACGAAACGCCAGAGACAGCTCGATCTCCAGTCCGCACCCGCTGGGTCTGAACGTTGGCTCTGGCGTGGCGGAGACCTGGAGGAGATCGCAGCTGGGGTCCGAGGAGGCGCGAGAACATGAGCCGGGATCGCGCTCCCTCGGACCAGCAGCTGGCCCTTGGGCTGGACCCTGTCCCCAAGCCAGCATCCCGACTGCCAGCGCGTCGAAGGCCGCGGAATACGTCGCCGTGGACCCCGTCCTCTGACCACGACACCTCCCGCGAGGCGGCGGCGCATGTCGCCAAGACCGGGCTCGCCGGGAAGGTCCAGCGGCAGGTCCTGGCGTCCATCGTCGCCCAGGACGCGACCGCGCAGCAGCTCGAGCAGCGCCTCTGCGTCGCCGGTAACACGATCCGCCCGCGGCTCCGCGAACTCGAGACGCTTCGCTTCATCGAGCACGTCGGCAACTACCGCAAGGCCCCGTCCGGGAGGCGGGCGAAGGTCTACCAGGCCACTCAGGCCGGCGTGAGAGCTCTGGAGGGGGGTCCTCATGGCTCGAAGTAGCGATGACGATCTTCTACGCAAAGACCCGCATCGACTCCATGTCGCACGACAGGACGCGCTGGTTCTCCGAACGAGAGCACGGCCTCATGCTCCAGTGCAAGACCACCAGTCGCTTCGGGATCCTCGAGCGATCTCTGGCTGGAATGGCCCGCAAAGCTTCGGGCGACGGCCAGACTCTGACAGTCACGCCGGCGCAGATCGAGGAGTCGATTTCGCGCCTCTCGAACACCGGCCACGTCGTCTGGTTCCGCGAACACGAGGTCCTTTGGTGGGTCGAAATGGCCGACGAACAGAAGCCAACCGACCCCGCAAAACAACCCAACTACTGGACCCAACTTCGAACCCAACTTCTACCCAAGTTGGTTAACCAAGTTAGGGTCGCAATTTGCACCCGATATCCGGTTTTGGTTTCCGGGAAAACCGAAGGAAACCCGGAGCCTGCGAAGAAGTTAGTTAACCAAGTTGGTTTATTCGGCTCCCTAGATAGAGATCAAGATCGAGATTTAGATCAAGATCGAGATCGAGATCGAGATCGAGTTAACCCGAATCGCGGGACCGCGATTCGGAGGCACGCTCGGGCCAAGCCGAATGGTCGCAAGGCCAAGCAAGACCTCGGCGTCGATCCGGAACTCATCGACGGAGTGATCGGACACTTCAACGCGTGCCGCGCAGCGGTCATCGACGCCGGCACCGGATATCGGACGAGCAGTGCCTGCCACCGCAAGCCGATCGCGAAGGCGACGAAGCGCGAGGGCGCGTCGTTCGAGGATTGGCGGGAGCGAATCGACCGGCTCACCGAAGCCGCAACCCGGGATGAGTTCTGGCGCCCCCACCTGACCCCCGAGCACCTGCACTGGCAGAAGAACTGGGAGCGGTGGTCGCACGACAGCTCGATCCCGACAGCGCGGTCGGGACGGACCCCTAACCACGCGCCCAGCAACTTCAACGGGCCTGACTCGATCGGGCTGCTCCGGTGCTGTGACACCCTCCAGGAGCACGACATCGCCCTGGTGCTACGCGTCGCCGGCCGGATCAGCCAGCGACTACAGCGTCCCACACGCCAGATCTTGGGGGTCGGACGGGCGGGAGGCCTCTGGCCCGCGCGAAGCCTCCTGGTCGTGTGCTCGATGCGGCTGGGCGTGAATCGCGAGGAGATAGCCGAACTCATGGGACGACGCACAAACACCCTGACGAACTACGCGTCCGGGTTTCGTCGCCGGGCTCGCCGCGACACCGAGCTTCGGCGCGCCTACTTCGAGATCGTCGAAGCCGAACAGTTCGCCGCGCGGTGCTCCGCCGCCGCCGGAGAGATGAGCCGTGGTCTCGGCCCGGAGTCAGGATGGTGACGCCGCCCCCACACTGATGCACCAAGTGTGACGCGGGCGTCGACGACTGCGTCGTCGACCGGAACGAGCCGGCACCCGTACGTACACGGCGGCCCGGAGCTGGAGATCTACGCGTGCCGCGGTTGCGACCACCCCGGCAAGACGACGCATCTAGGTCTTGGACGCGCCGCATACCGCATGTGCGGAGCGAGACAACACGAAGCCCGAGCCTCCAGCGGCGATGATGCGAATATGCCCACCGCGTCGGATAGGGGCACACCGCACCAAGTAAGCCGTGTTCGAGTCCTCGAGCACGACGCGAGCGCGTGCTCCGTACGACGTGCCGTGACGATGTCGTAGTTCTGGAGCGTGCCTGAGGTGTCGATATTCGGATATTGCATGTCGTCAGGTCAGCCACGACCCCTGGGTCGCTAGTCATCGTCCCAGCCATCGTTGATGGCGTCAGGGCTCTCCTCCGCCAGCTCCACGTACGCTTCGACTGCTCGCTGAGTCGCGGCTAAGGCCTCCGCTTTCTTTCCTGCCTCCGACAGTCTAGAGGCGAGGCTGCGAAGGCTGTCTGCAAGGTTTCGGCTGAACGCATCCGGGCGCTCCTTCGCCAGCTCCTCGTACTCGTCGACTGCTCGCTGGCTCGCGGTCAAGGCCTCCTCCCTCTTCCCAACTTCGGACAATCTCAAGCCCAGGTTGCTGAGACTCGCGGCAAAGCTGGGGGCGAAGGCATCGGGCTCCTCCTTCGCCAGCTCCTCGCATAAGTCGACTGCTCGCTGGCTCGCGGTCAGGGCCTCCCCCCTCTCCCCAACTTCCGACAGCATGATGCCGAGGTTGCTGAGCCCCGCTGCGAGTCTGGCCTTGGAGGCACCGGAACTCTCCTTCGCCAACCCCTCGTACTCGTCGACCGCTCGCTGGGTTGTAGCCAGAGCCTCCCTCTTTTTCCCAACTTCGGACAGCATGATGCCGAGGTTGTTAAGGCTCGCGGCAAGGCTGGCGTTGAAGGCACCGGCGTGCTCCTTCGCCAACCCCTCGTACAGATCAACTGCTCGCTGAGCCGCGGTCAGGGCCTCCTCCCTCTTCCCAACTTCCGGCAGCATGATGCCAAGGTTGGTGAGCCCCGCCGCGAGTCTGGCGTTGAAGGCACCGGGGTGCTCCTTCGCCAACCCCTCGTATAGATCAACTGCTCGCTGAGTCGCGGTCAGGGCCTCCTCCCTCTTCCCAGCTTCCGACAATCCCACGCCCAGGTTGTTGAGCGCCGCTGCAAGCTTGGCGTTGAAGGCGGCGGGATGCTCGTTCGCCAACCCCTCACACACGTCGACTGCTCGCAGGCTCGCGGTCAGCGCCTCCTCTTTCTTCCCAGCTTCCGACAGCCCGAAGGCGAGAGAGTCGAGACTTGCCGCAAGCTTGGGGGTGAAGGCATCAGGATCCTCCTTCGCCAACCCCTCGTACTCGTCGACTGCTCGCTGGCTCGCGGTTAGGGCTTCCTCCATCTTCCCAGCTTCCAACAACCTCACAGCCAGGCTATTGAGCACCGGTGCAAGCTTGGCGTTGAAGGCACCGGGGTGCTCCCTCACCAGCTCCCCATACACATCAACTGCTCGCTGAGTTACGGTAAGGGCCTCCGTCAGCTTCCCAGCTTCCGACAATCTCACCCCCAGGTTGCTGAGACTGTCTGCGAGCATCTGGCTGAAGGCATCGGGATGCCGCCCCGCCAGCTCGTCAAGCACGTCGGCGGCTCGCTGGCTCGCGGTCAGGGCTTCCCGCTTCTTCCCAACTTCCGACAATCTCACGCCCAGGTTGTTGAGCCCCGTTGCAAGGCTGGCGTTGAAAGCACCAGGGTGCTCCTTCGCCAGCTCCTCGTACTCGTCGACTGCTCGCCGGGTCGCGGTCAGGGCCTCCTCCTTCTTCCCAACGTCCGACAGCATGATGCCGAGGTTACTGAGACTGTCCGCGAGGGCGGGGTTGAAGGCGTCGGGCCGCTCCCTTGCCAGCTCCTCGTACGCGTCGACTGCTCGCTGGCCCGCGGTCAGGGCCGCCTCCTTCTTCCCAACTTTCGACAGCATGATGCCGAGGTTGCTGAGACTCATTGCAAGGTCGGGGCCGACGGCGCCTGGACACTCCTTCGCCAGTTCCTCGTACACGTCGACTGCTCGCTGGCTCACGACCAGAGCCTCCTCCTTCTTCCCAACTTCCGACAATCTCACGCCCAGGTTGCTGAGGGTGCCTGAAAGGTGGGTGCGGTAGGCGCCAGGGCGCTGCTTCACCAGCGTTTCGTATACGTCGACCGCTCGCTGAGTTGCGGTTAGGGCGTCCTCCTTCTTCCCAAGTTCCGACAACCTGGTGCCCAGGTTGCTGAGGGTAGTTGCAAGTCCGGGTCTGCATGCATCGGGGTGCGCGTGCGCCAGCGCCTCGAACAGATCGACTGCTCGCTGAGTCGCGGTCAGAGCCTTCTTCGGTTGCCCGATTTGCGCAAGGTGACTCCCGAGGTTGTCAAATCGGCGAGCATACGACATCTGCATTGAGGCATCCGCTGGGTCTGCAACGTCGAACCCGAGAACGGCCCGTCCTGCGAGAACGGCAGCGACTCCTCGTAGCACCACGGACGCCAGAGGGATTCGGCTGACGAGCGCGTCCGCATCGTCCGGACCCAAATCACTTAGCCCGCCTATGGCATCTTCGAGAAATCTGGCTGTTCTGGGTGCCCACGGCTCCTCCTGCGCCACTCCGACCCATGCACGCACTAGCGAGAAAGGATGTGCCCTCGCGGCTTCGAGCACCAGCGACTCCAGCGACTCCTTGTGCCAATCCGCAGCGCGCCCGAGCACTCGCAGAGCCTGCGCAGCCTGACTCGCACTTCCTTGCTCAAACGGCAGGCACGCAAGCACCTCTTCCCGCCTGACCTCGTTTGCAACGAGACGCTCCCCAACTCGATCGGGCTGGATCGGAGGCAGAATAGCGTCCCCCTGCCCGCTCGGAAGTGGATACAGCGTTTCGAACACACGCGCGAGCCCGTTCAGTTGCGGTGCGGATAGGCCCTCTGCTACGGGCAGCCGCTTCAACCAGTTCCGGGCTTCCGACTCGCTTCCAACGGGACCGACCAGCGTCGCGAGCGCGGCGACCTGCGCCAGGACCCGTCTCCGGTCGTCGACGTTGCTCGTGTACTCCTCGCCCTTCGGCTCCCAGAACCTGTCCTTCTCACGTTCCAGCAACGCGTCGAACAGGCCACCACGACTCGCGGTGTCAGTGGATAGCTCCCCTTCGCTCGCCAGCAGCGCAGCCACGTGCAGGGTCAGCACCCCTTGGTCGAGCCATTCCTGCAAGCGTTCGTCTTCGGGAAGCGGAACCGGCTCGGAGTCGCGCCCGCGCGCCCTCTGAAACCGCTTCACCGCTTCACCCCACGTGGTCGCAGGCGTCCCGCTCGGTGGATGTAGCGGAACGACGACGTTCGCAGCATCGAGAGCGACGACCTCGGACGCCTTACTCTTCAGCGACCGCCACCACTCAGCCTCGGCCCGCGCAGCCAGTACGACCCGGATCGGGAAGGCTCCACCCGCCGCACGATGGAGGGCTACCAACAGTTCCGCCAGTTCCGTGCCCCACATCTCGGCGTAGTCGACCGCGAACAAACACGCCCGCCCCGTGCCGACCTCCGCTTGGATCGCATTGAGGTCCAGCGGCCGGCGCACAAGTCCCGCGACCCACCCCGCCCGATTTCTCAGGT